>CALMAN010000057.1 GCA_937859835.1 uncultured Acidipila sp. | reverse complement strand
CGGCGGGGCCGCCCGCGCCGCACCCGGCGCCCGCGAAGCCGGCGCCGCCCGCTGCGGCACAGCAACAGCAGCCGGCCGCTCCGGCCGCTCCGCCGCCGGTGCCGCCAAGGGAAGCGGCCACGATCGAAGCGCCCAAGCCGCAGCCCACCAAGCCGAGTTTTGCCACGCCCGAGCAGACGCCCGGCCAGGCCGTGCAGCAGGCAGCCCGGCAGGCGGCGCGGGGCGGCCTGTCCGGGGGAGACATGGGCGCGAACGCACCCTCGCAGCACCCCGGGAACCAGGGCGCGGTAGATGTGCTGTCCGACACCCTCGGCGTGGACTTCGGCCCCTATATCCAGCGAGTCATCTACGACACCAAGCGCGCCTGGTACCCCATCATCCCGGAGGTTGCGCAGCCGCCGATCTCGAAGCAGGGGCACGTGCTGATCCGCTTCAAGATCATGCAGGACGGCTCGGTAAAGGAGATGCACCTGGAAGGGCCGTCCGGGGATGTTTCGCTGGATCGCGCGGCGTGGGGCGGGATTGTGGGCGCGGCACCCTTTCCGCAGCTGCCGAAGAACTTCAAGGGGCCGTTTCTGGAGCTGCGCTTTTACTTCATGTACAACGACCGCGAGGGCATCCGGTAATGGACGGGCGCGAGCTGCTGACGCGGCGCCGGCAGGCGGTGGGGCTGGTGCTGATCGCGGCGGCGATCCTGCTGCTGGCGGTGCTGCGGGCGCCCGCGCACGCGCTGTTCCCTCCGGGCTGGTGGCGCTTCTAGCCCCGGTGCCCGATCCGCTGCTGGTCATCGTGCTGGGGCCGACCGGGAGCGGGAAGACGGCGCTCGCGCTGCGGCTGGCCGGGGAGTTCGGCGGCGACATCCTTTCCTGCGACGCGGTTGCGGTGTACCGCGGGATGGAACTGGGGACGGCCAAGCCAACAGCCGCCGAGCGCGCCGCGGCCCCGCATCACCTGCTCGATCTCGTGGAACCGACGGAAAGCATGACCGCGGGGGACTGGGCCCGGGCGGCGCGGCAGGCGGCGGGCGCAGTGGCAGCGCGGGGGCGCTTGCCGATTGTTTCGGGTGGAAGCGGGCTGTACCTGCGCGCCTTTACCGAGGGCCTGGCGCCCCTGCCCCCGCGCTGCCCGGCTTTGCGCGAGCGGCTTGGCCGGGCGGCGCGCGGGCGCCCACCCGGCTATCTGCACCGGCTGCTCCGGCGTTTGGACGGCGAGGCCGCGGCGCGCATTCATCCCGGGGACGAGCCGAAGCTGATCCGGGCGCTCGAGGTGGCGCTGCTTCTGCCGGCGCCGCCCGGGCGTGGCGGCCGCGATCCGCTGCGGGGCTTTCGGCTGCTGAGGCTGGGGCTCGACCCGCCCCGGGCTGTCTTGTACGAGCGGCTCAACCGGCGGGCGGCGGAGATGTTTCGGCGGGGGCTCGTCGAAGAGGTGCGCGGGTTGCAGGCTGCGTACGGGGCAGACGCGCAGGCCTTGGGGGCGCTCGGCTACAAGGAGGCGGCCGCCGTACTGGCGGGTACGCTCGGGGAGCGGGACGCGATCGGCAAGGTGCAGCAGGGACACCGCAACTATGCCAAGCGGCAGATGACCTGGTTTCGACGGGAGCCGGCGGTTGAGTGGCTCGCCGGCTTTGGCGACGCGCCGGAGATCGCGGGCGAGGCAGCCCGGCTTGTGGCAACAGCGCTCGATGCGGGCGCCGGAGATGTTCCAAGAAAGTAACGCATCCTTTGCGATGGAGCCGGGTTCTCACTGTCGAAACGAGGGAGCGGCCCCCAAAGGCGCAAGCTGCCCAGCGCGAGCAGGCTGGGATGGAGGCCGATTCCCATAGTGTGCCAAATGGTGTTTTAAGGGTGTTCTAAGGGGCCAGCCAGACGCTGCGCCTAGAAAGAAGGTCGATGATGAGGAAGCAAATCTGGACCGTGAAACTGGCAGGAGCAGCGGCTGCGCTGGCATTGAGCGGAGCCATGGCGGTTGCCCAATATGGGCAGTATGACGATCAGCATTGGGGACAGGGTCCGAACGGGTATTCGGACGTGTACCACGAGCAGCAGGGGCGTCCGATGTACGGCGCCCGCCAGGGCTGGGCTGCCGGGGTGGCGCAGGGGCAAAGTGACCGGCAAAACGGGCACAGCTACCGTCCGACGCACGTGGACACGTTCAAGCACGTGCCGGATTCGCCGGGCAACTACCCGCGCGACCAGTTCAAGCAGGAATACCGCGATGCCTTTTTGAAGGGGTATGCGCGTGGGTACAACGGCCGGGGATAAGACCGGGCGCGCGGGTGTGTGGAAAAAGCCGGGAAGCTTCCCGGCTTTTTCTTGTTTGGGGGCAGAACGCGGGCTCCCTCAGGAGCGCCAGCGCAGGGTGACGGGGCCGGAAAGCGGGTGCTTGCCGGAGCCTTCGAGCCGCGCCTGCTTCAAGGCGAAGTACCACCGGGCAGGGCGGTCTGCGTCGTCGATCAGCATCAGGGCGGGGTCGTAGCGCAAACCTTGGGCCTGCTCGACCATGGTTTGCTGGTCCTGGGCGACAAAGCGCCGGCCAAAGAACTTTGCCAGCGTGGTGACGCCAGGGA
>CALMAN010000056.1:14477-14801 GCA_937859835.1 uncultured Acidipila sp. | reverse complement strand
GCTTGTAATCAGCCGGGGGCATCAGGTTCGCCTGGGCCAGGGTCTTCACCTGGTCAAAGCCGTCCATGGCGCCGTGGTACTTGTTGTACCAATACTCAGCCGCCTTCTCGATCTGATCCTTGGAAGGCCCTTGCGCAAACTGCGCGGCACGGGTGAGGAACCAGACTGCATTGACCAGATCCTTTGGGTCTTGCTGGAGGTAGGCCTGACCCAGCAGGTAGGTGTCGAGAAGGCCGGGGCCAGTCTGGGTCTGCGTCGGATCGGTGTAGGCCTTCAGCTCAGACTGGTAGGAGTCGATTGCGTCCTTTGGATCCTTTTTTGCGG
>CALMAN010000056.1:8198-14467 GCA_937859835.1 uncultured Acidipila sp. | reverse complement strand
CTATAGAAGATGGGCTTGGCCAGGTTGTCGAGCTTTTGGAAGTCCGCATCGCTCATGCTGGCGGGCTTGGTCGCGGCGAGTCCCTTTTGCGCGAGCGAAGCAGCGTCATCCAGCTTGGTTTGGTCGCCCTGCGCCTGCTGCTTTTCGACATACACAATAAAGGTCAGCGCGCGAAGATTGCTGGGGTCGACCTGAAGCAGGCGGCGGGCTGCATCGACGGTCTTGGGCGTGTCATTGGCCTGCTGGTACGCGCCGACCAGCTGCTCGAGCATGTCCTGTTTTACGACAGAGTTGGGGTACTGCTGGAGGAAAGCTTCGATCGCGGAAGCCTTTGCCGCCGGAGAGCTTTGGCCGACAGCATTGGTGTACGCGTTGTACTCGGCAGGATCCTTGATGGTGATTTGACCGCTCTGGGCGCTGGTGCCGCTGGTGCCGGCGCTGGTCTGGTCTTGCGCATAGGCGGCAGGCAGTGCAGCAAGGGTGCTGGTCGCAAACGCGAGCAGCGAGGCAACAACAACCTTTTTCATGCGACGCTCCTGTGGAGATCTGGGATTGCTCTTGTGAAGTGCACTGTCCGCGCAGCTTTCGTTCGACGAACAAAGAACAAACCCAGCCGGAACCGTACCTCCCTCTTATAACGCACAACTGCCTCCCTTAGAAACTCACGGTTTGTTTCCTCCGCCTTTGGGCGCCCCCGTAGCCGCCCAGCATCTCTTATGTCATGAGGCAAGAAGTGGTACTTTCCGGCCAGGTAGCGGTGGTGACAGGGGCGGCGCGCGGGATCGGCGAAGCGATCAGCTATCGGCTGGCGGCTTTGGGGGCGCATGTCGTGCTCCTTGCGCGCGACCAGGCGAGGCTTGCGTCCGTGGCGGCCGCCATTGGGGACAAGGGCGGCCAGGCCAGCGTCTCCTCGGTCGACTTTCGGGATGGTGCGGCGGTGGATGGGTTTGGAGCCAGGCTGCGGGAGCAGTGGGGGCGTTGCGACGTGCTGGTCAACAACGCGGGGGTAGGCCGCATCGGCAAAGCGTTCTACGAGATGACGCCGGCCGAGTGGGATGAAACGCTCGAAACCAACCTGCGCGGCCCGTTCTTGCTGATGCGCGCGGTCGCGCCCTTGATGGTCGCCGCCGGGGCCGGGCACATCATCAACATCTCGTCGCTGGCCGGGCGCAACCCTCTGGCCAAGGGCGCCGCGTACGCGGCCTCCAAGTGGGGCCTCAACGGGCTCACCTACTCGGTGGCAGAAGAACTGCGACCCCATGGAGTGCGGGTCGCTGCCATTGCTCCGGGCTCGGTGAACACGGGCTTCGGCGGAATGGACGCCCAGGATGAGCGCGCGGCGCGCAAGATCCAGCCCCGGGACGTTGCCGATGTCGTCGAAATGCTGGTGCGGCAGGAGCCGCAAAGCTTTGTCAGCGAGGTTTTGCTGCGGCCAACTTCGAAAGCCTGAGCAACCTAAGCTGCCCGCCGGGCTGCACGGAGCGCTTCGTAGCGGGTTCTGCCGTCCCGGTAGCGCAGACGCAGCGCCTTTTCCGACAGGACTTCTTCGGCAATGATCGCCAGCACCGGCGCAAGAAACGGCACGCACTCGCCGAAGACGCGGGTTTCGGTCACGATGGCCCAGAACAACATCACGACGTACCACAGCGGCAGCACCAAAACCCAGGCGCGGAGATGGGCATCCCGGATGCGCCGGTAAAACAGGATCAAAAACGGCCAGCTAAATCCAAAAGCCGCCGCAAGCTGGGGCCAGTATCGCAGGCGCGTAAAGCAGCGCAGGTTAAACAGGATGCGCGGGTAGTACTCGGATGTGTTCGTCGCAAACAGGTCGTACACGACATGGTGCCACACCAGCCAGTACATGCTAAGCGGAGCCAGCACGCCCAGGACGCGCAAGCTCAGCAAGGTTCGCCAGCGAACCCGGCCGTCTGGTCCAAGCGCTTCAGAGATCGCCCAAAAGGGCAGAAGCAGCAGGGTGGTTTCGCGGTTCAACGTGGCAATGGCAAATAAAAGCACAAACCAGGCGACCGGCTTGCGGAAGTAGATAAGGTAGAAGCCGATCGAGAAAGCCAGCAGGCTGGGCATGTCGTACACGTAGCGGAAGTTCTGGACGGTGTGCACGATGTAAAGCACCGTGCACAGGCCGAGAAAGATGGGGTACACGAGCGGCCGCAGCAGATTGGTACGCGTGCCCGCATCGTAAAGCTTTACCGCGACCAACCCGCTGGCGAGAACGCACACGATCCCGACAGCGAACTCCAACACCGTGCCGGCGACAATGCCGCGGGGAAAGAAGTAGTTGTTGCGCGAAAGCTTGGAAGCGTACTGGATGGCCCAGGGAGCCGTGTCGACCGCCCGGTACAAGGGCGCCAGCAGCAGCCGCGTTTGAAACGGCAGCCGTTCAAATCCGTACTCCCACCGTTGGAGGTCTACATACGGGAACTCCAGATAGATGTAGGAGCCGATAAACTGAACCGTCGCCAGCACGTACAGCAGCAGCAGCCCTCCCGACTGCACCCTGGGCTTGAGCCAGAGAAGCCAAAGCTGCCGGCTCCGCTGCATGGGCGAATTCGGCAGCCGCGCTTCGGTCGCTTCCGAATCCTCTGTACGTAGGAGCGTTCGCATCCCCAGTTGTGATGCGTACGGGCGAGCAAATTCGCTGCCAAATTTCCGGCCCGCTTTATCCACGGCAATCGGTGCCATGGATGGTTCGTCCGTCTTGCGTCCCGGGTGGGTGAGCGCTAGTCTGGGCTCAATCTACGTTTTTCTGGAGCACTCCCCGCCCTTGCTCAAGCTGAAGAAGATTCAGATTCTTGGTTTCAAGTCCTTCGCCGACAAAACGGAGGTCGCGCTGCCTGGCCACGGAATCGCGGTGGTGGTGGGCCCCAATGGGTGCGGCAAGTCGAACATTCTTGACGGGATCACCTGGGTACTAGGTGAGCAGAGTGCGAAAACCTTGCGCGGCGGCAAGATGGAAGATGTCATCTTTGCCGGCACACGCGACCGCCGGGCGCTGGGCATGGCCGAAGTCTCGATCACGCTGATGGATCCTGACGTCGCGGAGCCCCGGAACGAAGACCTCGGCGCCGCGTCCGAAGCTAGGCTTCCCGATGGCGATTGGGATGAGCCGGCGCTGCGCGCAGCCTCAGCCCGGGAAGCCGAGCAGATCGTCGCCGCATCCCAGCCGGGCTTTGCCCCTGCTGAGCGGGACGAAGGCCAGGCAGATGGCGCGGCCGAGAGCGAGGCCGAGGCGGCAGGGGAAAGCGAGGTGGTGCTTCGGATACGGCGACGCCGGTTTGCCCGCGTCGCAAGGCAGGGCGAAGTCGTGGTCGCGCGCCGGCTTTTCCGCACCGGAGACAGCGAGTACCTTCTCAATGGCAAGCTTTGCCGCCTGGCCGACATCCGCGACATATTCATCGGGACCGGCCTCGGGCCGGAGTCGTACGCGATCATCGGCCAGGAGCGCATCGGGCAACTGCTCAGCTCGAAGCCGCACGACCGCCGCGCCATCATTGAGGAAGCCGCGGGAATCACGCGCTTCAAGACCAGGAAGCGCCTGGCGGAGTTGCGGCTGGAGCAGGCGCGGCAAAACCTGGCCCGGATCGATGACATTTTTGAAGAAGTCGCGCGTCAACTGGTTTCCCTGCGGCGCCAGGCGAGCAAAGCAGAGCGCTACGCAGTGCTGCGCGAAGAGTTTCGCGCGCGCCTGCGAGCCGTGCTGGCGAGCAGACTGGCAGACACGGAGGAGCAGTCTGCCCTGCTTGCCGAGGAGATCAAGGCGCTTTCGGTCGAGATCGACGCCCGCGCCGGCGAGATTGATGGGCTGCAGGCCGAGGCCGCGGCAGGCCAGGCGCACGGGTACGCCCTGGATGCCGCGGCCAGGGAGCAGGCGCGCCTGGCGCGGGAAAGCGCCGTCGAGCTGGAGCGGGCGCGCAGTCGCCGGGCCGGCAACGCGGAACGGGTCCGGGAGTTGGACGCACGCGCCGAAACAGGAACGGCGGAGCTGCGCGAGGCGCGCGGACAGCTTGCCACCCTCGGGGCTGAGCGCGAGGAGGGGCGCAGCTTTCTCGCCTCCGCCGCAGGCCAAGCGATGGCAATGCGCACCGAAGCCGCGCGCCGGCAAGCGACCGCGCGTGAGTCCATCGCTGCCGTTGGGCAAGCCGAGAGCCGGGTAGAAACAACGCGCCGCGACCTGACCCAGCTGCTTCACCGCCTGGGGCAGGTGCGCCGCGAGCACGCCCAGGCGGAGGAGGGCTTCGCCTCCGCGGACCGGGACGCGCAGCGGTTAAACGTGGAGCTCCAGGCCGCCCACCGGGATCTTGAGTCGCTCGGGTTGCAACGCGGGCAGGTATCGCTTCGCTTTGAAAGTGTAAGCGAAGCGCTCCAGCGGCTCGAAGCAGAGCTGGCCGGGCTCCGCGCTGAAGCTCAGAGGAAGCGCAACGAGGAGATGGAGGTCCGCCGACGCGGCGACAGCCTGCGGGCCGAACGGGCGACGCTGGCCGGCCGTCGCGATTCGCTCGAAGCACTGCTTCGGGAACACAGCTATTCAACCGACACGGTCAAGAAGCTGTTGCGTGCTCAAACGCTGGCCGGGAACCTGAAACCGGTCGGCACGCTGGCAGACTTTCTGGAAGTGGGCGAGCAATACGAGTCAGTAGTCGATGAGTTTCTGCGCGAAGAATTAAACTTTATCGTCGTCACGAGCTGGGACGCGGCCGATGAGGGCATGCGCTTGCTCAAGGGCGGGCCCGGCGGCGGCGTGGACGGCCGTGCCACGTTTCTGGTCCATCCCGATGACGCTCAGGCCAGGTTTTCCTTTGCCGTCGATGAGAACGCCGGCCTCAAGCCGCAGCAGGGCGTGGTCGGCCTGAAGCACTGCGTTCGTGTGCTCGACGGCTTTGGGAAGTCGCTCGAAGTGATTCTGCCCAAGCTGCGCGACGGCTACGTTGTAGCCGATGCCGAGGTTGGGAGAGCTCTCGCGCTTGAGAATCCAGACGCGTTCTTTCTGGCCCCGAGCGGTGAGTGCTTCCACAACGTCACGGTAACCGGCGGCAAGCCGCGCGCCGAAGGTCCGCTCGCCCTGAAGCGGGAGTTACGCGAAGCTGGAACCAGGCTGGCCGGCGTGGAAGCAGAGCTGGCCGCCGCCGAGCTCCAAGCAGCAGTGTCGGTGCACACGCTCGCCGAGCTGACCCGCGCCATCGATGACCGTGCCGAACAGCGCCGCAGTGCGGAACGGGAAAGCGCGCACGAAGCGGCAGCGCTGCGGCAGATGGAGGGGGAAAAGCAGCGGCTGGAGCGGCGGCTAGCTGAGTGGACGCTCGAAAGCGAACGGGCGCGCACCCGTCATCGGGAAAAGGCCGAACTGATTGCGCGCAAAGCCGAGGAAGCCGAGCAGCTGGAGCGGGCGCACGCGGCACTCGAAGCCAAAACAGCCGGCTTGCAGGAGGAAGTCGCGGCGGCGCGCAGCGCGCGCGATCTGGCGCAAGCAGAAGCAGCCGCGGTGGCAGCGGAGCTGGCTGGACTCGAAGAGCGGCGCCGGGGCGCGGAAGCAAGCTTCACGCGCATGGACCGGGCTTTTGCTGATCACGAGCGCCGGGCGGCGGGGCTCGAAGCCCAGCTTGCCGTCGTGGCGGAGGAGCGAGCCAAGCGTGCTGGGGAGAACACCCTCCTTGCCCGCCGTGAAGAGGAGTTACAGGCCACAAGCGCAGCCGCCGAGTCGGAGGTGCAAACGCTGAGTGAAAAGGCGGCCACGCTGCGAGCCCGGCTGGGCGACCTGGAAGCGGAGCTAAAGCAGCGGCGGGTGCGGCTGGAAGCGGCGCGGGAAACCCGCGCAGTGCGCGAAACTGCTTCGGCACGGCTTGCCGTGGAACTTCGACACCTAACTGTGAGCTGCGTGGAAGAGCTGGGTGTTGAGGCAGATGCGCTGCGCGCAGCGGTTGCGCACGCGCCCGAAGGGGAAGCAGCCGAACAGGCTGTCCCGGACGCGGCGCAGATTCACCGGCTCTTGCCCCAGCAGCTGGCTGAAGAAGAAGCATCCTGCCGCGAGATGAAGCGGCGGCTTGAGGCCATGGGCCCCGTGAACATGATGGCGCTGGAAGAGTTCCGGGAAACCGAAGAACGGCACGGATTTCTTGAAACGCAACGCCGGGACCTGCTCGACTCGATCGAGAACACCCGCTCGACCATTCGGGAGATCGACGGGGTTTCGCGCGCCAAGTTCGACGAGGCGTTTGCGCGTATCAACGAAAACTTCGGCCGCGTCTTTGAGC
>CALMAN010000056.1:0-8188 GCA_937859835.1 uncultured Acidipila sp. | reverse complement strand
GGCATTGACATCGTCGCGCAGCCTCCGGGCAAGAAGCTGCAAAATGTCTTTCTGCTCTCGGGCGGCGAAAAAGCACTCACCGCACTGTCGTTGCTGATGGGCATTTTTATGTACCAGCCCGCGCCCTTTTGCGTGCTCGATGAGGTGGACGCGCCGCTGGACGAGGCCAACGTCGGCCGGCTCGCCGAGATGTTGCATTCCATGGCCGCTGAAACGCAGTTCATGATGGTGACCCACTCAAAACGCATGATGTCGGCTGCCGACCTAATCTCCGGCGAAACGATGCAGGAGCCCGTAGTGTCCAAGCTGGTCAGCGTGCGCCTGGCGCAGCAAGCACCGGGTCACGCCGACCCAGGGAGCGGGCGCCCGCTCCAGCGCAGGTCGAAGCCCGAGAAAGTGGTCGACGCTGTCGTTGAGCTCCATCGTTGAGTTGGTGCGAGAAGCGGAACCAGAGCCACGCTCTCACGCGATCAGGAGGAGACGGGGGCAGGCGCCGGCGGAGGCGCAGTTGGGCGCGCAAAGCGGTCTTGCCACTTGTTCTTCAGGCTAAGGATGGGGGCTTCGAAGTAGCGGCGCGAGAGCCATGCAATCCCGGTCGCGACCGCGATCGCGATCGCAAGCGCGGCGGAGTAGAACGCGAGATTGTCGAGCGCCTGGGATTGCACGTGGGCGACAACGAAACGCTTGGCCAGCGTAAATACCTCTACGTGAATTAGATACAGACCGTAGCTGATGTACCCGTAGAAGGCCAGCGGTCCTGTGGCTTCCGTGTTCCCGGTGTGCTCGAAACGGCTATGATCCCGTCGCAAGCCCAGGAGCAGCAGACCGCAGGTGCCCCAGGTAAACGGCAGATCGGCAAGTGCGTCCACCGTTGAGTTGTTGTGGAAGGCGCCGCACCAGATTGCCAGAAGGCCCGCGGCCGCCCCTGTACCGAGGAGCACGAGCCCGATACGGCGCACGTTCTCGGCGTGGATGCGGCGGCGCTCGACCAGCAGCGCCAGAAGCGCGCCGTAGGCGAGAAAGTCGAGCACAAAGGGTGTTTTGTAGTGGATGTCGATGCGGCTGCTCAGGTGTGCCGCAAGCAGCCGGAGCAGCGGCTCAATGCAAAGGACCCCGACGAGCAGGCGAGCCAGAGTGCGGTCACGCAAACGGCGCACACAGGTAGGCCAGAGAAGGTAAAACTGCTCCTCAACGGCGAGCGACCAGAGCGCGCCGTACTCGGTCATGGGCACGCCGAAAAGGCGGGAGAAATTTGCCAAAAACAGCAGCGCCGCAAGCGCGAAGCGCAGGTCAATGGCGTGGAGCAGCCAAAGCAGCACCAGCACCAGGAGGTACACGGGTAGAATGCGCAGCGCACGGCGAATGTAGAAGTTGCGATAGAAGTCGACCCGCTCGCGGCTGCGCAGCAGAATGCCCGTAATCAGAAAGCCGGAAAGAACAAAGAAGACGTTGACGCCAAAGCGTCCGCAGCCGACCACCGACGCGAGCAGCGCTCCCCAAAAACCTCCGTACACCGGCAGCCAGTTGAAGCTCCCATACCCATGAAAGAGCAGAACCAGCAGCACAGCGAGTCCCCGAAGGGAATCAAGCGATGGCATGTGTCGAAGGATCAGTGAGCCCTGCCTTTGCTTGGCAGGCGCAAGTGTAGCCATGAGGCCTCGGCGGAAGAAGCAACTGTTGTTCCGCACCATTATCCGGGAAGCCTGCCGGACTCCGCTGGTTTCCCTGCTACGCGCCAGAAGATGATCGATTTTGGTGCAAAAAAGGGCCCGGCCGCGGCCGGGCCCTTCCCCACAACGCCTCCGTCTCAGGCGTCCGCATGCTCCAGGACTTCCTCGCGAACTGCCTCGTCGATCCGCTCCTCGACCACGTTCTTCGGCAAGGCGATGGCGAGCACGTCCTCAATGCGACGCGCATAGTGGATCGCAACGCCCTCGACCTGGGCAGGCAGCAGATCTTCCTCCACGTTCTGCCTCACGTCCGCGGGAAGAATGACATGCTGGACGCCGGCGCGCTTGGCCGCAAGGAACTTTTCCTTGATACCGCCCACCGGCAGAACATTGCCGGAAAGGGTGATCTCGCCCGTCATCGCGATCAGCGGGTGTACCGGACGATCGGTCAAGAGGGAGACCAGGGCAGTCGCCATGGTAACGCCGGCTGACGGGCCGTCTTTCGGAATCGCGCCTGCCGGCACGTGGATATGGAGGTCGATCTCCTTGGTAAAGTCTTCCGAGAGGCCCAGCGACGCAGCGTTCGAACGAACCCAGGTGAGCGCCGCCTGCATGGACTCCTGCATGACTTGGCCGATCTGGCCGGTCATGGTGAAGCCGCCTTTGCCCTTCATCTTGTTGGCTTCGATGAACAGCACATCACCGCCCGCAGGCGTCCAGGCCAAGCCGACCGCCACACCCGGGCGCGCGGTACGCTCAGCAAGCTCCGTATCGACCCGCACCTTGATGCCGCCCAGGAACTCCTGCACGGTCGCGGGAGTCACGACCAGACTGTCCTGCTTGCCCTCGGCGAGCCGCCGCGCCTGCTTGCGGCAGATTGTACCGATCAGCTGCTCAAGCCGGCGTACCCCGGCTTCGCGCGTGTAATGCCGGACGATGTAGCCGATTGCTTCTTCCGGGATCTCAATCTGCTCCGGCGTCAGGCCGTTCTCCTTTACCTGGCGCGGAACGATGTAGCGCTCGGCTATGTGGCGCTTTTCTTCCTCGGTATAGCCGGAAAGCTCAATAATCTCCATGCGATCCCGCAGCGGCTCGGGTATGGTATCAAGCTGGTTCGCAGTGCAGATAAACAGCACCTTCGACAAGTCAAACGGCTGGTCGAGGTAGTTGTCGCGGAAGGTAGCGTTCTGTTCAGGGTCCAGCGTTTCCAGCAGTGCAGCCGACGGATCCCCGCGGAAATCGCGGCCAAGCTTGTCGATCTCGTCGAGCAGGAGTACAGGATCATTGCTGCCTGCGCGGCGGATGTTCTGAATGATCTGCCCTGGCAGAGCGCCGATGTAGGTCCGGCGATGGCCGCGAATCTCGGCCTCGTCGTGCATGCCGCCAAGCGAAAGGCGCTGAAACTTCCGGCCGAGTGAGCGTGCGATGGAGCGGCCGAGCGAGGTTTTGCCCACGCCCGGAGGCCCGACGAAGCACAAGATCGGCCCTTTCATGTCCGGCTTCAGCCGGCGCACGGAAAGGTAGTCGAGGATGCGGTCCTTCACCTTACGCAGTTCGTAGTGGTCCTCGTCCAGGACCTGCTTAGCGGCAGCGATGTCGATCTGGCCGCCGGTGCTCTTGCTCCAGGGCAGAATCGCCAGCCACTCAATGTAGTTCCGGGTGAGCGAGTAGTCTGCTGCCATCGGAGACATCCGGGCCAGGCGGTTGAGCTCCTTGAGCGCCTCCTTCCGAGTCTCGTCCGGCATACCCGCGGCTTCGATCTTCTCGCGCAGCTCCTCGATGTCGCGCTGGCCTTCATCGCCCTCGCCCAGTTCCTTCTGGATGGCCTTCATCTGCTCGCGTAGGTAATAGTCGCGCTGCGAGTTCTGTACCTGATCCTGCACTTCCGACTGAATCTTGTTGCGAAGCGACTGAACCTCGACTTCTTTCGCCAGGTGCTTGTTGACGCGCTCAAGCCGCTTTTGCACGTCAGCGGTTTCAAGCAGCTCCTGCTTCTCGGCGGTCGACAGGAAGGGGAGCGACGAAGCCACAAAGTCAGCCAGGCGCGCGCCATCCTCAATCTGAGCCGCTATGGTTTGCAGCTCGTCGGACAGGGTCGGCGATGCGGCCACAATCTGCTGGAAGTCCGAGACAATGTTGCGCTGGAGAGCCTCGAGCTCAGGGCCAGGTACCGGCGCGAGTTCCGAAACTGCCTCAATCGAGGCGGTCATAAATGGTTCAAGCTGCTCGAAGTCGTCCAGTTTGACTCGTTCCACACCCTCGGTGAAGACAAACAGGCTCTGGTTCGGCATCTTGACGACTTTGTGGACAGTCGCCACGGTTCCATAGGTGTGGAGATCCGAAGGCTGGGGCGCATCCATGCGCGCGTCGCGCTGCGCTACAACAATGCTCGTTTTCTCTTCGCCCAGGGACTGGATCAGCTGGATCGATCCTTCCCTGCCTACGGTCAGCGGCAGAACTGCGTGGGGAAAGAGAACCGTGTCCCGCAGAGGGAGTACCGGCAGCGCCCGCTTCTTTTCGCTACGACGTTCGTCACGCTCGGTGCGCTGCGTTGAGCCGCTGGGACGAATGATGCTGAGGAAGTCATTAGACATGAGTGTACCTTTATCAGATTGCTTCTATTGGACGCTGCACATACCCGAAGGATGCAGAACAAACCGGGCAGCCTGCTTCAGTTTCGAAGCAGACTGCCGAGAAAGCAGAGGTATGCTGGAGCCGTGTGAACCGCGTCGGCTGCTCTCATGTTTCCTGTTGTATCGGCGGAATGGGGCGGAGACTTAAGGGAAAAAGCACGTGCCCGGCACGGAGGTACCGTTCCGGAACAAAGGCTAGTCGTTCGCGGGAGCGAGGGGCTGCGTGGTGGGAAGCGCCGCCCAGTACCGGCCTAGCTCCTTGACAAACGAACAGCGGGCTTCCAGCTCGGCCAGTGCAGGCCGGGAAAGCTCCTCCGCAGCGATCTGGTAGTCGGCATAGAAAACGTACTCCCAGGGCGACCCCGGAACAGGCCGCGACTCCAGCCGCGTCAGGTTCAGGCCGCGCTGCGCAAAGATCCCCAGCGCACCCGCCAGAGCGCCGGGTTGGTTTGGAACGGCGAATGCGAGAGACACCTTGTTCCCAGGCGTATCAGCCAAGCCCACCTCGGCCTCACGTCGCAGCAAAAGAAAACGCGTGTAGTTCCGGGCGTGGTCTTCGATACCGGCCAGCAACACTTCCCCGCCGTACTCGCCGGCTGCCGCCTCGCTGGCGATCCCGGCCACAGCATTCTGCGCGCGCACTGCATGCGCCACAGAGCCCGCCGTATCGTAGAACGGCAGGGCCTGCAGATGGGGATGCGCGGCAAAGAAGTTGCGGCACTGGGCAAGGGCTATCGGGTGCGAGTAGACCGCACGGACCGAGGGCAGCGTAACCCCCGGCGCCGCGATGAGATTGTGCCGGATCCTTACCAGCAGTTCGGCCTGGATATGCACCGGGTTCGCCAGCAGCAGATCGTAATGCTCGAGCACGGACCCTGCCAGCGTGTTTTCAATCGGGATCACGGCGGCGTCGGCCGAGCCTCCTGACAGGCGCTCGAAGACCTGCGCCGAAAGCGGGCAGCAAAGCAGTTCCGTGATGTGGGGCAGAAAGCGAGAAGCCGCCTGGTGGCTGAAGGAGCCTCGCTCTCCCTGGATCGCGACACGCATAGCTCTCCTGTCCTGAAGTGAAACACAGCCTAGCTCCCGCGCAACCAGGGCGGCTCCGCTTGCACTCTAGTGCTGCGGAACCATGAATCCTGTTTGCGGAGCGTTTCTATGTTGTGGACTATCTTTGTTGTGTTGCTCGTTCTTTGGCTGATCGGCTTTGTCACCTTTCACGCGATTGGCGCCTACATTCATATTCTGCTGGTGCTTGCCGTCGCGGTGCTGCTCATCCAGCTGCTTACCGGTCGCCGCTCTGCTTTGTAGCGCGCTCACGGAGCGGCGTCAACCGGTGTGCCGCCGCTCCAAAAACACAGCCGTCGTCACGGCGAGAAAGAAAAGAATCGACACGATTCCGTTCAGGGTAAAGAACGCGGCATTGATGCGGCTTAGATCGCGCGGCGAAATAATGGCGTGCTCGTAGCCGAGAACAGCAGCAACCAGCGCGACTCCCGTCCAGCCGGCCCATCCCAGGCCGAACAGGTGGACCAGCAGCAGAAGCAGCGCCAGCATCGCGAGGTGCATGGCGCGCGCAACCCGGAAGGCGCCGGGAATGCCAAGGGTGGCCGGCAGGGAGTGCAGGCCGCACTTGCGGTCGTGCTCGGCGTCCTGGCAGCTGTAGAAAACGTCGAAACCCGCAACCCAGAACACCACAGCAGCCGACAGGATCAGGATGCGGCTATCCAGCGCGCCGCGTACCGCGATCCAGGCTGCCGCAGGAGCGACGCCGAGCGCCAGGCCTAGAAATACGTGAGACCAGCGCGTAAAGCGCTTGGTGTAGGAGTACAGCAGGACCAGAGCAAGCGCGAGCGGAGACAGCAGCAGCGCCAGCTGGTTGAGCTGCGCTGCGGCCAGAACAAAGAGCAGCGCCGACACCAGCGTAAAAGCTCCCACAAAGCCACGAGTCAAGGCGCCCGCCGGGATGGCCCGCATCGCGGTGCGCGGATTGGCCGCGTCCAAGGCAGCATCGGCCCAGCGATTGAACGCCATCGCTGCCGAGCGCGCCGCAACCATGCACACCACGATCCACACCAGCTGCTTGGGCTGCGGACAGCCGCCGGCTGCGAGCACAGCAGCGGTTAGGGCAAAGGGAAGCGCAAACACAGAGTGCTCCCACTTGATCATCTCGAGCGTGGTTCCGACGGAGCGAAGCAGGGCCATGCCTTAGTTTAGGACGTCAACGGCGCTATGGGGAACAGCAAGGAATCTGATAGACACTGATAGCACCCGCGGGCTCGGACCTCGCGATCTTTGCCCTAAACCCCTGCTCCTACGCGCCAGGGGTTTTATGGTCGGTAGCACACGGTCCGTTGCGTTGCCTCGGGATACGCGTCTCTTCACAAGGCGAGGTACGCACCCCGCCGGAAGCCCTTCTGGCCCAGCGCTTACCCACACCGTCGTAGGCCAAACAGGCCGTCCAACCAGCCGCGTCCTGACCTCCGGCTCCGTCGAAAGCTTGCTGCGGTATCCGCAGACGAGACCGTAGTCCGCTCCGCTTCCGCCCTCACAACGGCCTGGAAATCTTGACGCGATGGGGCGCGGAACATCGTCACTCCGGTTCACGCGCTATGCCGAGGAGCGCGGCGGTGGTGATCGCCAAGATGCAGGGCAGCAACGCCTGGCGTGGGAAGAAGCGGCTACAAACGCCGCCCAACACTGCGCCGAACGCGAAGAAAAGGCAGATTGCGCCCGTGGCCAGGAAAGTCATCCGGTTTTGCTCGGTATCCTTGCCGGCACGCCAAAGTATAAAGGCGTTCAACGTGGCTCTCAGATTCCCGGTAGTCATGGCGGAGTTGAACTTCCAATTGCTGACGGCTTGAAAGCTGGTGACCTGCACCGCCGCCACAAGAGCAATCGATGGCACAACAAGCGAGTCCGAGATTCTTGGGCCGAGGAAGAAGAGTGCAGCCAAAAAAGTGATCTCGATGTACGCGCCCAGGGTGCGCAGCTGTGCCGCCGTAAGATTCCTGTGCTCGTGCAGCCAAAGCGTACCCAACACGCCCACCGCGAACGTCAGGATAGGAGGCAAGTGACTCAGGGCAGAGCGGAGATCGCCCCCAGCCAGGTCAAGACCGAGTAGCACGATATTGCCGGTTTGGGCATTCGCGAAGACGTGGCCATGGAGAACATAGCAGTAGGCGTCCAGATACCCGCCGGTGATCGTGTAAAGAAAGGCGGCTCCATACAATTTCCGCTCGGACCCGCTTTTCCTCATTGATCTGCTCGCTGCTGGCATGGTTGCGCCACATGATTCAGAAATCGACTTTGGTGTGCACACCGAAAACAGAGACATTCGCCAGTGTGCCACCAGAGTGGATGTAGCCCTGCGCTACAGGCTGGACCAGAATGCCGCGCGGCAACTCGAGGAGCAGGTTGAGTTCCATGCCATGCTCAGCGGTCCGGGGCGGCAACGGTTCTGACAGCTTGATGCCGCTGCCGATCCGGGTGCGGACCCAGGCCAGGCCAATCGAATTGTGCAGATGAGTCGGCAATGGTTCGTTCAGCCGCAAACCGACGTCGGTCACCTGATTGGTCCGGTTGCGGTCCGAGGGGCTCCAGTCCACGCCCGATGTGAGATCGAGTCCACGGCTCGACTCCCGGCTGGTCCGGTACAAGGCCTGGTTCAGCATGCCGTAGAGGAGGTAGTTGCCGCCCACCTGCGCGGTTGTGCCGGACGAGCGGAACTTCCCAGGATTAACAACAGCGCCGAACTTATACAGGCCCGCAAAGCCGGTGCGGTCTTCTACACTGTCCTGCGGCAGGAGCTTGTATGCGCGTCTGCCGGGTGCCCAGCCTATCTCCGATGCGGAGGACGCCGCTCCGCGGAAGTCGGGAACGAGCCCC
>CALMAN010000055.1:6417-8205 GCA_937859835.1 uncultured Acidipila sp. | reverse complement strand
GTGATCTACACCCATACGCTGGAGCCGCACATCGCGGTTGTGTATTCGGGCATGTGGAACTTCATCGGCGTGCTGACTTCGTCTGGCGGCGTGGCGTACACCATTGTGTCGCTGCTGCCGGTGGAGCTGATCCTGCAGGTCGGCTCCGGCGCCGGCTTTGCCATGATCTTTTCGCTGCTGATTGCCGCGATTATCTGGAACCTGAGCACCTGGTGGTTCGGCCTGCCGGTGTCGAGCTCGCACACGCTGATCGGGTCCATTATCGGCGTGGGGCTGTCGAACCAGTTCATCAACGGCAGAAACGGCACCAGCGGCGTGGACTGGTCGACGGCGATCGGCGTGTTCAAGGCGCTGATCTTTTCGCCGCTCATCGGCTTCGGGCTGGCGGCGATCTGCCTGCTCGTGCTGAAGGGTGTTATCAAGAACCCCGCCCTGTACAAGGCGCCGGAAGGCGACGCGCCGCCGCCGTTCTGGATTCGCTGCCTCTTGATCCTGACCTGCACCGGCGTTTCCTTCGGCCACGGGTCCAACGACGGGCAAAAGGGCATGGGGCTGATCATGCTGATCCTGATCGGCACGGTGCCGACCGCGTACGCCTTGAACCACGCCATGGGCTTCAGCCAGGTGACGACGTTTTCGGCCATCAGCGAACAGGCCGAGCGGGTTTTTGCCGCGCATGCGCCGGCAGGGGCGCCGCCGGTGGTGTCCGTGCCCCAGTTGAACGGCTCGTCGCCGACGGGAAGCACCGGGCAGGCGGCGGACCCGGCCGGGGCCGCAGTGGCCAGGGAGCAGAGCAGCCCGGACCGCACCGCGCTGCTGGACTACGTGCGCACCAAGCAGTTCACCCCGGCAACCATGGTGGGGCTGCAGCAGATGTCGGGGCAGATTGAGCAGGAGCTGCTCCAGTACAAGTCGCTGGCCAATGTGCCGGCCGCGCAGCAGCGCAACGTCCGCAACGACATGTACCTGGAAAGCGAGGCGCTGCGCGAGATCGGCAAGGCCCACGCCGTCAAGTGGACGGCCGGGGAAGCGCCGGTGGTTGCCAACTACAAAAGCTACCTGGACAAGAGCACCCGCTTTATCCCGACCTGGGTCAAGGTGGCGGTGGCGCTGGCGCTGGGCCTGGGCACGATGGTGGGCTGGAAGCGGATCGTGATCACGGTAGGCTCCAAGATCGGCAAGACGCACCTGACGTACGCCGAGGGCGCTTCGGCGGAGTTTGTGGCGGCAACCACGATCATCATGGCCAGCCAGTTTAACCTGCCGGTGTCGACCACCCACGTGCTGTCGTCCGCGGTGGCCGGGACCATGGTCGCGAACGGCAGCGGGCTCCAGATGTCCACGGTGCGCAACATTGTGCTGGCCTGGGTGGTGACGCTGCCGGCGGCGGCGCTGCTGGCCGGCATGCTGTTCTGGGCGTTTCGCCTGTTTCTGCACTAGAGCGCTTCCCGTCCCCCTCGCACGCAAGGCGCTTCGGTACCATAGACCGGAGCGCTTTTCTTTTTTGGCGCCGGGTTGCGGGGAGCGAAGGGCGCGGGCGATGGGGCTGCGGGGCAAGGTGGAAGCAGTGATTTACGCGGCGGACGAGCCTGTGACGTTGGCGCAGCTGGTTGCCCTGTTTGGGGAGGAAGCCGTGGCCGGGGCGGCTGAGCGCCCCGCGCTGCTGCCCTTTGCGGGCGACCCGGGTTCGCAGGATGCGCTCCCGACCTCCGCCGCTCCGGCCGAGAACCCGGAGGGCGAGGGCGGAGGCGCGGGCGAGCCGGCCGCGACGCGCGGGCGCGGGCGGGA
>CALMAN010000055.1:0-6407 GCA_937859835.1 uncultured Acidipila sp. | reverse complement strand
TGGAAATCCGGGAGGTCGCCGGGGGCTACCGGGTCGCCACCAAGCCCGAATACCACGATGCGGTTCGCGCGTTTGCAAAAAGCCTGAAGCCGCCGATGAAGCTGTCGCTGCCGGCCCTGGAAACCCTGGCCGTGATCGCGTACAAGCAGCCGGTAACCGCGCCGGAGGTGGCGGAGATCCGCGGCGTGGATTCAGGGGGAGTGCTGGGTTCGCTGATCAGCCGCAAGCTGGTGACGACGTCCGGCCGCAAACAGGTGGTCGGGCGGCCCATCCTGTACAAGACGACCCGGGAGTTCCTCCTGCGATTCGGGCTGAAGGACCTGGCCGAGCTGCCCTCGATGGAAGAGTTTGAAAAGATGGCAGGGGAGTTGGGGGCCTTTGGCGAGGAAGCCGGGGCGGACGTGAGCCCGCTGCCGCCAGCCCTGGCCCGGGAAGAAGCCGCGCCCCCGGTAGAGACAGGAGAAGCCGATGGCTGAGGAGCGGCTGCAAAAAATCATCGCTGCTGCCGGGGTCACGTCGCGCCGCAAGGCCGAAGAGCTCATCACGGGAGGGGCGGTCGAGGTAAACGGCAAGCTGGTGACCGAGCTTGGGACCAAGGCCGACCTCGAGCGCGACCACGTACGCGTGCGCGGCAAGCTGCTGCAAGGCCCGGAGCGGCACCGCTACTACATGCTCAATAAGCCGCGCGGGTTTGTGACCACGGTGAGCGACCCGGAAGGGCGGCCGACGGTGATGCAGTTCTTTGAGCGGGTCAAGAACGCGGGCCGCGTGTACCCGGTGGGGCGGCTCGATTACCTGTCGGAAGGGCTGCTGCTGATGACCAACGACGGCGCGCTCGCTAACCTGCTGACCAAGGCGAGCACGCAGGTGGAAAAGACCTACCTGGTCAAGGTGAGCGGGCGGCCGAGCGAAGAAGCGCTAGAGCAGCTGCGCACCGGGGTCATGATCGAGCGGGGCCGCTATGGCTCGCGCGAAGGCCGGGTCAGGACCGCGCCGGCAAAGATCGGGCTGATCCGGGAAGGCGACAACCCCTGGTACGAGATGGTGTTGATCGAGGGCCGCAACCGCGAGCTGCGCAAGATGTTTGAGGAAGTGGGGCACCACGTCGAAAAGATCCGGCGCGTGGGGTTTGGGCCGCTGGTCCTCGACATGCCCCCGGGCGAGCTGCGCGAGCTGGACGAAGCCGAGATCAAGGCGCTGGAGCGCGTGACGCGGGCGCGTCCTCCGAGGCCCGCTGTTCCCCGAGCCTCCGGGCCCCCGGGGGGAGACAAGGGGGCAGGGGCGCGCGCGAAAGGCCCGCGCGCGCCCCGCAAAGCTCCAGGGCAACGGGCCGGCAAGCCCCAGCCTGCGCGCAGGCCAGCCGACGCATGAGTTTGGGTGTGCGCCCGGCCGGGCCCGCGTCCTGAGGGTGAGAGCCCACCAGGATTCTGTTCCCCCACTGGCTCGTGGTCCGAAAGGAAGCGTGCTCACACTTCAGTAGCTATGGATTGAGCGTCCGCGCTTCGGACGCGATCAGCCCGGGCCCATCCCATGGCGCGCGGGCGACGCTCGCCGGCAAGCGCGCCGCACCTGGCGTTTGATCAACACTGCTGCGCGCGGCGCGCCGAGCAAGGGACACCGGTCCGGTCGCGGCGGCTCTTCCCTGAGCCGACGCCCGGTTTGTGTCGGGATAGTGGTGTCGGGGCGGCGGAGCTGTGCGTGGACGGAGGCTTCCGTGCCTCTACGCGACGGAGAGCAGGGCGGCAAAAAACCCGTCACATGGGTGGAGGCCCGGCACGGTACGGAGGTACGGACCGGCAAGGGCGGTAGCCCCCAGCAGGGCGTGGCCGTCCGGGGTCAGCCTGCCACCGGCAAGGAGCGCATCGAGCGCCGGGGCGACCGGCAGCACCCGGGCTTGGGGAAGCGCCGCGAGCACCGCTTCCACCACCTGCTCGTTTTCTTCCGGCTCGAGCGAGCAGGTCGAGTACACGAGCCGGCCCCCCGGCGCCAGGGTACGAAGGCAGGCCATCAGGATCGCTCGCTGCCGCTCGGCCTGCCGGGCGAGGTCGCGAGGGGCGAGCCGGCTGCGGATCTCCGGATTGCGCCCGAGCGTGCCCGTCCCGGAGCAGGGCACGTCACAAAGCACCCCGGTAAAGCGGGGGCCCGGCTGGAGCGCGGAAGCGTCCGCGGCGTCGAACTGGACCCGGTCACTCCAAGGGAGGCGCCGCGCCATGATGCGGAGGCGGGCCGCGCTGATGTCCATGGCGGTCACGGACGCTTCGGGGTTGCGCTGGGCCAGGATGGCGGTTTTTCCGCCGGGCGCCGCGCAGCTGTCCAGGATGGAGGCGCCCGCATGGAGGGCGGCCAGCTCGCCGACCAGCTGCGAAGCTTCGTCCTGGATGCGTGCGCCGGCGAGGGCGGCCGGGTCGCCCTGCAGCACACGGCGGGCATCGGCGAGCAGGGCGCCCGGAGCAAGCGAGGGGCTGTCGAGCGGGTGCGCAAGCCGCACGGTGGCGGGCGCCGGCTGCTGACCAAAGGCGCAGATCGCCTCCGCTGCCGGGGTGCCGAAGCGGGCCTGCCAGCGCGCAACGAGCCAGGGCGGGTAGGCCGCGACCGGATCGGTGCGGAGGGTGGCGAGCGTTTCCGCTTCGCGCTGCAAACGGCGCAGCACCGCGTTGACCAGCCGCGCCATCTGCTCGCCGTCGGCTTCCCGGGCCAGCTCCACACTGTCGTGGACGGCTGCGTGCGCGGGGATGCGGTTGAGAAACAGGAGCTGGTAAGCGCCCAGGCGAAGCGCGATGATGACGCCGAAGTGCATGTCGGACCCGGGATAGCGGAGGCGCGCCCCGATTTCGCGATCAAGAACGCGCTCCCAGCGCAGGGTGCCGCGTACCAGCTCGGTGGTCAGGTCGCGATCCTGTTGCGACAGCGCTTCGACCCGCGGCGAGCGAAGCTGGTCGTCGGAGTGCGCGGTGCCGCGCTCGACCGCGAGCAGCACATGGGCGGCGGCGACCCGTGCCGGGGCGATGGTGGCGGGTTTGGGGAGCTGCGGCATCCGTGGGCTGGTCGGTAAGCGGTTCGGTGAGCTGAGGGGGGTGGCTGATGGTTGAGCTGATTCAAGACCGGGCAGTTTCCCGGCCAAGGGAGGCAGGCTCGGCGGTGTGTGTGTGTGTCTGTATGGACGCGCCCGGGAGGACCGGCGATTCCGGGCTCCGTCGGATTCCGCGCGCTTTGCGCCGCTCCCTCCGAACGCGGTTTAGCCGAGAACGCTGCCGGGCAGCTGCGGGTAGCCGCGCAGGAAGTCCGCGGCAGGAAGAGCGCGCTTGCCTTCAAGCTGCACCTCCAGGAGCACGACGGCGGTGCCCTGGCCGCACACCCCGTACAGGTGGCCGCCTTCCCAGCCCAGCGTTCCGGGCTTGCCGCCCAGCGCCGCCAGCGAAGGAGGCGGCAGGGCCATGTGCGTCACCGTGAACTTCCGGTCGCCGAGCATGGTCCAGGCGCCGGGCCAGGGCTGGAAGCCACGCCAGCGATTCAAGGTTTCCGCCGCGGGGCGGGCCCAGTCGATGCGGCCGTCGTCGCGGGTGAGCAGGGGAGCGAGCGTGCTTTCGGCGTTGTTTTGCGGTTGGGGCGTGAGGGTGCCGGCGGCCAGCCCGTGGAGTGACGAGACAACAAGCGGCGCGCCGAGCCGGGCAAGCACCGGAAACAGCGCGGCCGCGGTGGCCTCGGGCGGGATGGGCAGCGTGGCGCGCTCAAGGGTGGGCCCGGTGTCCAGCCCTTCTTCGAGCAGCATGGTGGTGACGCCGGTGACGCGGTCTCCGTTGGCCACGGCCCACTGGATCGGGGCCGCGCCCCGGTACCTAGGGAGCAGCGAGCCATGGAGATTGAGGCAGCCGAGGGGCGGCAGCCCCAGCATCCAGGGCGGCACAATGCGTCCGTACGCGACCACCACGATCGCGTCCGGGCGGAGGGCGGTGAGCCGGTCGCGCAGAGGCTGGTTGTCGCGGATCCTGGCGGGCTGGTCGACCGGGATGTTGTGGCGAGCGGCCCACTGCTTGACGGGCGGGGCGAGCAGCTGCATGCCGCGCCCGGCAGGGCGGTCGGGCTGGGTGAGCACCAGCTGGAGGTCGTGACCGGCTTCCGCCAGTGCGTCGAGCGTGGGCACGGCGAACTCAGGGGTCCCGCAGAAGAGCAGGCGCAGGCGCTCCCTTACCACTCGCCGGCCTTTTGCAGCTTGCGGATTCTGCGCAGCAGGAGGTCGCGTTTGAGCGCGGAAACCCGGGAAAAGAAGAGGATGCCGTGCAGGTGATCGATCTCGTGCTGAAAAGCGCGCGCCAGCAGTTCTTCGCCGTCCCGCTCAAACCAGTTGCCGGCCGCATCCTGGGCGCGCACGTGCACGCGGGCCGAGCGGGAGACTTTTTCGCGGATGTCCGGCAGGGACAGGCAGCCCTCGTCCTCGTACTGGCGGCCTTCGCGCAGGGTGATCTCCGGGTTGACCAGGACCAGCTTGTCCTCGGGCTCCTTCCCAAAGCTCAGGTCGATGACCGTGACCTGCCTGGAGACGCCGATCTGCGGCGCGGCCAGGCCGATGCCCTTGGCCGCGTACATGGAGTCAAACATGTCTTCGACCAGGGTTTGGAGCTCGGCGTCGAACACCGTGACGGGCTCGGCCATGCGCTGCAGCACGGGGTCGGGATACTTTACGATGTTTCGAATCATGTGCGTCTGCTTGCCGTGGCCGGACCTGCGCTAGTAGGTGCGGATCTGCTCCAGGTACCCTTTGTAGTTTCGTTTGAGTTCGCGCAGGGAGTCGCCGCCGAACTTTTCAAGCACCAGCCGCGCCAAGGCAAGCGCGACCATGGCTTCGGCGGCGACGCCCGCGGCCGGGACCACGCAGACGTCCGAGCGCTCGTAGGCAGCCTTGGTGTCTTCGCGGCCCGCAAAGGTGACCGAGCCGAGCGGCCGGCGCAGCGTGGAGATTGGTTTCAGGTAGCCGCGCACCACGATGTTTTCCCCGTTGGAGATGCCGCCTTCGACCCCACCGGCGTTGTTGCGCTCGCGGGTAAAGCGGGTGTGGCGGGTGCCGTTGGTCCCCGCCTCGGCCCCATCGAGGCCCGCGTAGCCGATGGCGTCGTGGACTTCGGAGCCAAGCGACTCGGCAGCGGTAACGCCGCGCCCGAGTTCGACGGCCTTGACCGCCTGGAGGCTCATGATGGCCTGCGCAAGCAGCCCATCGAGACGCTCGTCCCAGTTGGCATAGGTGCCGATGCCGGCGGGCGCGCCGTGCACCACCACTTCAAAGATGCCGCCGATGGAGTCGCCGGTGCGCAGGGCGAGATCGACTTCGGCCTTCATGCGTGCTTCGGCTTCCGGGTCGACGCAGCCCAGGACCACGTCGTCCCGGCCGCTCAGCGCGGCGATTTCTTCCCAGGCGGCATCGCGGCCCAGCTCGGCGCGGCCGACGCGCACCACGTGCGAAAGCACAGCGATGCCAAGCTCGGCCAGGAGCGTTTTCGCGATCGCCCCGGCGGCGACACGGGCGGTGCTTTCCCGCGCCGAAGCGCGCTCGAGCACGTAGCGGGCGTCGGGGAAGTCGTACTTGAGCGAGCCCGGGAGGTCGGCGTGGCCGGGGCGCGGCGAGGCTACGGCCTTGTGTTTGGCGGGGTCACCGGAGCCGACCGGCAGGATGTCGCGCCAGTTTTCCCAGTCGCGGTTCGCGATGAGCATGGAGATGGGCGAGCCGATGGTGGCGCCGTGGCGAACGCCGGAAAGGATGTGGGCGGTGTCCTGCTCGATGCGCATGCGCCCCCCGCGGCCGTAGCCCTGCTGGCGGCGCCAGAGTTCACGGCCGATGCGGGCCTCGTCGACGGGCACGCCCGCGGGCATGCCGGACACGAGCGCGACGAGGCTTTCCCCGTGGGACTCCCCTGCGGTGGCGAAACGTAGCATACAGCTTTGATTGTACGGGGGCGCGCTTTCCCCGCCTCCGGGCGGCTGGCGCGACCGCCGCCCTGTCCCGCATACTGGGCGGGTATCGATGCTGAGCAGGCGCGGGCGCTCGTTCGGAAGCTGCCGCACGTGGCCGAAACGATGCAGTGGGGCGAGAACCTGGTGTACTGGGTGGGCGACAAGGCAGCCGGCGGCAGGATGTTTGCCTTGATCCACCACGACGAGCCCCGGCTGGGCGCGAAGCCAGGGCCCGTCCTCTCGTTTTACGCCGGGCCGGCGCGCTTTGCGGAGCTGCTGGAAAGAGACGGCGTGGTGCCGGCGCCGTACCTGGCGCGCTGGCACTGGGTGGCGCTTGAGCGCTGGGATGGGTGCGGTGCCGGCGAGCTGAAGGAGTGCCTTGCCGCGGCGCACGCCGGGGTAGCCGCCCGGCTCCCGGCCCGAACCCGGGCGGCCCTGGGGCTGCCGGACAAGGAGCCTCGGAG
>CALMAN010000054.1 GCA_937859835.1 uncultured Acidipila sp. | reverse complement strand
GCGGAGTCAATAGCGGATGGGAGGCGATTTCTGCTTCCATGCCCGGCAGCAGCAGGTCGCTCACCACCAGGTCCACGCCGCCCGCGGCAACCCTTTCCAGCGCCCCATGGGCGCTGCCGGCTTCCACCACGCGGTAGCCGCGCGTTTCCAGCATGAACTTGCGAACGCTCAAGGATTGTTCGTTGCCGTCGACGAGAAGTATGACTTTTCTGGGCCGCATCGTTCCTGTTTTCCTGTTGCGCTGCTTCGGCTTTTGGAGCCAGAAGGCCGCGCAAGCTCCCGCGAGGGATTCCGTTGGCCCCGGCTGCGACCGCGGGCGCGCATTTGGGGCAAGCAGGGGGCGGGCGCGCGGCAAAGGCGGCTTCACGAGACAAAGCTCGTGCAGGCGCGCTTTGGAGCACGTTGCGAGGGCCCCTGCCGCCCGGGCATGCAGCTCCCAGGGCAAACAGTCGGGGGAACACGAGTTGCGCGTGCTCGCGCTTGCCACGGGAGCTTGACCCCAAAAAAACAGGGCAGTCTCCGCGGGCAAACGGGCGCATCGCGACCGCTCGGGCTCAGCTCAGTTGTTGAGTAAAGGCGAAAGTGCGTTTCCGCGCACAGTGTTCCGGCTTGGAAACGCAAGCTCAGACTACGGACCACCCGGAGGTGGCGCAAGGGCAAACAAAGGGCGAACGGGAGTGCACAGCAACCCCCTCCCGAAAGGAAAACTCAGCCCGGAACCGCGCAATGGCTTGTGTTCATGCGGCTTCCCTCAGCGGGAGGCGGTTGTGTATCAAGCTAGGAAAAACCGGCCTTCCGCCACAAGAACCGTGCCGCCGCCCACACGAACGTAACCAGCCTCGTTCCCATTCGGCCCTCCCGCGGTACCGAAGTCATGGGCGAGCCGCGCAGAGCAGTGCAGAAGGCTTCTGCGGCCGATCTCCGTGCCCTGCTCGATGACCAGGGGTGCACCCTCGGCCGCGTAGCCGTGCCGCACCAGGTAAGCCGCGGCGCAGCCGGCCGCCGAGCCGGTTGCCGGGTCTTCTCCGCTGTAGAACTGCATGCGGGCCCGCCAGTGCGAAGAGTCCGGCCCTGGAGCCAGGACGTAAAAGAATCTGCCTCCCCCGGTGCCGCGCAGATAGTGAGCCGCCGCTGCCTGCGGCACCGCCAGCGCCCTGAGAGCCTCTTGCGACCGGAGAGGCACCACGACGAAAGAAAGGCCCGTGGATACGGTTTGCGCCGCCCGGCGCGGGTCGACGGCCTCAAGCGGCAGCCCCAGCGCCGCGGCCACAGCAGCCGGGTCATGCAGCTGGCCGAACTCGGGCGGCAACTGGTCCATCTCCCCGAACTGGACACACGGCAGCGCGGGTGGAGGCGCGGCTGCGGGGAAGCGCACCGCAATGCGACCCGCCCGGAGACCGAGCGGCACCTCCCGGGCGTCGCGGAGCGCGGGCAGCGCCCAGCGCAGTGCGGCCGCGGTGCCCAGGGTCGGGTGCCCGGCAAACGGCAGTTCTTCCACGGTGGTAAAGATCCGGACCGGGATCCCGGCGGGGGTTTCCTGGCGGGGAAAGCAGAAGGTGGTTTCCGAAAGATTGGTTTCCCGGGCCAGCGCCTGCATTTCCCCCTTGCTTAACCCGTCGGCGTCCAGAAACACGGCCAGGGGATTGCCCTCGAGCGGCGTGTTTGTAAACACATCGACCACCGCATAGCGCAAGCTTCTCCCCACCGTGCCTCCCCGTCCTGCCCGGCCGGTGCAGCAGGCGACCTGAGCCAGATGTTTGTGTTTCCCGTTCGATGCCCGTGCACCCAGATTCGTGCAGCAGCCCGGGAACCTTCGCCCACTTGGCGCATCTGTGTTAGCAAGCACATGGTGTGTTCCCTACCCCGGAGCTTTGGAGATCCAATGAGCATCACGGCTGAAGCACGCATCCCCCATATTCTTGAGCAGGCGCCTGATTTCGAGGCCAAAAGCACCCACGGCGTGATCCGGCTCAGCGACTATACGTCCAAGGGCAAGTACGTCATGCTGTTTTCGCACCCTTCTGACTTCACCCCGGTGTGTACGACCGAGTTCATTGAGTTTGCCCGGCGCCAGGCTGACTGGGACCGGCTGAACGTGCAGCTGGTCGGGGTTTCGATCGACTCGGTCTTTTCGCACATCGCCTGGGTCCGCGACATGGAGCAGATGTCCGGGGTAAAGATCGAGTTTCCCCTGATCGCCGACCTCGACTTCAAGGTGGCCGCTGCGTACGGGATGGTGCACGAGGCTGTGTCCGACACGGCGGCCGTGCGCGCTGTGTTCGCGATCGACCCGAAAAACATCGTCCGCGCCATCATCTACTACCCGCCGCAGTTGGGGCGCAATGTGGACGAACTGGTGCGCATCTTTGAGGCCATCCAGACCACGGACCGCAGCTCCGTTTCGCTCGGAGCCAACTGGCAGCCCGGCGACCCGGTCATTGTGCCCAGCCCGGCGACCGTGGCGGACGCCGAAAAGCGTACCAACGGCGGCGGGGCTGGACTGCAGGTGGAAAGCTGGTACTTGTCGAAGAAGAACCTGTAGGCGGGTTCCGGCTGCACCCAGCAGGCGCCTGTTCGGAATCAATTCATACCGACGCGCGCTAGGTACTTCGGGAGCAGGGAAACAAAAGGGTGTGAACCCGGGGGCAAGGGTTCACACCCACGGCTTCGCAAGAATTGGCAGGAACCGCCCCAAACCGGCACTTACTTCCCGGCGTGCCTGGGCGGAAACTTCTTGAACATCTGCTTCAGCACACCGCCAAGCGCTTTGTCGTTTTGCTTCTCGGTTCCGGACAGGTCCTCGTCGGCCACGCCCCGGAACAAGGGTTGGTGGGTGCCGCCGTCATACATGGTGATGACCAGGTGCCCACCCCCTGTCCCCAGGGCATTGATCGTGGGCTCGCCGTAGCCGGGCTTCCAGCCGGCCCCAAGGCCGTGGGTGCCCCACTCCGGCACGACGAAGCTGGGGTCCAGCCGGCCAAGGCACTGCCGGATCTCATCGCCGCTGTGGATGTCCCCGAGCGCGAACACCGTGACGCTGCCGCCGGAGTTGACCATCTGCCAGCCCCGCTTCGCCAGGTCCTTGTCTACAGCGCCCTTGATGAAGTCCGCGTAGGACGGAACCTGAAGGCAGGTCCCGCCCCAGCTGTAGGTCCGGCCCGCAAGCGCCGCCGCGCGGTCATACTCGACGGTGGGAGAGGCGGCAGGATGGAGCAGCGACGCGGGCGCGCCCGGAGCGAGAAGCGCAAGCGCCGCCGCCGCTGCTGCGGCTCCCAGGAGTAGCTTTCCCGGTCTCAAGACTTAGCCATTGCCCTTGGGCGGGAAGTTCTTAAACATCCTGTCAACGTCCTTGTCCAGGTTCTTGATGTTTTTGTCTGCCTTGTTGGACAGGTCATCGTCGGATATGCCCCGGAAAAGCAGCTGATGGCTAGACGCGTCAAAGATGTCCAGGACCAGATGGCCGACCGGCTGTTGC
>CALMAN010000053.1 GCA_937859835.1 uncultured Acidipila sp. | reverse complement strand
GTGCCCGACGAAGAGTTTGCGCTCCGGCTGCTGGCGCACGCGGGCGTGCTGGTGCATGGGGGCTCGGCGTTCGGGATGCCGCCGGCCGGGTGGCTGGTGGTGAGTCTTCTGCCGGATCCTCCGTCCTTCGAGCGGGGCGTGCTGCTGATCCTCGAGGAGGTCGCGCAGGAGGTGGCGCAGGAGGTGGCGCTGAGGTACGGCTGAAGTAGCGCGCCCCTGGCCGGGAAAGAAGCGCGCGCCTGCACCCCGCCGTCAAGGCCTGCCGGCCGGAATCAGGCAAGCCCACGCAGAAACGGGTTGCGTTCCCCCTCCTGCCCGATCGTGGTTTCGGCGCCGTGGCCCGGAACCACCACGGTGCTGCCTGGCAAGGGCAGCAGCTGCTCACGGAGGGAACGCAACAGCTTCCCCATGTCGCCGCCCGGCAGGTCGGTGCGGCCCACCGTACCGGCAAACAGGGTATCGCCCGCGAGCAGGAGGCCGGCGGCCGGGAAAAGCAGACAAACGCTTCCTTCGGTGTGCCCGGGGGTGTGCAGGACCAGGCCGGGCAGGGCCGCGATGCCGATTCGCTGCCCGTCGGTGAGCAGTGCGTCTGGCTGCGCGACCGGCGGTGGGGCCACCCGGAGCCAGCCGGCCTGCGCGTCCATCATGCCCAGCAGCGGCAGGTCGGCGCGATGCAGCAGGATGGGAGCCCCGGTCGCTTTCTTCAGCGCAAGCGCGCCGCCAACGTGGTCGATGTGCGCATGGGTGATGAGGATCTGCGTGAGGCGCAGCCCCAGCGCCCGGAGCCGGCCAAGAATATGTGCGGGGCCGCCGCGCACGGCCAGCCCCGGGTCAACAACAACGGCTTCCCCGGAAGCCCGGTCGCCCAGCAGGGTGCAGTTGCAGGCCAGCGAGCCCACAGGAAAGGTTTCGCGCAGCAGGTTTTGCTCCACCGAAATGCGACGACCTCCGGGCTGCTGGGAGGAGAGCGCGGCCCCTGTCTCAGCTTGCAATAATAAGCGGTATGGCGACACGCAATGAATGGACCGAGTGGCACCTGACGCCGGGAGGCTGGCAGCGGGGCTCGACTCGCGTGCAGGGAAAAGGCAACACCTGGGCAGACGAGCCCGAAGATCGCGTGCTTTCGTTTGTGTACAAGGAGGTGGAGACCGGCGCGTCGCCGAAGGCCAGCGTGAGCTCGGAAGAAAGCTGGCGCTCAAAAACGGCCTCGACCATTGACCAGTTATTGCAGCAGTACGGCAGCAGCCCGCGTCATCTCTAATACGCAGGGCGGCGGCAGCTGCCGGGGACCCTACTTCTTGGCCGGGGTGCTTTGCGTGGTCTTTGTGCCTTCAAGCACCGAGTGCCCGGTGTGGGAACTGCGAAACATCAGGATGGTGAGACCGACGCTGGTGACCATGAACGCAACCGCGCACCAGGTGGTGGTCTTGGACAGGATGTTGGAGGCGCCGCGCGGTCCAAATGCCGTCTGCGAACCCTGACCGCCAAACGCGCTGGCCAGATCGGCGCTTTTGCCTTGCTGCAGCAGAATGACGCCAATCAGGAACAGGCAAAGCAGTACGTGAACGATGGTGAGGAAAACGATCATGCGAGCCGGTTCCTTTGTGTGCGGTGCAAGTGTGCCCTGGTTCGTGTCGCTCGAGAGTGGCTTGCCTTTGGTGCGGAAGGGGGGACTTGAACCCCCATGCCTCTCGGCGCCACCCCCTCAAGATGGTGTGTCTGCCATTTCACCACTTCCGCACTGCCCGCCGGCAAGGCAGAAACTCCTCGCCCAGTGCCTGAGTATACCAAAGGAGATCTGGCTCCAGGCCGCGCTAGCGCGCCGCGGTGGCCTGGTCGATGGCGGCCTGCGCGAGCGGCGCCATCAGGGTGTAACCGGCCGCGTTGGGGTGCAGGCCGTCATTTGAAATCTCGCCCTTGAGCATGCCGGCCGGGTCGACCATGGCCGCGAAGTAGTCGAGGTAGGTCAGTGAGTTCGCCGCGCAATAGCTTTTCAGCCAGCTATTGAGCGCAAGGATCTGCGAGGGTTGCCGGTGGACCGTCATATCCGGGTGTTGGTTGTCGTTGACCGGGGTGACGGATGCGAACACCAGGCGGATGTCGTGCGCCTTGCTCAGCTCGGCAAAGGTGGCGTAATCGTCCTCGATCTGCGTCAGCGTTTCCGGCCCGGTGTTTCCGGCCAGGTCGTTGGTGCCGGCCAGGATCAGCAGCACCGCCGGATGGAGGTCGAGGACGTCCTGGCGGAAGCGGACCAGCATCTGCGGGGTGGTCTGGCCGCTGATGCCCCGGTTCACGTAACTTTTGCCGGGGAAGTACTGGTCCAGATGCCAGCCGTCTGTGATCGAGTCGCCAAAAAAGATCACCCGTCCCGGCGCTGAAGCGGGCAGGGTCGCGTTGGCCGCGGCGTAGCGGGCGAGCTGCCCGTAGTCGTTGGCGAGCCGCCGGTAGTGGTCAAGGTCCGCTGAC
>CALMAN010000052.1 GCA_937859835.1 uncultured Acidipila sp. | reverse complement strand
AGGCGTGAACCACCGGACAGAACTCCCGGTCCCCAGCCTAGCCTGCGTCGGCTGGCTGCCTCCGGTCGTGCAAAGGCTACAGCGCCGAGCGGGCGGAGCTACTGCGCAAAGCGAAAGGTGACGTTGCCGAAGTGCTCGAAGCGCACCTCCACCGTGGCGCTTGCCGGCGCCGGGAGCTTGCCCATCCAGCTGCCCGTGGTAATCCACTGCCCCACTTCCAGGCCGCCAGTACGGTACTGCCCCTCGTTGACGAGATACTCGACCAGCCGCAGCAGATCGGGGCCACCCGGGTTCCTGCCGAGCCCGCTCCAGCACACCACGCCGTTCACCACGACCTCCAGCTGCTCCCGGGTCATGTCCACCTCCTGCCAGTCGCCGCAGGCAGGACCGTGCACAAAGCCGCCGTTGGTTTGCAGGTCAGCGACGGTGGCCAGGTGCGTGGCCTGCTCGGGGACGCGAAAGGCGGATTCGAGCACCTCCACGGCAGGGTACACACCGGCAACCGCTTCCAGGATCTCGTCGCGCGAGTAGCGCCGTTCGCGAACCGGCAGGTCCCGCCTCACCAGAAAAGCGATTTCTGCCTCGACGCCCCGCAGCCGGCTGGTCTTGCCGGGCAACGCTCCTCCGGTCGAGAGCAAGCCAAATCGCAGGGGCATGGGGCAGAACAGGGGGGTGGCTTCCGGGCTCGGTGCACCGACCTTCCAGCCGCTGAGCGCCCCGAGGCGCTCGGCCATGGCGCTCTGGATTGCGTAGGCTTCTTCAAGCCCCACCGGCTGCAGTGCCGGATCAAGGTCAGGGAGCGGGCAGCCGGTGTGTCGCGCTTCCAGCAGCACGTCCGCAATCTCGCGCACACGGGCGCTGTCACGCAAGGCTACAAAGGCCCGCCGGGTCCAAGCCGATGCCATGGCTTCGCCTCCTCCTGGTTCATCGTACCTTTGTAACCCGCTCGTGTTCATGGCGTCCCACGCCTGCCGCGGCCCGCACGGTACTCTTGAAGGATGGCCGCGCGTCAAAGGGATGTGCGCCTGAGAACTGGAGACCTATGCTGATCCGCAAGCCAAGTATGATCCCGTCGTCAGAAATCACGCCCAAGGAGGTGTACGGCAACCGCCGCAAATTCATGGCGGCCGCTGCCGCCACGGCGGGTCTGGCCGCGCTGACCGGCGAGCGCCTGGTGCATCCGGCGGTTGAGGTCGCAGCAGCGACCAAGCTGCCCACCGTGAAGAGCCCGCTTTCCACCGCCGGGCTGACGCCGACCGCTTACAAGGACATCACCACCTATAACAACTTTTACGAGTTCGGGACCGACAAGGGCGACCCTTCGCGCAACGCAGGGCACCTGCAAACCTATCCGTGGAACGTCAAGGTGGAAGGGCTGGTGGCCAAGCCGCAGACTTTCTCGATTGATGAGCTCGTCAAACTGCGCCCACAGGAAGAACGGGTGTACCGCTTCCGCTGCGTGGAAGCTTGGAGCATGGTGATCCCCTGGGTCGGCTACTCGCTTTCAGCGCTCATTCAGCAGTGCCAGCCGCTTTCTTCGGCCAGGTACGTGCAGTTCCTCACCCTCGACGACCCGCGGCAGATGCCCGAGATGAGCCAGGTGAACATCAACTGGCCCTATTCCGAAGGGCTGCGCATGGACGAAGCGATGCACCCGCTGACGCTGCTTACCTTTGGACTGTACGGCGAAACACTGCCGAACCAGGATGGGGCGCCGGTGCGCATCGTGGTGCCGTGGAAGTACGGCTTCAAGTCCGCAAAGTCGATTGTCAAGATACGCTTTGTCGCGAAGCAGCCGCCCACCACCTGGAACGAAATGGCCTCGAACGAGTACGGCTTTTACTCAAACGTGAACCCGGACGTGGATCATCCGCGCTGGTCGCAGAAGACGGAGCGGGCTATCGGCGCGCCCATCTGGAAGCAGCGTCAGCCCACGCTGCCGTTTAACGGCTACGGAGACCAGGTGGCGAGCCTGTACGCCGGCATGGACTTGAAGAAAAACTACTGAAGGGAAGGGAGCACGTGCCGAATCGTTGGTTGCCCTGGTTCAAGGCCGTAGCGCACCTGGCTTGCCTGGGGCCGCTTGCGTGGCTGGGCTGGCGCATGTACCGCAGCGCCACCTCCGACCCTTCGGCGCTGGGGCCCGATCCGACCGAAACCGTCACCTTTTTCACGGGCTTCGGCGCGCTGCGGCTCCTGGTCATTTCGCTCGCCATCACGCCCATTCGGCGGCTCCTGCCGAAGCTAAGCTGGCTGGTCCGGTTCCGGCGCTTGCTGGGCTTGTACGCGTTTGCCTGGGCTTGTCTGCACCTGCTCACCTACCTTTGGCTGTACGCGGCTTGGAGCTGGCCGGCGATCGAGGACGATCTGGCCAGGCGGCCGTACATCTGGGCCGGCCTCACGGCCTGGGCGCTGATGGTTCCCCTGGCTCTTACTTCGACGGCCTGGTCGATCCGCACGCTGGGCGGCAAGCGTTGGAACTGGCTCCATCGGCTGGTGTATGTGTCGGCGATCGCCGGGGTGCTGCACTACTGGTGGATCGTCAAAGCAGGGGTGCTCGCGCCCTTGCAGATCACGATCCTGCTCGCCGTGCTCCTTGCCTTGCGTCCTATCCTGAGCTGGTGGAAGCGTCGTGAGGGTACCCGCACAGCGGCGGCCGCGGCGTAGCGGACCCTGCCCGCGCGCCTTAAGCTCAGCCTTGGTCCGGCGGCCTGAGTTCCCGGTCTGATTTCCGGTCTGGCACCCGGTCTGGCCAGCCCCCGGTTCCCGCGGCTTGCGCGCGCGGGAGATGCTCCTTTGGTCGTTGAGAAGGTCTTCCGGACGCCCCGGACGCCGTTCTCCCCGTCTGGTGCAGCTTCGGCCATTTCGCCGCCCGCGCTCCAGCCCCCCGCGACTTTCCCGTCCGAGCTCGGTTTGCATCCGTATGCGCACCCGCATCGCCCTCCTTGCGTTTGCCCTGCCCTTGCTGCTCCCCGCGCTTCGCGCCCAAACCGCCGTGCACAGCCGCTCACGTCCCGCCCCGCAGCATGCGCCGGCCGCGGCGCTCAGCGCAGACGAGCAGGCCGCCCAGGTGATCGACCGCTTCACCTTTGGGGCGACCCCGGGCCTGGTACGGACGGTGGCGAACGAAGGATGGGAGCAGTGGTTCGCGCAGCAGCTCCAGCCGGGGCAGATCGCCGACCCGGCACTTGCGAAGCGCCTCGGCAACTACCCTTCGCTGGCCATGTCGCCCGCTGAGCTGGCGGTGAACTTCCCGGACGGGCAGGTGATCCGCAGGATCGCTGAAGGGAAGCAAAGCCTGCCGGCGGACCCGCAGGTGGCCGCCGTGTACCAGGTGTTGCTGGCTCGCTACGCGGAAAAGCAGGCGAAAGACCAGGCGCCAGACCAAACGAAAGACCAGACAAAAGACCAATCGAAAGACCAGGCCAACGCTCCGGCAGGGGCCAAACCCCCGGAAATCCCTGCCGATAGACCTGCCGATAGAAAGGCGGACCAGGCGCGCGCGGCTGCGCTGAGCGGCGCTATCGCCGCTCTGCCGGCCCCGCAGCGCATGACGGCCGTCCTAGCGTTGCCGGTGCCCGATCGCGCGGCGCTGACGCGCGGGCTCGCGGATCCGCTCAAGGCGCAGCTGCTTGCCGGCACGTCGCCGCGCGATCATGAGCTATGGGCGCTAATGGCCGGGGGCTACGGTGGCAACGGGGTCGCAGCCAGCGAGCTGGAGCAGGCCAAGGTGCTGCGGGCGGTCCTGTCGGAGCGGCAGCTCGAGGAGGTCATGACCGACTTCTGGCTGAACCACTTCAACATCGACCTGAGCAAGACCGGGGATGAGGTGGATTACGCCAACCAGTACGAGGCGGACGCGATCCGGTCGCATGCGCTGGGCAGCTTTGCCGATCTGCTGCTCGCCACGGCGCATAGCCCGGCCATGATGATCTACCTCGACAACCTCGCCAGCATCGGTCCGGACTCACCCGCGGCAGAGCGGCAACGCCGGAACGGCGCGCACGGCGGGCTCAACGAGAACTACGGCCGCGAGGTCATGGAGCTGCACACGCTTGGCGTGGACGGGGGCTACACCCAGGCCGACGTGACCGCACTGGCAAACATCCTTACCGGCTGGGGCGTGGACAAGCCGCAAACGGGAGGCCCGTTCGTGTTTGACCCGCGGCGTCATGAGCCGGGACCAAAGCAGTGGCTCGGCCATACGGTGGCCGAAAACGGGGAACAGGAAGGCATCGACGCGCTCAGATACCTGGCGGCGCAGCCGGCTACCGCACGCCACATCTCGTTTGCACTGGCGCAGCGCTTCGTTGCGGATACCCCTCCCCCGGCGCTGGTGGACCGGATGACGGCGGCATGGATGGCGAGCAATGGGAACATCGCAGAGGTCCTGCGAACCATGGTGCACTCGCCCGAGTTCTTTAGCCGCGCAAACTTCAGAAACAAGGTAAAAACGCCGCTTGAGTTTGTTGCCTCGGCAATGCGCGCCACCAACACCGACCCGGCCAACCCGGGCGCTCTGGTTGGCCAGCTCCAGCCCGGTCAGGATGGCCGCGCACACCACCGCGCGATGGGTGAGCCGCTGTATCGCGGCCAGCCGCCGACCGGCTACCCCCACACGGGCGAACACTGGAGGAACTCAGCGGCCCTGGTCGACCGGCTCAACTTCGCCCTGGCGCTTGCGCAGGGAAAGCTGGGCGGCATGCGCCCGGACACGCCGCTGCTGGTTGCAACCGGCCTGCTTGCCCGCACACCGCCGCCGGCTGCGCCACGGTCCCACACCGTTTCGCTCGCGGCCCCGGAGCCCGAGAGCGGGCAAGCGCAAGCGCTGCTGCTGCTTGAGCAGGCGCTGATTCCGGGCGAGGTTTCTTCCCAAACAAACGCCGTTATCCGGGCGCAACTCGCGCAGCGGAACCCGGAAGCGGACGCGCAGGACCCGGCCGGCGAGCTGAACGCCATGGCAGCGATGATTCTGGGCTCGCCTGAGTTCCAGCTGCACTGACCTGCCCTCTGCCTGCCCGCGCCTGGCTGGGGTTCCTAGCCGCGGCCAGGCAGAGGGAAGGCAAAGCCTGCACTACTGCGGCGCTGAACCTTCTGGAGGCACGGCTACCCGGTCGGCTGCCCGCAACTTCACGCCGGCGCCCGTGCCTTTCACTTTCAGCTCGGCGAAGCCGGCCTTCTTCGCGGGCTTGACCGGCACACCCAGTTCGTACTGGTTCATGAGCCGGTGTGAAATGTCGGAAAGAAAGGGAGTGAACGAAACCGGGTTGCCAAGCCCTTCGTAGTAGAGGTTGCCGCCGGTAGCGTCCGCCACCTGGGTAAGGTAGTTCTGCCCTGCATTGGTTTCGTAGAACGAGCGGCCGGCGCGGCCCTGGTCGCGGTAGTAAATCGAGTAAATCACCAGGCCGGCGCGGGTGGAGGCGTCAAGCGCCGCGCGCACGTAGGGGTCTTCCGGGTCATAACGCAGGTTGTACTCGTCGACGCCGTCGGTGATCATCACGACCTCGCGACGGACGCTTGGCGTAGGCGTACCGGGCCAGCGTTTCGCGAGGTCCTGGAGGCAAAAGTAAGGGCTGGCATTGGAGCCGGGCGAGCCGCCGGGTAGGTGAAAGAGCTTCGCCGTTTCCGCGTGATCCTTGGAGAAAGGCCCTGAAAAGTTCGCGGCCCCGTTCAACATGTAGGCGACGGCGACGCTGACGTTTGGCGGCAGGCTTTGCACAAAATTTCCGAGGTCCTGCAGGTTGCGCCCAAAGGAGCTGCGCGCCGAGTCGTCGATGAGCAGGACCAGCTGCACCTCCCCTTGCCGGTAGGGCTGCCAGTCCAGCGGCTGCACGGTTTTGCCGTCTACCTTGATCTCCACCGCGCTTGCGGGGATGGGCGCGACTGCCTCGCCGCCCTTGGGAAGCGCCGTCACCACGGTGGTGGCAGAGGCCGGCCCACCCTCATCCTGCCCCCACGCATGCGGAACGGCCAGAAGCGCCGCGACCCCAAAACAAACGGCCCGAACCGAGGCCAGCGTACCTGTTTGCATTTTCAAGAAGTCCTTTCAGCGCGCGCTTGCTCCATGCCAGCGCACTGCACACTCACTTGATTAGACGTGGAGCCGGAGCAAAAGGCCCGGTCCCGGGGGAGAGCTGCTGGTCTATGCTCTTGAGGAGATGCGAAGAGTATTGACTGCGGCGGTGCTGGTTCCGCTGGTCCTGGGCATTGTGTTTCTGAACTCCCTCCTGGTGCTTACCATCGCGACCGCACTGGTTGCCGGTCTGGCAGCGTTTGAGTTTGTCGGGATAGCCGCGGCGAGCGGGGCGCCCGGTACTCCCAGGCTTGCGGTGCTGTGCGGCATCGCGGTCCTGTTCGGCTGCACCTATCTTCGCCCCGAGTACATGGCTCCGGTGCTGGGCGCGCTGGCGTTTCTGCTGCTGGCCTTTTGCGCCTTTCGGCTGCCGGAGCGGGACGTGTTGCCCGCCGCGGCGGCTTCTGTGTTTGCACTCCTCTACACCGGCTGGTCGCTCACAACCATTCCGCTGCTTTCCACGCAGAGCAACGGCCCGTCTTTGCTCCTGTTCCTGTTTCTTTCCGTGTGGGGAGGCGACACTGCGGCGTTGTATGTGGGGCGCAACTTTGGGAAGCATGCCTTGACGCGGCTGAGCCCAAACAAAACCTGGGAAGGCTCGCTCGCCTCGGTGACCGGGACGGTGCTGGCCGCGGCGCTGCTGCTGCTCGCGGCCACGGAGCTGAACCATCGCGGCATCGACGCCCTGAGCTACCCCGGTTCGGTGCTGCGCATGCTCCTCCTGTCTGTCCTGTTGAATGTCGCCGCCCAGTTCGGCGACCTCCTGGAGTCGGCACTGAAGCGGGGCGCGGGCGTAAAGGACTCGGGCGCGCTGCTGCCAGGGCACGGCGGCATGCTGGACCGCGTGGATGCCCTGCTTCTGGCTGCTCCGGTGCTGTGGTACGCTCTTTTAGCGCAGCAGGCGATCTAGCGCGCGCACCGCCCGGAGAAGGGCTGCTTCGGGCGAAAGGCTTGTGTTTGAAACGGATCTGTATCCTGGGCTCGACCGGGTCCATCGGGCAAAGCACCCTATCCATCATGGAGCAGTATCCGGACCGCTTTTGCGTGCTGTCGCTCGCGGCTGGCCGCAACGTGGAGGAAGCGCTCCGGCAGTGCCTTGCTTTCCGGCCGCGGGCCGTATCTCTGGCCACCGAGGCCCTGGCTGCCGAGCTGCGCCGGAAGTTGCGCGCACAGGGCGCTTCCGGGATCGAGGTCGTGTACGGGACCGCGGGAACGGTGCACGTTGCCACCCTGCCGGACGTTGACTTCGTTGTCTCGGCCATCGTCGGAGTCGCCGGGCTGGAAGCGACCTATGCCGCGGTTCTGGCCGGAAAGCCCGTCGGGCTTGCCAACAAGGAAGCGATGGTCGCGGCCGGCGACCTGCTTACCCGCGCTGCCCGCGAGCGGCAGGTTCCGCTGCTGCCGATCGACTCTGAACACAACGCGGTCCACCAGTGCATGCGCGCCGGGCAGCTCCGGGAAGTCCGGACCGTGTGGCTGACAGCCTCCGGCGGCCCCTTTCGCACCCTGCCGCTCGATCAGTTCGCGGCCATCACCGTGGAGCAGGCGCTCCGGCACCCCACCTGGGTGATGGGGCAGCGCATCACCATCGACTCGGCCACCATGCTGAACAAGGGCTTGGAGGTCATCGAAGCGTGCCGGCTTTTCGATGTCGCGCCCGCGCAGGTCGGGGTCACGGTGCATCCGGAGTCCACGGTGCACTCGCTGGTTGAGTACATCGACGGCTCGATCCTCGCCCAGATCTCCGTGACCGACATGCGCCTGCCCATCCTGTACGCCTTGAGCTACCCGGAGCGGATCGAGTCAGCGCTTCGTTTTGACCTGCGCGCGCTGCGCGAGCTCCACTTCGAGCAGCCCGACTTTGCCCGCTTCCCGTGCCTGCGGCTCGCCTATGAGGCGGCTGCGGCGGGCGGCGCGCACCCGATCGCGCTCAATGCGGCCGATGAGATTGCGGTGGAAGCCTTTCTCCTTGGTAACCTCAGCTTCCCCGGGATCGCAGGTACAATCGAAGAAGTGCTGGCGGCTACCCCATCGTCCAGGCCGGGCTCGGTTGCCGAAGTGCTGGCCGAGGACGCGCAGGCACGCGAGCGGGCGCGGGAAGTTCTGGCCCGTTGAGAGCTATCCGGGGGGCAGGGCGCTTCGAGGAAGCCTTGCCTTGCCGGCCGACCCGGGTTTGACCTGAGCCTTGATTGTTTGGAGCGAAACTCGCACCTATGTCGTTCGCCCTTGTTTCCATCGTCTCCTTCATCATTGTGATCGGCATCATGGTGCTTGTTCATGAAACGGGCCATTTTGTCACGGCCAAGCTGTGCGGCGTGCGTGTCGAGGTGTTCTCGATCGGCATGGGCCGGCGCTTGTTTGGCTTCAAGCGCGGCGACACCGACTACCGCATCAGCCTGCTTCCCCTGGGCGGCTACGTCAAGATGGCCGGCGAGTATTCGGGCGAGTCCGGCCTGGCCGACACCCATTCGGGCGACCCGGGGGAGTTTACCTCGCGGCCGCGCTGGCAGCGCATCCTGATCGGCTTTTCCGGCCCGGTGACCAACTTTCTGCTCGCCTTTTTCCTGATGACCGGGCTGTACATGATGCACAACCAGGTGGACGCGTACCTGAACGGCCCCGCGGTCATCGACTACGTGCCGGCGAACACGGCCGCTGCTGCGGCAGGCTTGCGGGCCGGCGACCGGATCGTTCAGTTTGACACCGAGCACAACCCGAACTGGCAGCAGGTTGCGGTCCGGATGGGCATCGACGGGACCTCCACGGTGCCCATGACGGTGGCACGGGCAACCGGCGCCGGTTTGCAGGACCTCAGCGTCATGCTTCCGCTGGCCAGCGGGATGACCAGCGATGGGCCGGACCCAACGGTTCTGGGCCTCGAACCGCGGATCCAGGCCGCGCCGCTGGCAATCCGCGAGGTCGAGCCGAATTACCCTCTGGCGAAAGCCGGCGTACAGCGTGGCGACGTCCTGGTGTCGCTGGACGGGTTAGCCCTGCACTCGGTGACCTCTGTTGCCGCCTACCTGAAGCAGAATGGCAACCGGCCGGTGGCGCTGGTGCTTGAACGTGGGTCGCAAACCCTTCACCTTACGGTCAATCCCATCCAGGGCGATGACGGCAGTGGCCGCCAGGGCTGGCGGCTGGGGTTCCGGCCTGACCCGCCCCCGTTTACGGTCGAGCAGGAGTCACTGCGAAAGGCGACCGCGCACTCGTTCCACTACAACCTCCAAAGCTCCGGACAGATCGTTGAAGTGATCCGCAAGCTCTTTTCGCGCCACTCAGTGGCCAAGCAGATGATGGGCCCGGTGGGGATTGCCCGCGTGACTGGCGAGGCCGCAACCATGCCCGGCTGGCAACCCATGATCAACCTCATGGCGCAGATCAGCCTGAACCTGGGCATCTTCAACCTGCTGCCCTTTCCCCTGCTCGACGGCGGCATGATCCTGCTGCTGCTGATTGAATCCGTGCTCCGCCACGACCTGAACCAGCAGGTCAAGGAGCGTATCTACCAGGTTGCCTTTGCGGTGCTGATCTTGTTTGCGGTCTTTGTCACGTTCAACGATGTGTCGCGGATCGCCGGGTTCTCGAAGCTGTAGCTTCCCCGGGCGTTTGGAGTTGCAGGGGTAAGCAGACCTGCCTATGCTGGGGCGATGCCATCCAGCCATCTCCCGCACGCGCGACTCTCACGAGCGACCGAACTCCTGGGCAGGGCAAAGCGCCGCGCCCGCCTGCTTGCCGGCTGCTGCTCCGCGATGGCCGGGCTGCTTCCGCTCCATGCCGCGCCGCTCCCGCCGGCGATTGAGCTGAACACAGGCTGGCTGTTGCAGGACAGCGCAAAGGTCCCTGAAGCCGGCGCTGCCGTGTCGACGGCGGCCTACCAGCCTCAGGGCTGGATCGCCGCCACTGTGCCGGGCACCGTACTGACCAGCCTGGTGCAGGCGGGCGTGTACCCGGAGCCGCTGTACGGCGAGAACAACCGCACCATCCCGGAAAGCCTGAACAAGACGCCGTACTGGTACCGCACCGTCTTCCCGGTGCCCAGGAGCTATGCGCACCGCTTTGTCTCGCTCCGTTTCGACGGCGGAAACTTCGCGTCCGAGGTTTGGCTCAACGGCACGCAGCTAGGCACCGTGCGAGGCGCCTTTCTGCGCGGGCGCTTCGACATCACCAGGCTGGTAAAGCCGGGCGAAACGGCGGTACTTGCCGTAAAGGTCACGCCGGAAGCGCACCCCGGTGTGCCGCACGAGCACACCATCGCCAACGGGTTGGGGCAAAATGGCGGCATCACAGCCATCGACGGCCCAACCTTTCTTTCCACCATTGGCTGGGATTGGCTTCCGGCGATCCGCGACCGCGACACGGGTTTGTGGCAAAAGGTTTCCCTGTCGTCCTCGGGCCCGGTGCGGATCGAAGACCCGCTGGTCACGACCGAGCTCCCCTTGCCGCGTACCGATACCGCCGCGGTCACCGTGAAGACCACGGTCGAAAATGTAACCGCCAAGCGGCAAACCGGAACCCTCGAAGGCAGCTTCGGCGAGGTGCGCTTTGCGCAAAAGGTTGTGCTCGCGCCGAACAGCAAGCAGGTCGTCGCGTTTGACGCGAAAACTTCGGCGGCGCTCCAGGTGGCAAACCCCAGGCTGTGGTGGCCGAACGGCTACGGTGAGCAGAACCTGTACACGCTCCACCTCCACTTTGTGCAGGGCAGGGCGGACTCGGACACAGCGGACGTGCGCTTCGGGATTCGCACCATCACCTATGAAGCTCCCGGTGCCCACGGCAACGCTGCGGACGCGCTGACGATCTCGGTCAACGGGGTCAAGATCTTTATTCGCGGCGGCGACTGGGGCCTCGATGAGGCGCTCAAGCGGATTCCCCGCGACCGGCTGGATGCGGAAATCCACATGCACCAGCTCGCAAACCTGAACATGATCCGGAACTGGGTTGGGCAAAGTACCGGAGAAGACTTTTACGACTTATGCGATCAGTACGGCCTGCTTATATGGGACGAGTTCTTTCAGCCCAACCCAAGTGATGGTCCTAACCCGGATGACTTAGCCACTTATCTGGCAAATGTCCGCGACAAGATACTCCGGTTTCGCAATCATCCGTCGATCGCCCTGTGGTGCGCACGCAACGAGGGATACCCGCCCCCCGCAATCGACAGTGCGCTCCGGACCATGATCCCGGAACTGGACCCGGTGCGGCTGTACCAGCCAAGCTCGACCGCGGGCCGCGGCGTCACCTCGCATGGGCCTTACTACTGGCGCGAGCCTCGGGCCTTCTACGTGTACGACGCGCCGTTCAAGACCGAGACGGGCAGCGTTTCGGTGCCGACCCTCGAGTCGATCCACGGCATGATGCCGGAGAAAGACTGGGAAACCATCAACGACGACTGGGCCGAGCATGATCTGGCCAGGGGGGCCCAGCACGGGGACACGTACCCGTATGTGCTGGCAGGCCGCTATGGCCGGGTGGCGAACCTGGCCGACTTTGTTCGCAAGGCGCAGTTAATGAACTACGAAGCCTTTCGCGCCATGTACGAGGGCCGCAACGCCAGGTTATTTGACCCGTACACCGGCATCCTGACCTGGATGAGCCACCCGGCGCAGCCGAGCTTTGTTTGGCAGCTCTACCACCACGACCTGGAGCCGAACGCATCCCTGTTCGCGGTCAAGTCCGCCGCCGAACTGGTGCATGTCCAGCTGGACGAGTCGCGAGGGATCCTGCAGGTGATCAACAACCTCCCGGGGCCGCTTACCGGCGCAACCGCGCACCTGTCCCTGCTCGACCTGAACGGGCGGTCTGTGCTGGAGCGCGACTACCCGGTACGTGGGGCCGGCGCTGCGGCGATTGATCTTGGCCCCATGCCGGTGCCGGACGAGCTGTCGCCGGTTTACTTTGTACGGCTTACCTTGCGCAGCGCGGACGGCACCGTGCTGTCGCGCAACCTGTACTGGAAGGCAAAGCCGGAGCAGGGCGAGGACCTGTCGCCGCTTGACCGGATGCCGGTCGTCGAGCTGCGGGGTGCGGTTGCGCGCCACGACGCGAATGGGCGCGTGCTTCTCGAGGTCACGCTCACGAACGGCGGGGAAACGATGGCGTTGATGACGCACCTGCAACTCCGGCGCAGGGGCTCCGGGGAGCGGGTTCTGCCGGTCTTTTACAGCGACAATTACCTGTCCATGGCGCCTGGTGAAACGCGCACCGTCACGGTCGATGCCGCGGAAGCGGACCTCCGGGGCGATACCCCGCTGGTGCTCGTGGATGGCTGGAACGGGAGGGTGCGCCCGGTGACGGGCGCTGACAGCGCGCTTGACAACAACGTGGACGCAGAAGTGAGCCACTGGCCGGCAACCGGGCTGCCGATGATCCACGCCGGGCTGCCGGGAGCCGAGTAGCTGGGACTTGCGCCGGGTGGAGCGAAGCGGGAAGCCGCAGGAGGCAGTCTGCACGCCAGGCGAAGACGCGTGAGGATTTCGAACGGCAAGGGGAAGCCGGCAAAGGATGGTGCGCCCGGAAGGATTCGAACCTCCGGCCTATTGGTTCGTAGCCAATTGCTCTATCCAGCTGAGCTACGGGCGCGCGGCAAACCGACAACTTCAAGATAGCAAGCGGGTGCGGAGGTGTCCAGAGCCGCCTACTTCATAGGTGGCTGGGCGGGGCTCTCGGGCTGGTCCGGGATCAGAGGGATCTCCTCCACAATGCCGAGCCCGGTCCGGCGCAGAAGCTGCTGCACAATGATGCGGCTCAGCCGTGTTCCATCGAACTCGACGCGTACCTGCCGCTTCGCTTCGTCTACCCGCACCGCGCGGATGCCGTACACCTCAGACAGCGCGTTCAAGGCGAACATCGTGCGTTCGGTCGGGTGTTCCTGGTAGCGGAACAGTACGTCCAGGGGCATCATGATTTGTTCATAGTAGCAGCCGGTGCGCGGCTACTCGAGCGCGCGCAGAAAGCTTTCGATCTCCGGGCTGGTCCAGTCCTGGGCGCCGATGAAGCGGCGCCGGACCACGCCCTGCTTGTCCAGAACAAAGGTTTCGGGCGGGCGCGTGGCCCCGTATGCTTCGTTTGAGCGCCCACTGCTGTCGAGCCCGGTGCGCAGGGCGATGCCGTGCAGCCGGACAAAGCGCGCGTAGGCTTCCGGATCGCGATCAAAGGAAACGGCAAGCACCGTGATCTCGGGCAATTGTTGTTGCAGGGCGGTGAGGGAAGGGAACTCTTCAAGGCAGGGCGGGCACCAGGAGGCCCAGAAGTTGAGCACCACAACGCGGCCTCGCAGCCCGGACAGCGGCTGATCGGGCAGGTAAAGCGCCGGCGCGGGCTTGCCCAGGAGATCAAAACGTGCGTTGCCCGTGTTGCAGACGGGCAGCAGCGCGAGCAGGCAGGCGGCAAGAGGGAGGGGGAGCACCTCGCTATCATAAAAGTTTCGGGCCGGCGGGATGCCGGGAGCAGGAGTGGGCGGAATGAACAGGGAGCTGCCGGGCGGTTCGGAAGCAGTGTTCGGCGTGGGGAACGCGCACGGCTCCGGCCTGGTGTTGAGCGTCGTGGTGCCGGCACGCAACGAGGAGGCGAACCTGGAGCCATGCCTGCGCTCGCTGCTGGCGCAAAGCGAGCCCGGCTGGATGCTGGGCGAGCACTGGGAGCTGCTGGTCATTGACGATGGCTCGAGCGACCGGACCGCCGAGATCGCGCGCGGAGCCGCCGGCGTCCAGCTGCTGCCGGCGCGCGCACCCCTGCCGGGAGGGTGGACGGGCAAAAGCAACGCCTGCTGGACCGGGGCCGAGGCGGCGCGGGGTCGCTGGCTCCTGTTTACTGATGCCGACACCGTGCACGGCGCCGGCTCGGGCAGCCGCAGCATCGTGGAGGCCGAGCGCTACGGGGTGGCGATGCTTTCCTACTCGCCGCGGCAGATTGCGCACGGCCTGCTGGAGCGGGCAGTGATGCCGCTGGTCTTCTCAGAGCTCGCGACGGCTTACCCCAGCGCACAGGTCAATGACCCGGGAAAGCGGATCGCGATCGCGAGTGGGCAGTTTTTGCTCGTCCGGGCGGATGCGTACCGGACCCTGGGCGGCCATGCCGCGGTGGCGGCCTCGCTGGTTGAGGATGCGGACCTGGCCTTTCTGGCCAAACGCGGACAGGTGGGACTGCGCTTCCGGTACGCGCCGGAAGCGCTGGAAGCGCGGACGTACGGGAGCTTCGCTGCGCTGTGGCGGGGCTGGACCAAGAACCTGGCGCTGCTGATCAACAACGCGCTGC
>CALMAN010000051.1:4929-10302 GCA_937859835.1 uncultured Acidipila sp. | reverse complement strand
GCTCCCGGCGGCGCAAAGCGCCCGGGGGCCTGCTCCACGCTCCCGGCGGCGCAAAGCGCCCGGGGGCCTGCTCCACGGGTGACTGCTACACTCGGAAGCGCAATGAGCGCCGTCCCCTTTTTGCTGATCGCCGCCGTGGCGTACCTGCTGGGATCGATCCCGTGGGGCTACCTGCTGGTGCGCGTCTTTCGCCACCAGGACATCCGGGCGATCGGGAGCGGCAACATCGGCGCAACCAACGTGGTCCGCTCGGGCGCCAGAGGGCTGGGGGCGCTTACTTTTCTGCTGGACGCGCTGAAGGGCTGGATCGCGGTGATCTTTGCGACCGGGGTGCTGCCGATGCTGCCGGCCCGCTGGGTGCAGCACGACGCCGCGTACACCCTCCACGTGGGCGTTGCGGCGTCGCTGGCGGCCTTGTGCGCGCTGCTGGGACACCTGTTCCCTCCCTGGCTCGGCTTTCGCGGCGGCAAGGGAGTGGCGACGGCCTTTGGGGTCTTTCTCGCGCTGAGCTGGCCGGTGGCGCTCCTCTCGCTGGGCGTTTTTCTTGTGGGGCTGCTGGGGTTCCGGGTGGTTTCGGCGGCATCCATGCTGGCCGCGGTGGCGATCATCGCGGCTGCTTTTGCCCTGCCCCCGGGGCTGGGCCGCGGCTGGGCCGAGCTGACGGCGTTTACGCTGGGTCCGGCGCTCGTCATCCTGAAGCACGAAGGCAACATCCGGCGGCTGCTGGCCGGCACGGAGCCGGGGATCGGCAAAGCGGCGTGAGCCGGATCGCCGTGCTGGGGGCCGGCTCCTGGGGTACCGCGCTCGCTCTCAATCTTTGCCGCCGGGGCGACCACGAGGTCGCCCTGTGGGCGCACACCCCGTCGCACGCCGCCGCACTCAGGGACCGGCGCGAAAACCAGCGGTACCTGCCCGGGTTTATCTTTCCCTGCTCGCTCCGGGTTGCCGGCTCGCTCGCGGAAGCGGCAGCCGGCGCGCAAGCCATTCTGCTGGTGGTGCCGGCCGAGCACATGCGCGCGACCGCACGGGCGGCGGCGCCGTTTGTGCCCGGGGACGCGCTGGTGGTGAGCGCGGCCAAGGGCCTCGAGGAGGGGAGCCTGCTGCGGATGACGGAGGTGCTCGGGAGCGTACTCCACGGCACAGCGGACGGCGTACTGGACGGGGTACTGGATCGCGCGCCCGGGCCGGCGATCGGCGCCCTGAGCGGGCCCTCCTTTGCGCAGGAGGTGGCCCGGGGTGCGCCCGCGGCGGTTACCGTGGCTTTCCCGCGCGGGGAAGATGCCGAGCGCGCCCGGGCGATGCTGACCACCGACAGCCTGCGCTTGTACCGCAATACCGACGTCGCCGGCGTGGAACTGGGGGGCGCGCTGAAAAACGTCGTTGCCCTGGCCGCCGGCGCCGCAGCCGGCCTGGAGCTGGGGCACAACAGCGTGGCCGCGCTGATCACGCGCGGCATCGCCGAGATAACGCGGCTGGCGCTGGGCTGCGGAGGACGGCGGGAAACCCTGGCCGGGCTGGCCGGACTGGGGGACCTGGTGCTGACCTGCACGGGAGCCTTGTCGCGCAATCGCCGGGTGGGCGTGGAGCTGGGCCGCGGGCGCGCCCTGCCCGCCATCCTGGAGGAGCTAGACGGCAAGGTGGCCGAAGGGGTCCGCACCACGGACGCTGCGCTGGCGCTGGCCGAGCGGCTGGGCGTGGAGATGCCGATCACCGCAGAAGTGCATGGGCTCCTGCATGGGCGCCGCTCGGCGGCCGAGGCTGTGGAGGCGCTGATGAGCCGCCCGGGCCGCGATGAGTGAGGCCGGTGCCCCGGCAACCGGGAAGACGCCCGCGGCCCCGTTTCCCCCCGTGCGCCGGTGAAGCCGCTCAAAACGTGAGCCTAGTCGCGCGGGCTAGTCGCGAAGATCCCGGATCCGCTCCCAGTCCAGAACGCACTCGCTGCCCGGGCACGCTTGTTCCTCGCTTGGGGTCAGCACGCCGTTCTGGTAGCGGTAGATGGTGTCTGTTTCAGGGTTGACGACAACAATGGTCGGGATGCCCATGGCCTGGTAGTCCGCAAGCTTTCGAAGCAGGCGCGGGACGCGGTCTTCTGGGGAAAGCACTTCAAACACTGCCAGGGGAGGGTAGGTCAGGATCTGCTCAACCGGCAAAGCGCGATCCCACACCGTGACGTCGGGAACCCGGTAGCGAGTGGCGGCCACCCGGACCCGGTACTCGGCTAGCACACGGATGTTCCAGGACTTACTCTGGTTCGCAAACCACAGCAGCAGAGCCTTTTGCCACGATCCGTGGTCGTACTGACCCATGGGCCGCTCCTCGATCGCGCCGTCGACATACTCGGCATCCGGCTCGTAGTCGCTGCGCAGATAGGCTTCCAGCGGAACAAAGGTGGTGGTGGCTGCCATGGACACCTCGCGCTGGCCAGAGTGTATCAGGGTGTATCAGGGGCGTATCAGGGGCGTATCTCCGCGCCCCGGGGGCGTGGGGTGCGGTCTACACTGGTGCCATGATCCAGACCCTGTTTGGCTCCCTCGATCAGCCGGAAAAGCGCAGTGTGTTTGACCGGATGCGCGACGCGGTGGCGCGCACGCGGGAGTCGCTGTCGGACAAAATCGAGGGCGTCGTCGCGCTCACCCGCGAGGTCGACGAGGCGGCGTTTGAGGAGCTTGAAGGGGTTTTGCTGGCCTCGGACCTGGGCATGAGCACGACCGGGGCGGTGCTGGGCGCCCTGCGCGAGCGGTCGCGCCGGCAGGCGATTTGCAATGGCGCCGAGCTCAAAACGCTGCTGCGCGCGGAGCTGCTCGCGATCCTCCAAGCGCGCGACAGCCTGCCCAAGCGCGTCATCAAGCCGCCCGAGGTCATTTTTCTGGTCGGGGTCAACGGCACGGGCAAGACCACGACCTCCGGCAAGCTCGCGGCCTGGTACCGCAAGCAAGGCAGAACGGTGCTGCTGTGCGCCGCCGACACCTTTCGCGCGGCCGCGATCGAGCAGCTGGCCGTGTGGGCGCAGCGCGCGGGCGTGGAGATGATCAAGACCCGGCAGGGCGGCGACCCTTCGGCGGTACTGTTTGACGCGGTGCAGGCAGCCAACGCGCGCCGCACGGACCTGCTGCTGGTCGATACCGCGGGGCGGCTCCACACCAAGACCGGGCTGATGGCCGAGCTCGACAAGATGCGCCGCACCGCGCAGCGCATCATCTGGGACGCGCCGCACGAGGTGCTGCTGGTGCTCGATGCCACCACCGGGCAGAACGGGCTGCAACAGGCGCGCTTGTTTACAGAATCGGCGGGCGTGACTGGTATTGTTCTGACCAAGCTCGATGGAACGGCAAAGGGCGGCATTGTTGTGGCCATCGCCCAGGAGCTGAAGCTGCCGGTGCGCTTTGTGGGCGTGGGCGAAAAGATGGATGACCTGCTCGCCTTTGAAAGCGAGGCGTTTGTGGACTCGCTGCTCGGCACCGCGTAGCTTCGCCCGCACCGGGTACGGTCCTGGCAGAGCCTGCGCGCGGGAGCGCAGCCGGGGCGCGATGGGGGAGCGAGCCGATGGGGGAGCCGTACCGCGGGGAAGAGCGGGAAAGCGCGGATGCACGCTGGATGCGGCAGGCGCTGGGCCTGGCCGAGGCAACGGTGGGCCTGGCCTCGCCCAACCCCCAGGTGGGCTGCGTGCTGGTGAAAGGCAGCACCGTGGTGGGCCGCGGCGCCCACCACTACGAGGCGCGCGACCACGCGGAGATCGTGGCCCTTAAGGACGCGGGGGAGCGGGCGCGGGACGCGACGGCCTATGTCACGCTGGAGCCGTGCTCGCACACCGGGCGCACCCCGCCCTGCGCCGAGGCGCTGCTGCGCGCCGGCATCGCGCGGGTTGTGGTGGCGACCGGCGACCCCAATCCGCTGGTCAACGGCAAAGGCATCGGCCTGCTGCGCGAAGCCGGTGTGCCGGTCACGGTGGGGGTGCTGCCGGAGCAGGCGCGGGCCTTGAACGACGGCTTTGCGCGCTGGATTCGCAAGGGGCTGCCGTTTGTCACGCTCAAGGCCGGAGTATCGCTGGACGGGCGGATCGCCCCTTCCCGGGCGGCATGGGCCCCGGGAAGCGTCCGGTACCTGACCGGGCCACGGTCGTTGATGGCGGTGCAAAAGCTGCGCCATGCCGCCGATGCCGTGGTGACCGGGATCGGCACCGTGCTTGCGGATGACCCGCTGCTGAGCGACCGCAGCGGGGCCCCGCGCCGGCGGCCGCTGTTGCGGGTTGTGCTCGATACCGAGCTGCGGCTGCCGCTGGCGAGCCGGCTGGTGGGGAGCGCGCAGGGCGACGTGCTGGTCCTGACCGGGAGAACCGGAGGCCGCGAAGGGCGCGTGCTGGAGTTAGAGGCCGCGAGCATCGCCGTGCGGTCCGTGGGCGCCTCGGCCGAGGGCAGGCTCGACCTTGGGGAGGTGCTGCGGCTGCTGGGGGGCGAGTTCCGGGTGCTGAACCTGCTGGCCGAAGGGGGGTCGCGGCTCAACCGCGCCCTGCTGGCGGGCGAACCGCGCGCGCAGGCCGCGGACAAGCTTTCACTTTTCTACGCGCCTTTGTTTTTGGGCGAGCGCGGCGTGCCCTTGCTTGCGGGCGAGTCGGTGCCGCTCGAGGTGCGCCGCGCAAGCCTGGGGGAGTCCGGGGCGGACTTCCGCATCGACGCTTACCTGCGCGACCCGTGGCGGGACAGCTAGTGCCGCGCCCGCTCTAGAATGGCGGGAGGGGGCAGCGCTTATGTTTACAGGCTTGATCCAGGCTACCGGCACCATTGAGGCGCTGGAGCCGCGTGGGGGAACGGTGCGGCTGACCGTGGCGGCGCCCGGGCTGGCGCCCCGGCTGCGGCTGGGCGACAGCATCGCGGTCAGCGGCGTGTGCCTGACGGCGCTGGAGCCGGACAGCCTGCGCTTCCGGGCCGAGCTGGCGCGCGAAACCGTGGAGCGCACCTCGCTGGCGGCGCTGGAGCCAGGGGCGCGTGTCAACCTGGAGCTCCCTACCCCGGCCGGCACGCCGCTGGGCGGCCACATCGTGCAGGGCCACGTGGACGCAACCGGGTCGCTGCTGGGGCTTGAACGGGTCACGGAGGGCGAGCGCTCGGACTGGCTGCTGCGCGTGGCGGTTCCCCCGGCGGTGGGGCGCTTCGTGGTCGAGAAAGGCTCGGTGACCGTTGAAGGGATCTCGCTCACGGTAGCGCGCTGGTTTTCTGAAAAAGATGCGAACGACGATACCCCCACCGGCGCGGGCGAGCTCCATGTGGCCGTGATTCCGCATACCTACGAAGCCACCAACCTCCACACGCTCGCGCCCGGGGCCGCGGTCAACCTCGAAGCCGACGTGCTGATGAAGCTGGCCGTGCAGAATGGCCT
>CALMAN010000051.1:0-4829 GCA_937859835.1 uncultured Acidipila sp. | reverse complement strand
TTTAGGTCTCCTGGCGTTTGCTTGGGGCGGCCGCGCGGATAGCTTTTCGCCTTCTGCGCAGCGTTGCCTCCGCGTCCGGCGTGGCCATCACGACACGTTCCATGTGCCGGCAAAACTCCGGCTCTTCTGTGAGGGCCCTCAGCTCGGGAAGAAACGGTTCGATTTTGCTGAACGTGGCGACAATCTCGTTATGCGCAGCGAGAAAGGCTTCGCTGTTGATCGCGTCGGTGGTGACGAGCGAGGCAGCCATCTCCCAGTAGCTGAGGACCATCCGAAAGCTCGCGTTCCGGTCGCCGCCGGCCAGAACAGCGGCCTCGGCCAGGTCTTCCGGGTTGAACTGGTGTAAGAACCAGGCTCTCGCGCCCTACTGCGCGGTGGGTATGCCGCCGGCCGTCGTGCGGGCTGGCAGCTCTTCCCGCGCGGCTGGGCGTTGGAGGCCCATGGCTTCCGCGGTCAGGTCGGTGTACTTGAGGCCGGCGCCGGTGTTGAACAGCACCACCCGGTCTTCCCGGCTGAGAAACCCGCTCCTAAGCAGCTGGTCATAGGCTGCCGTGGCTGCCGCCCCTTCGGGCGACAGCAGCAGCCCCTCGTGCCTTGCCCAGTCGAGCAGGGAGGCAAGGATGGTTTGGTCCGGCAGGTCCAGCACCAGGCCACCGGAAAGGCGCGTGATGGCAAGCACAAGCGAGTCGCCATAGGGCTTGGGCACCCGGAGGCCGCTGGCAAACGTGGCGGCGCCCTCCCAAAAGGCCGACGCGGGCTCCCCGTCGCGAAAGGCGCGCGCCAGGGGGGCGCAGCCGGAGCTCTGCACGGCGATCATCCGGGGCCGGCGGCCGGTAACCCAGCCCAGCTGCTCCATCTCCTCAAAGGCCTTCCACATGCCGATCAGCCCCACGCCGCCGCCGGTAGGGTAGAAGACCGCGTCCGGGTACTCCCAGCCGAGCTGCTCGACCAGCTCGTAGCCCATGGTTTTCTTGCCTTCTACCCGGAAAGGCTCCTTGACGGTGGAAATATCGAACCAGCCCTCGGCCTCGCTGCGCGAGGCGACAATGCGCGCGCAGTCGGAGATAAGTCCATCGACCAGGGTGGTGTGCGCACCATAGGCGACGCACTCGAGGTAGTTGGCAAACGGCACATCGCGGGGCATGAAAATATGGGCCTCGATCCCGGCAGCGGCCGCATAGGCGGCGAGCGCGCCGGCGGCGTTTCCGGCCGAGGGCACCGCCAGCCGGGTCAGTCCGTAGTGGCGGGCCATGGTGACGGCCATCGAAAGCCCGCGCGCCTTAAACGTGCCGGTCGGGTTGGTGGCCTCCTCCTTGAGCCAAAGATTGGGGTGCCGGCGGCTGGCGAGCATGGGCGTCCAGCCTTCCCCGAGCGTGACCGGGTCGGCAGCCGGCAGCACGTCGCGGTAACGCCACATGCTCCCGTCCAGTTGACGCTCGCGGCCGGCCGGGCTCATGCCTTGGGGCCGGCGCGCGCTTCGGCGCAGCCCGTCCATGTTGTAGCGCACGTAGAGCACGCCGGCGCAGAAGGGGCACACGGTCCGGGGCGTGGCGGCGGAGCTGTGACGGTGGCAGCGCGAGCACTCGAGCGAGTCGATGGAGGCCATCTCAAAAGGGTACCGCGCGCCCGGCCACTTCCCTTTTTGGTCCGGGCGTTGATTACGGAAGACTCGCCCTTTATCCCCCTTACACACAACCACGGGGCCGCGACCGGTAGACTAGGCGCAATGAGTCTTCGTTCAGCAAAGCCGGTCAAGCTGGCCGCATTTGATATCGACGGAACCCTGATGCCTTCCGTGGGGACGCGCATGAGCGAGCGGACCATGGCTTCGCTGCGGGCAGCGGTTGCGGCCGGGGTAGAGGTGGTGATCGCGACCGGACGCCGCGCCGCCTATGCCATGCCGCTGCTCGAACCGATCGGCCTGCCTGCCGCGACCGTGCTGATTTCGTCGAATGGCGCGAACACGCGCGACTTTGCCGGCAACCTGATGGACTGCTTTTATCTTTCGCTCCCCACGGCGCGCGCGCTGTGCGCCGAGCTGCGCCCGTTCGGGGGCACCATGGTGTTTACCTTTGACCGGGAAGGCCCGGGCGAGCTGGTGCTTGAGTCGCTCGACCGGCTTCACGACCGGATCGCGCTGTGGGTGGACGCCAACCTCCCGTATATCGAGCAGGTGGACCCGCTGGAACGGGTGTTTGACCGCGGGGAGGCGCCGATGCAGGGCATGATCTGCGGCACGGTGGCGCAGATGACGGCTGCCGAGCAGCACCTGCTCGGGACCCCGTTCGCCGCGGAGATCGAAATGCACCGGACCGAGTATGCCGAGCGCGACCTGAGCATCCTGGACATTCTGCCCCTGGGCTGCAACAAGGGGGTTGCGCTCGCCAAGCTTGCCAGCCGCCTGGGTGTTGCACGGGAAGCGGTGATGGCGGTCGGCGACAACTGGAACGACGTGGAAATGCTGCGCTGGGCGGGCCAACCGGTGTTGATGTGCAATGCCAGCCCGGCCCTGCGGGAAGAAGGGGAGCGCTCCGGCTGGCTCCTTAGCCGCGCCACCAATGACGAGGACGGCGCCGTGCTTTCGCTCGAAGACGCCCTCCCTGCTGTGCCGGATGGGCAAGGAACAAACGCCCACGGCGATGTTGCCCTGGCTGGAAAGGGCTGATTGCTCGTGGAAAACGTCCGGAACGGAATCCGTCACGCGCAAACAACGCGAACCTGGCTTCGCCGGGGATGCCTGACCGCGCTGGCCGCGTCCCTGCTGCTTTTGGGGGCCCCGGCGTTCGCGGCCGAGCAGGTTACCCTGCGGAACGGCTTTGCCCTGGCGTGCGATCATCGCGCGAGCGACGGGGAGCGGACACGCCTTTATCTCCAGCCGGATGGGTCCAGCTATGTGGAAGTACGGACGGCAGAAATCGTTGCCGTCGAGGAGCTACGGGACAAGCCCGCGGCCGCCGGACTCGCGGGGGCGGCCGCGAGCGGGCCAGCAAGCCCGGAGGTGTTGAGCGGGGCCGAACTGCGGGAGGTGCTCACCGGAGCCGGGGCGGCGCACGACCTGGACGTGGATCTGCTCGCAAGCGTGGTGCATGCGGAAAGCAACAGCCGTGTCCACGCCCGGAGCCGTGCCGGGGCCGAGGGCCTGATGCAGCTGATGCCGGGGACCGCGGCCGAGCTCGGCGTGCGCGACAGCTATGCGCCACGGGACAATGCAGCCGGGGGCGCGGCGTACCTGGACTCACTGCTGCATCGCTACCATGACAATCTGGCCCTGGCGCTGGCGGCCTACAACGCCGGCCCGGGCGCGGTGGACCGCTGGCACGGCGTGCCGCCCTACCGGGAAACACGCGCCTACGTGGCGCGCATCATTCGCGAGTTCAACGGGCGCTATGCTGCGCGATCGGCAGCCTCAGCCCTGGCCGTGAGCACGGTCAAGCCCTGACTTTGTACGCTTCGAGAAAAGCGAGAAAGGTACCCAGTTGAGCCAGAGCCAGACCGCAGCGAGGCAGCCTGCACAAAACCGGACGAGCCGGACCGCCCTGTGGATCGGGGTGGGCGTCCTCCTCCTCTTCGCCGCGTTTCTGCTCCGGGGCCGCATCCATTTTGATTGGCACACCTTTTTCGCGCAGCTCAAGCAGGCAGACTGGAAGCTGTTCGGGGTGGGTGTTGTCCTGATCTGGCTCGGCTACTGCCTCCGCGCCGTACGCTGGGCGCTGTTTTTGAAGCCCCAAAAGCGCGTGCGCCCCGCTTCCCTGCTGGGGACCCAGGTGATCGGCTTTACCGCCGTGGCCCTTCTCGGCCGGCCTGCCGATCCGGTACGGCCCTACCTGGTTGCCCGCCGCACCGGTCTGCCGCTGAGCGGCCAGTTCGCGGTGTACGCGGTAGAGCGGATGTTTGACATGGGCTCGGTGGCGCTGATCTTTGCGCTGGTTCTGCTGTTTGCGCCGGATCGCCACGCCCTGCCCCATCCCGAGCTGATCAACAGGACCGCGCTTTCCGGGCTCCTTGTGGTCGCGGCGTTTGTTGGCTTCGCGTTTTTTGTTCGGGCTGCCGGGCATCGCGTGGCCGAGCTGTTCCGGCGAGCCTTTGGCGCGATTTCTCCAGCCTGGGGAGACAGCGCTCACGAAAAGGTGCTCGGCTTCCGGGACGGCCTCAACGCACTCCACTCGGCCGGCGATTTCGTGCAGGCGCTGCTTCTTTCGCTGCTGATGTGGGGGATGATCGCCTTTTCCTACCTCGAAACCCTGCGGGCGTTCAGTGCGTCGCCACCCCTGGCGGCGATGACGCTGTCGCGGTGCATGCTGCTGATGGCCACCAGTACCGCGGGCTCGATCATCCAGCTGCCGGTGCTTGGCTGGTTTACCCAGATCGGGATTGTGGCCCAGGCCATGCAGAGCTTTTTCCACGTAGCCCCGGAGCCGGCGCTGGGCGCGGGCACCATGCTGCTGGTCGTCACCTTTCTCAGCATCATCCCGGTAGGCCTGGTCTGGTCCCGCTTTGAGCACGTTTCGCTGAAAAAGATCACCGCGGAAAGCGAGCAGGCGGGCGAGGCGGCCCTGGCCGAGGGTGCTGCGGAGCGCGACTTTGTGCCGGAAGCCTGATCCGCTCCCTACCCGGCGGGCGTGCCCATCGGCGCCGGGCAGCATCTCACTAGCCCATGCCTGACATGCGTTCCAGCCCTCCCATCGTGAAGGCCTTTCTTGCCGGCTGCGCCGGCGGGCTGGCCGGCTCCGCCGCAAAAGTGGTGGCGGAAAAGCTAGTGCCGCGCCGCACACAGGGCGAAACGCCCCCACCCAAGCAGATGGTCGGGCAGATCGCTGCGGCAGCCGCAC
>CALMAN010000050.1 GCA_937859835.1 uncultured Acidipila sp. | reverse complement strand
CAGACTTATCTGCCCGGAGTTATTGAAGGCCAAGATGCTGCCAGTCCCGCTGGGCCGGCTTGTCTCCTGATTCTCAAGGTTCACGTTGGTCGACATCTTGGCTCGGAGGATCGCCGGGTCGGTAACGCGCGTCACCTTGGCATTGAAGAGCAGGCTAAACGACCACGCGGTGTCGTCGTACGGATGCTTTTGCGGGTCGTCCGCGGCCCAGTACTGGCGATCGAGCAAGGCATCGGCCACACGCGAAAAAGGCTGGTCCATGCGGATCAGGTAAGACCCGGCGGGAAAGGTGTCTACCGCAGGCTGGGCCGCCTTGGCAGCCAGCGTATCCACGGCTGCCGTCGGGCTGCCATGCGACGGCAGCAGGCGCGCTTCGTTCTGGTTCCGTGCCGCGGCGTGGTCGCTTGGAGTCACGTTGACCGTTGCAGGCTCGGTAAGCTGCGAAATCTCAATGTGCTGCTTCACAAGCGTGCGCAGCAGCGCAAGCTGGCGATTGCTGTACGCGGGGTCGGCTGCGAGCACGTAGGCTGCCGGCCCCGAAGTCGTCGGCTTGGCTACCGAGCGCCTGGCTTTGACATAGAAGTCTTCGAGAAAGTGCTCGCGGTTTTCCGCGAAGTAAGACAGGGTAGTCAGAAGAGCAGACTGCTCGTAGTTGTTGTTATCGCGCTGGGACCAGAGCACGCTTGCCTGCGGCGGATTCTGCCGGTACCAGGCCCGGCTGTACTCGTCCGGCGTCAGGATGCGACGCTCCGTGTCGGCCCCGGCATTGCCAAAGGTTTCATACAAGCGGCTGATGCCGTTGTGCATGCCCGCGAGAAACATGAGGTAGCCAGGACTCCAGGTGTCGAAGTCGCCATGCGTAAAAACGCCCGGCAGTCCAAGCGATTGCATTTGCCCTACATTGTTCCAGCCCAGGGCCGCCCACTCGTCGGCGAGCAGGGGATCGATCCACGCGTTGTAGGGCCCGTCGCCGACCGTGTTGTCGTAGAGAAATGGAACCGACTCATGTAAGTCGTGGAGCACCAGCGCGTGATAGTGCAGGAACGTGTCGAGCACGTGCTGGGTAAGGTTCAGTGTCATGGCCATCGCATCGCGGTTGTTGTCGTGGGCAACATAGTGGCCCCAGTACAGCAGGCGCGGATAGGTCTCACTCGGGTGCGCGAGGTGCCACCTGTACAGGTCAACCATCCGGTCGCGGCCGTCGACCTCAACCACCGGTGTGATGAGAACAACCATGTGCTGGCGGATGTACTGGATGTACGGCGAGTCGTCGACGGCCAGCCGGTAGGCGAGCTCCATCAGCGCGGTAGGGGCGCCGGTTTCTGTGGAGTGGATGGTGCCGGTGATGTAGTACACGGGAAAGCTTTGCCGGACGAGCGCGGCGGCTTTTTCATCGGTCATGCCGGGTGCTCTCGGGTCGGCAAGCTGCGCAAGCCGCGCGCTGTTCGCGTCCAACTGCTTGAGCAACAACTCATCGCCGACAGCCGCGGCGATCATCTCCCGGCCTTCCTCGCTCTTGCCGATGGAAAACACCTTGACGCGCGGCGTGTGCTGCTCGAGCAAGCGAAAGTACCGGTACACGTCTTCCGCGTAGGGAAGCTTGCCGGGTGCCCCGGCAATGTCCCCGATCACGGCGGCCGGCGTCGGCACTCCGGTCGCCGACGCGGGCAGGTAATCCGTGAGGGGCGAGTTGAAGTACGGCTCGGTCGTGTACTTCCGGATCGCGGCGGTGTAGCTCTGGTCGACAGGCTGATGCGGATCGCGTGCGTACTGCTCCCGCATGACCGGCGGCAGAGCAGGATCAGGCACCTGCGCCCAGCCGGCAAGCGCAAGCCCCAGCAGAAGAAACAAATAGAGTGCGCGCTTCATACGGGACGAACTCCCCTCGGGGTGTCGAAGAGTGAAGATTAGTGGGGCTTGGCCGGCGCGCTGCCAGGGGTCGGGGGCGGTGTAAGCCCAAGGTATCGGTCATACCAGCCAAACCAGCGAAGGTACCGGTCCCGCACAAAGGAAGGCCGGGTAAAGCCGTGAAACTGGTCCGGGTACACAATCAGCTCGGCCGGCGTGCCGACGCTTTTGAGCGCTTCGTACATCTGCTCGCCACCCTCGACCGGCACGTTGAAGTCGCGGTCCCCGCCCATAAACAGGGTTGGCGTCCGGATGCGGTCGGCATGAAAGAAGGGGTACGAAAGCTTGATATACAGGTCCGGCTGCTTCCAGGGTGGGCCTATCTCGTTGTTGTACTGCAGGATGTACTGGTCGACGCCGTAAAGTCCAAGCAGATTGCCCATGCCGGCGCCGCTTGACGCTGCCTTGAACCGGGTGGTGGTGGCGATGGTGTAGTCCGTCAGGATGCCGCCGTAACTCCATCCGCCAATCACAAGCTTTTCAGGCTCGATCGTCCCGGTAGCCAGCGCCCCATCCACCGCGGCCAGCAGGTCTGTGACTTCCTTGTCGCCCCAATCCGCGTTGATGGTGTGGCTGTACTCAAAGCCGCGCCCGTTGGACCCGCGGTAGTTCACGTTGAGCACGGCGTAGCCATGCGCGGCAAAGAGTTGACGGTCCACACCGAAGCTGTGCTCATCCTGCGCCGTGGGCCCGCCGTGGACAAAGAGCAGCATGGGCACCTTGGTGCCCGCCTTGTAGCCGGCAGGCATGGTGAGCAGGCTATGGACCTCATTGCCGTCCCTGGTCCTGGCAGAAAGATCCTGCGTTGAGGCCAGGGCAAGGGTGGCCAGCAGCGCATCGTTGTGCCTGGTGAGCTTGCGCCGTGACTCGCCTTCCAGCGTGTACAGCTCCGGGTCTTCGGCGTCGGTGGTCCACTCGATCACGGTATGACCGGCGCGCGCGGCCAGGCCCAGCACGGCGCCCTGCCCCGCGGTGAGGCGCCGCGGCTCGGCGCCGCCCAACTGGAAGCTTTCCAGGTACTGGTTGCGATCATCGGTGACCGTGGCGAGCAGGGCCTGGCCGTCCTCCGTCCAGACCGGCGCGCCAACAGGCCGGTCCAGCCGGCCTGCCAGCAACAGCGGGGCGCCTCCGGAAGCCGCGATCACCGCCAGTTGACTCTGGTTATAGATGGAGTAGCCTGGCAGCCGCGCCTGCCGGTAGGCGATGCGCGTCGAGTCGGGGCTCCAGGCCAAAGGCGCCTCATCCGGCCCGGTGAAAGTGGTGAGCTTGTGGGGCGCGCTGTTGAGAGCCGCATCCACCACGAAAAGATCAGGATTGTCGGTCTGATCCGGGTCCGGCGTGTCCTGCCGGCTGACAAACGCAATGTGCTTGCCGTCCGGAGACCACTCAGCTTCGTGCTCCTCGTGCGCATTGTCGTTGGTCAGCTTGCTGAGTTGACCCGTGCCGATGTCGAACAGGTACAGGTGAGGGCGCTTCTCGGTCAGGTATCCCTCGATATCCTGCTTGAAGTGGTAGCGATCCAGGACGATGGGCTTCGGCGGCACCGGCTTGCCGTCCTTTTTTTCGTCCTCGGGCTCATCTTTCGCCTGCAGCGTCAGCAGCAACTGCTTTGCATCGGGCGACCAGCGGTAGTCACTCAGGTCTTCTTTCACGCCGGTGATCTGGCGCGCTTCGCCTCCGCGCCGATCCAGTACCCACACCTGGGTGCCCTTTGCCTTTCCCGGCCGTCCGGAAAGAAACGCAAGGTACTTCCCGTCCGGGCTCCAGCGCGGCTCGCTCGCTCCTTCGCTGTCAAAGGTCAGCTGCAGGTCGGTCGCGCCGTCCCAGCTGACCATCCACAACTGGCTGATGTTTTTGTCGGCTTCGGTGTCGACGTGGCGCACCGTGTAGGCAATCCACTTGCCGTCGGCCGCGATCTCGGGGTTGCCGACCTGCTGGAACCTCGCAGCGTCGTCAAGGGTCATCGCGTGCCGGGCCGGAACCTGCGCGAAGCTGAGCGAAAGAACAAGCGGCAGCAGGAAAAGCAGGCGGCTGTGCGGCGGCATTGGGCGAGTGTAGCATCCGATCCTGCGTACAACGGCGGTGGCCCGGCCGGGCAAAACAGCAGCGTGCATTCCAACGCGCGGCACCGCAGCTGCAGGGAGCAAGGGGTAATCGCCCGCTAGTTACCTTTCCAC
>CALMAN010000049.1:33767-37290 GCA_937859835.1 uncultured Acidipila sp. | reverse complement strand
CGGGAGCTTCCCGGGACAACAACGGTGGCAGACATGGCAGTTCTCCTTGAGCCTTGCGGTGAGCGAACGGTTACTGGCCGGCTCCGTCGCCGGTCAGCGACAGAAAGGCCTCTTCAAAAGGCGTGGCGGCAACGGAAAGCCCGCTCAGGGCCGGATCGCGCCGGAACAGCGCGCGCAGCAAAGCTTCCGGGGCGTCCGTGGTCAGGGTCCAGCGCTCCCCTTCCTGCGCTGCGCCGCGGACACCGGGGAGGGCCAGGAGCTCGGCCCTTCCAAGCGCCGTGCGGCAGCAGACGCGCGAGGTGCCACCCAGTGCGCGCAGCTCGGCAGGGGTGCCGTGCGCGACCAGCCGGCCGGCCTTGAGCAGCAGGATGCGCGAGGCGAGGGCTTCGGCTTCTTCAAGGTAGTGCGTGGTGAGCAGGACCGTTTTGCCCCGCGCGGCAAGCGCCCGCACTTCGACCCAGAGCGCCCGGCGGGCTTCGATGTCCATGCCCAGCGTCGGCTCGTCGAGAAACAGCAGGTCCGGATCCCCGGCCAACGCCAGGGCAAACAACACCCGCTGCTTTTGCCCGCCGGACAGCTCGCCGAACAGCTTGTTCTCGACCCCGAGGAGCCCGGCGATGCGCAGGATCTCCTCCAAGGGCAGCGGCCGCGCGTAGTAGCCGCAAAAGAGCGCGATATGTTCCCGCACGCGCAGCGACTCAGGGATGCGCCCCACCTGCAGCATGGCCCCAGCCCGCATGCGCGCGCGCCGGTCGCGGGGGCTTTGGCCGAACAACTCGGCCCGGCCGCTGGTCTGCCTGGTGAGTCCCAACATGATGCGGATGGCCGTGGTTTTTCCCGCGCCGTTCGGCCCCAGCAGCGCCACGATCTCGCCGCGGCCCAGCTCAAAGGACAACTCGTGGAGCGCTCTGCTTGCGCCATACTGCTTGGTGACTCGGTCCAGCACAGCTACGATCTCGCTTGCCGGCGAGTGTTGAGGAGCAAGTTCGGTGCTTGCCATCATGGTGGGTGCCTCTTCCCTAGCCCGGCCTTTGCGGCTGGCTGGTATACGGCAAGTGTGCCGGTGGAAGGCCGCTTCGAGCGAGTGCTAAGCGTCAGCAAAAATGCATGACAGTTGTCACACCCCGGGGTCGCCTTCGGTGCAGCGTGGCGCAGGCAAGGCACGGCTGCTGCCCGGCTCCGGTCTGCAGCAATCGAGAGGAAGCGGCCGGCAGGCGCGATGGTTGCCGAAGGCGCGCACGTTCGCTGGAACCAATGCAGATGCACCGTTCTGGCACGCAAAAGTAATCGCCCAGGCACTTCTCTGGTAAGTGTCCGGTGCCGCGGCAAGCCGCGGCGTTTAGTCTGTAAAGGATCGCTCCAGCTCGGAGTGCAAGCGCGGCGGCATCCACACTCTAGCGAGGCGTTTTCTCGAAGTGGCAAAGTTCTCATCAGCATCCAGGCAAGCGGTCTACCCGGTTAGTCAGTACCCATCGCCGCAATTCCCCAATCTGGGCGACGCGGACGAACGCCGTCGCTTGTCGCCGGCCGCTCTCCGGGCGTTTTTCAACATCATGCGTCACTGGCAGGTGCGGGACGAAGACGCGCGAGGGTTGCTCGGAGGGCTTCCGCCTTCGACGTACAACGCATGGAAGTCGGGAAGCGAAAAGCATCTGGAGCAGGACCGGCTGCTGCGTATCTCCTACCTGATCGGCATCTTCAAGTCCCTGAACATTCTTTTCAGCACCGAGCTGGCTGACCGCTGGATCCGGCTCCCCAACGCGAACGAGATTTTCAACCATCGCACGCCGCTCGAGTACATGCTGCGCGGGGGTGCGCCTGCGATGGACACGGTGCGCCGGCTGCTTGACGCACGCCGGGGTGGGTAACATGAAGGCATGTCCCGTCCGCGGACCCCGAGAAAGCGGAGCATCAAGCGTCCCCGGGTGCCGGGCCGCAAACTCAGCCTCCAGGCTGCAGCTGAAGAACTTCGCCTAGCCCGCGCGCCCGCCGCGCCCAAACTGCTGCCATCCACGCAGTACATCCCCCCGACGGTTGATCTCGACCGGCTCCAAACCTCCAGGCTGCTTCCGGCCCGCTACAGCGACTCGGTGCTGACGCGGATCGCGGATACAAGCGAAGATCTCCAGCTCATCTTCGCCCTGGATGGAGTGACCAACGAGAGGCTCCTGGCGGAAAGCAACAACCGCTTCTGGATGCCGGCGCGCGAGCTGATTTCGGGCCTCCCGTACGCCCGCATCATCAATGCGGCCTTTGCGCACCCGCATCCCCAGGGCGCCCGTTTTTCCACGCCGTACCGCGGGGCCTGGTATGCCGCGTTTGAGCTGGCTACGGCCAAGGCGGAGGTGCTGTTTCACCGTTCGGTGCAGTTTGCTGAGATCAGCTGGAGTGAGCGGGAGGTGCTGGACTATGACCACTACCATGCCGAGTTCAGCGGGGGGTTCCATGATCTTCGCGAGAGTGAGCTCCCTCTGCCCCGCACCGGGCTCGGGGAAGACACGCGTGAGGAAAGGCGAGACTGGGAGCAGGCACAGCGCGTCGCCTGCCTGGATCCGGAATCCTATATCGCGTCCCAGCAGCTGGCCGTCGAGCTGCTCGACGGGGGTGCGCTCGGGGTGGTTTACCCAAGCGTGCGCCGGTCCGGTGGTACCTGCCTGGCCTGCTTCCGCCCCGGGGCGGTCGCCAACGTCCGCAAACGGGATCTGCACCGCTTAACGTGGCTTCCCGACGAGCCGCCCACCTTTCGGCGGATCACACGCGTGGAGTCAGGCCGGGGCAGCCTGGAGGCTGTGAAGCCTGCTGCAAACGCCGGATCGGGCGCGTAAGGGCGGCCTGAGTCGCACGGACGTCTGTTTCCGCGCCCCTTGGCTCGTTCTCCCAGCGCACTCCCAAGCTGGGCGGGCAGCCGCCCTGGCGCGCGCAAGGGCTCAGCTTCCGCTCGCCCACCCCTGCACCGGCGCGCTACGGCAGTACTCGCATCATGGCTGCCGTCAGGGCTTCAACCTGGTCAGCACCCTGTGCCAGGTCCCCGCCGCCGCCCTCCGCGATTGAGCAAAGCACGTCGCAGGGTTGCTGCAGAGCAGCCGGACCAGTAGGGGCGAGCCAGCAGCGCAGCCAAAAGGCGCCGTGGACAGCCACGATCCGGGCGGCTTGCGCGTCCGAAGCGATCAGCATGCGGCTCATCGCCTCCGTCATGCAATCCGGCGACGGCGCGTGAACAGAAACGGCCTGCGGGAAACGAACGCTGAGCAGCTCCCGCGTTCCCTGCCAGAACTCGGTAGCAGTGAGCAGACCGGCGTCGATGCCGATGCCGTGCATCCGCTCCTGGGCGCTGATCAGTTCGTAATCGACGTGATCTTCAAAGCCCAGCGACAAGCGCTCCGGCGAGCCGGTCAACCGCAGCGGCAGCGCCCCGTGCTGCTCGACCAGCGGCCGGGGCAGCAGGTGCACAACCCGCGCCGGCTTGAACATGCCCAGGCGAAACACCGGGCAGCGCCACTGGATCGAAAGTGCGGCTGTGAAC
>CALMAN010000049.1:25113-33757 GCA_937859835.1 uncultured Acidipila sp. | reverse complement strand
CTGTGAACTCGGCTTCCGGCAGCTCCACTTGCTGCTTGAGCCAGCAGCCGAGTCTTCCGGCGCCGGTAGCGCGTTGCGCGCGCAGCGCCCCTTCCAGCTGTGGTTCGTTGATCGTGCCCTGCTCAATCAAGATGCGGCCCAGCTGCACACGCGGCCGTACCCGAAGCGCCGCCGCCGTAGCCAGTGTCTGCTCCTCGATCACGGCTGCCCGTAGCAGCAGCTCCAAACATGGCTGGCTGCATACACGCTGCCCGTTGAAAACAAACTTGCCCGCGCCTGTGCAGCCGTGTACCGCGCAGGCGAACTTCGCCTCCGCTACGTCGGGTTCCCCATCCTCGTTGCCCGTCCGGAGCACCTCCACCGGTGCCGCCGTCCCCTCCCAGCCCGCAAACCTGTCTCTCGCCGTACCTACGTCCACTGTGTCCGCCATCGCCCGCCCCCGTTCTGCGCCTTGATTTTTCGTCTTGCTTTGACCGCTTGATCCAATCCGTTTAGCTCGCACGCCGCCCGCGCAAACCGGTCCGTGTTTGTGCCGTTCCGCGACCGCGCAGATCGGCGAGGAGTGAGCGAAGCCGGCCCAGCGCAATCCCGTGGATCTGCGACACGCGCGATTCCACAACGCCCAAAACCAGCCCAATCTCCTTCATCGTCATTTCTTCGAAGTAGTACAGTGTCATGACCAGGCGCTCGCGTTCCCCGAGCGCGTCGATGGCCGCGATCAGCTTGCGGCGAGCCTCGCCTTCCAGGCACTGCAACAAGGGGTTTTCACTCTCCTTGGCAGGCAGAAACGCCAGCTCTTCCTCACCCCCGTCCTCGCCCCGCTCCGCGTGGAGAGTGGCGACTTCGAGCCCCTTGAGCTGACCGGCAAGCTGCTGCAGCTCTTCCAAGGACAGGCCCATCTCGGCGGCGACTTCCGCGTCCTGCGCCGGACGGCCCAGCCGCGACTGCAGCGTGCGCATGGCTTCTTCCCGGGCCCGGCCCTTACGGCGCAGCTCGCGCGGGCTCCAGTCGAGCGAGCGCATGCTGTCCAGAATCGCGCCACGGATACGAAACTGCGCATAGGAGCGGAACTGGACATTCTTGACCGGATCGAACTTGCGCGCCGCATCCACCAGGCCCAGCGTGCCGGCGCTTACCAGTTCTTCGAGTTCCACATGCTTCGGAAGCCGCTCGTGCATGGAGCGCGCCACGTAGCGAACGATAGGCAGGTGCTCAAGCAGCAGCTGCTCCTGCGCGGCCGTCATCGGCTCGCTGACGCCGCGCTCCCTGGCCGGGGCCGGCACCGCGACCGGACGCAGCGGCGTCCGGCAGAAGCTGCCCATCCTTCCAGCCGTGCTCCCTGCCACAGCCGCCAAGCTGCCCGGCAGCACGCCGGCGATCTGCTGTACCTCTGTTGCTTTCACCTGTCCTTGCATGGCCCGCCCCCGTTTTGCTGTTTGTCTGCGGGGCTGTTGTTGGCTCACTGCCCTGCCCGACGACGAGACATAGGTGCAAGGGAACGGCCGCCATTCGGACAGCTCTTTCCGGATTTCTTCATGAAGAAATGCAAAGAAACGCGGCCTACCATGCGTTCTCGAGCAAGCGCTGGACCGGGGCCGTCCGCGGCGATCGTTTCGCGCGCGCAAAACGAGCCCGTGCGTGCGATCCACACGATCGCGGAGAGCGCAGCCTGGAGCAGGCACGCACGGCTCTGCGCAACCGGTGGCAACCTAGCAGGGCGAGCCGGTGCCTCACGCAGACGGAGCGGGGAAAGGTGGACGGAAGACCCCGGGCGCGAAGCAGACCCACTTGCCCGCGCTTCAGGGCAGGGCAGGGCCGGTGCACGCTCGAGCAGGCTTGCGGGGGATGCAAACAAAGCGGCGCAGCCGTCGACCTGCAACAGAATTAACGCAGAGGGCCGGGCGAAGACGGGCGACCTCGCTGCAAGGCGGGGATTGTACTCATTGGTGCTTGAGAGCATGAGGCCGCTGGGAAGCGGGCGCATGAGGAGACGGCCTCGGCAAGGAACCTAGAAGAGCGCTTCCCCAAAGTCCACGCAGGACGCATCGATCACGCGGGATGGACCAGCAAGGATCCAGGCCCGTTCCACAGCGTGCTCCAGTTCCCGGACGTTGCCGGGCCAGGCATGTGCATGCAGCTTGAGCCGCGCTTCCTCGCTTAGCTGCTTCGGTGCTTCTTCGCGTCCCAGCAGGGTGAGCCTGTGCTCGATAAGCGCGTCAATGTCGGCGTGTCGCCCTTCGAGCGAAGGGGTCTGCACAAGAAACACAGACAAGCGATGAAGAAGGTCGAGACGAAAGGTCCCATCCTTGGCCATGGCGCCCAGCTTGCGATGCGTCGCCGCAACCACACGGGCGTCAACGCGCACGGCTTCGTTTTCGCCGACCCGCTGGATCTCGCCGTTTTCAAGGAAGCGCAGCAGCTTGCTTTGCACGGTAAGCGGCAGCTCACCGATCTCGTCCAGAAACAGTGTGCCGTTCGCAGCAGCCTCGATGCGCCCCACCCGGCTGCCGACGGCGCCGGTAAAGGCGCCCCGGGCATGGCCGAACAGCTCCGCCTCGACCAGGGCTTCCGGGATCGCAGCGCAGTTGATGGCGACGAAGCGATCGGCCGGGCGGCCGCTGAGGCGGTGAATGGCCCGGGCCACCAGTTCTTTGCCCGTGCCGGTTTCGCCATGGACCAGGACTGGGGTCTTGCGGTGGGCTACCAGCCGGATGCGCCGGCTCACCTCAAGCAGCCGCGGATCCGTGCCGACGAACTCGGCGAGCGGCGCCTCGGCGACCACGGCCGAAGGCTCGGTGCTTCCCTGCGCTGCTTCCGGCGCTACCTGGCCGACCCGGGCCACCACCTGGCCGTGGCGGCGCAGGATCTCGCTTGCAGGCAAGCTGCTCTGCCAGGCAAGCCCGTCCACCGGCTTTTCCGGTCGTCCCGCTTCGCCCTGCCCGGCAGCTCGCCCGCTAACCTGGAGGTCGACGCGGACGCCGTCTTCCTTTTCAGGGCCGGCTTCCCGGCTGCTGCTCGAACAGGCGTCCCAGCTTCGGTCCACGCTCTTCTCCGCCTGCCGCAGCGCATGGAGCACTTCGGCACGGAAGGCACTCCTGGGGGCGCCGGCGCCGATGTCCGCGCCATCGATCGCCATCACGTCCAGGGCCGGGTACTCCCGCCGCAACTCCCGCACACACTCGCGCACTTCCAGATCCGGCAGCCACGAGTCCATCAGCGTGAGCTCCGGAACCTCGGCGTCAAGCAGGGTAAACATTTCAGCCGCGCCCCGCGCTTCGCGTACCGTCCAGCGCAGCACGCGCAACTCTGCGGCAACGGCCTGGCTGAGCACGGCTTCCCCGGTCACGACCACGGCACTCCGGCTCCGCACCGCGCCCGCCATCCCGGGCAGCAGCCCACGCTGCCCCCCACTCGTGAGTGAGGCAATTCCACCTGTCACAGCCATGCTTCCCCTCCCAAGCTGTTCGCTTTTGCGCTGCCCATCCTGGAGCCGGCCAAGGCTCGTCCCCGTACTCCTTGCCCTTCGTAGCCGACCATCCGGTACCCGGCGCCGCGCACCGTTTCGATCGCGGGCGCTCCGTCCACGCCGGCGAGCTTGCGGCGCAGTGCCGCAATGTGGACATCCAGCGCGTTGCTTTCGATCTCTTTCGCTTCCCAAACGGAAGCGCGGAGGGCCGCGCGCCCGACAGGAGCGCCCCCGGCCAGAAGCAGCTGTTCGAGCAGCGCGAACTCGCAGTTGGTCAGCCGCACGGGCGCCCCGGCAAGATGCACCTGGCGCCGTACTCGCTGCAGGGTCAGTGTGCCCAGGGCGAGCGTTGACGGGCTTTCCCCAGCGCCCCCCCTGCTCAGCAGAAGCTCGCGCACGGCCTGGTGGCGGCGCAGCAGCGCCCCGCAGCGCGCCCGCAGTTCCGCAAGCGAAAAAGGCTTGGCCATGCAGTCATCGGCACCCTCGCCCAGGCAGCGGATGCGCGTTTCCGCGTCGGCCCGCGCGCTCAGGACCAGCACCGGGCAGAGCGGAGAAAGCTCGCGGATTACCCGCAGCACCTCCGGGCCAGGGCGGCCGGGAAGCTCCAAGTCGAGCAGCAGCAGATCTGGTTCACACCGGAAGAACGAGTCCAAGGCCAGCTCCCCGTCATGGGCTACCTCTACCTCGTAGCCAAGCGAGGCCAGGCCGCGCTGGAGGAAGCTGCCAAGAGGGCGGTCATCTTCGGCAATCAGTACGCGCATCCCTGCCCTCCTCACACCCCAACCCTAAAACCGCTCCGGGTTTTTCCCTACTCCTTTCCTTCGCTTCAGCGCAGGTCCACTGCCGAACCGGGTCCTTTTGAACTTGTTCCCGTATAGGGAAAAACCGCGCGCGGCGCGCCAGTCTTTCGCTTGACCGGAGCCCCATGGTGTGTCGCGCACCGTGAACGTCGCGGCCAGGGCAGATTATGTACCTGACACAGAAAACGCTCTCGCCTATTTCTAGAATGCAAGCAGGGAGCGGCGATGAAGCTCATAGACGAAACGCGGGCATTCCAGGATGAAGACGACTGCCTGTCCTACCTTGAGACAACTGCGCTGGCCCGAGGGCATTCGCTGCACGACCTGCGGCTGTCACCGGATCAGCAAGGCCAACCGCAAGAGTACGACTAAGAACGTCCGCACCCGCATCTATGAGTGCCTTGAGCCCACCTGCAAGCAGCAGTTCTCCGCAACCCCGGGCACGATTTGCTGACTCTCAGCTTCTGCTGACCACTTGGTTCATGGCGTTCGCGATCATCGTGGACGCCAAGAAGAGCGTTTGGGCAAATCAACTCAAGCAGTACCTGGGCATCAGCTCCTACCGGACGATTTGGTACATGGCACCTCGCATCCTTAAGGCGATGGAAGCCAAGAGCTTTGAGAAGATGGACGGCATTGTCGGAGTCGATGAAACTTACGTTGACGGAAAGCAGCGCCGGGGCGGATCGAAGAGTGGCGGGCGCACCACCACCTAGAAGAGCGTAGTTGTAGGCTTCAAGCAGCGTGGCGGCCGAGGTCCGGCTCAAGCATATGCCGAAGGCAAACTCCGAATCCTTAGGCGAAGTCATCAAGGACGCTGTGAGCCCGGATTGCGACGCGGTGATGATGGATGACTTCGCAGCCTATCCGAAAAGCCACCATGAGCGCCGGTATCAGCGGGCGTAAGCACTATGCCATCAATCACGGCAAAGGGTGGTACGTGGATGGCATGATCCACACAAACAGCATCGAGTCGCACTTCGGGTTGTTCAAGCGTGGGGTGATAGGCAGCTTTCATCGCATCTCGATAAAGCACTTGCACCACTACCTGAGCGAGTTCGAGTACCACTGCAATGCCCGCAAAGTGGCTGACCGATTCAGTCAGACTCTGGGCGAGATGATGCGCACGGCTCCGACGGCTGAGGAGTAGGGCCGGGGATTATCTTACCGGCCTTCGCCTTCGGCTTCATCGCTTTGGCCACCTCTGGCGGTGCCTGCACTAAGCGCTGTAGCAAAGAGAAGGGCTCCTCATGGAGCTCACCCGCCTCACTCAGACTCCGGTCACACCGGGCGAGGAGCGAATCAGGAGACATCTGCAATGCGAAACGTCCGTACGGCTATGCTCCACCCTAGCGGATGCGGTGCAGCCCCACAAGAGGCGCACGCACCGCATTCTCGATGCACCCAGCGAATGCTGGCGCCCCTGCTGTAGGATTGCTGGCACCAGCCTTCGCCAGACACTTCCCAGCCTGGCCGGAGTACCCGCAAGCTATTCGTGTACTGAGAATGCGGGCACCCTGATCGAATTGTGCCGGTCACTAGTCGAGCATGACCTCGGGACAGAAGCCTTATGGGCGAGCAACGGCAAGCAGCCTCTCAAGTTTGCGGCCGCGGCCACGAAAGCTGCGATGGACCGCGCATGCGGAGAGTTGCTAGATCGCAACGTGCATCTCAGCCTGTCGATTCAGGACAACCTTGGCGATTTTCTGGATGAGGGTTTGCGTGAAGGAATCCTCCTGCTCTCGGTAGATTGCACCGGGTGTGGGTACCTCACGATCGGTCCTGCACTTGCGGTTTTGGACAAGGAAGCGGTTTGGCTAGGGGCAGCCTTCTACCACTTGCTTCGCCTTTCTCTTTACCGCTGGATTCGCGTGTACGACCACACCGACGCAGAGATGTACAACGCGAACCTTCACGAGGGGGCGGAGCAGGATGGCGAGGAAGATCAAGGACGATATGAATTCCCCGACGTTGAGGGAGCGCTACCGTCGTTTCTGCGTGGTGAAGACAATTTGAAGGTGGAAGATTACCGGGCGCTGGTTCGCCGTCACCGCCGCGGTCCATATGCGGCCTGGATCGACAGCCTTCTTCGGATAGCGGCCCTATGTCGCACGCCTTGTCAGGCACCACGTGAGCTATTCGAGCATGTATGGTATGCTGCGATATTACCCATCTTGGTGATGGTTTTCAACCAGGATGACGCCATCGAGGCCGCATTCGATGCGGAAGCGGAATCCATGCACGAAGCTTCGCACGAGCCCTCGTACGCCGCAGTTTTCTCTCCCGCAGATCCCCTCTCCACTGAAAAGGCGTTGCGGAGTTTTAAGCAATACATGGCGATCAATCTGGAGCTCTTCACGCTGGTGGAGGCCCTCAACCAGCACAAGGAGCACTCCCCCCATATTCGTCGCAGACGGTTCGCTTTCCGGAAGCCCACTGCCCCAACGAACCCTACCTTGGTGAAGCAAAATCTTTCACTCCTGAAGTGCGTGAGTCAGTCCGCTGCGGTGTCTCCACCACACCAGAGAACGCAGGCAGCGCTGGAGTACGAGTGAGACCGTGGCTGAGCTGTCGACTGCCCACGAGAGCTCGGCAGGGGTGACCTTTCTCTATCCAGCCATGGAAATACGTTTGTGAGCAAGATCTGTTTCGAGCTAGAGGCGAGCCTGTTCTCCCCAATCAGACCGCACGAGCGAGCGAGAGCCCACAAGACCTGCGCCGCCCAGGCGGAGTCCGCCGTGACTCTGGCTTCCGCCGAGATGAATCACACGCTCGGGCGAAAGTTACCGGCGAGCTCAAGAGTCTGTTTTGAGCGTGGTACGTGAAGCCGTGCGGCATACAAAAGAGGCGCTGCAGAGGTGGGCTCGCGGCCTTGGTGCCGGGTGGGCCGCCTAGGCTTGCGAGTACCCACATGCTTTGCCAGAGAGGTGCCGGAGCGCGGGTGAACGGTAGCCGGCACTACGGGGACAACGGGCGTCACGGTGCCAGAAACCCAGAACAATCCCGCCTGGCATGCTGTTGGGGTGCTGAATCCGGAGCAATTATGGTCGACCACATCCGTACATCAGCCCGAGCGCCCTGTGCACGCGGATGTCACGTTTGCCAGCGTTCGACCAGTTTTCGGACGTTCACTTCAAGGAGAACTCCACTGGTGCTTCTAACCGCATTGAATAACCAGATCACGCACTTATTGACCCGGACCGACCTGGCGGTTCCTGGCACGGCTCTTGGCGGGGTTCCACACCAGAGAGGACTGTATAGCCCTCCGGCATCTGGACGTCGGTAGGCCACACTCTTGGGCTTGGCGTACTAGCGCCTTTATGGAGCATTGTGAACCGCGGGCGGGATCGCCGGCGAGGGCCCGTACAGTCTCCGATGTCCGATGACATCCATAGGCGAAAAGTCGAACAGAACGGGTCCCATAGGCACACCGCATGGGTATTGCATCAACGAGTGAGGGTCGTAGTCCGTGATGCTTATCACCGAATTCGAGTCGGTGTTCTTTTCGCTCTTCCATCCGCAAGCCACGAAGCGATCTGCTGGCGCGGCGATCTGCTCGTGGCGGTAGCCGAGGATGTGCCCGAGTTCGTGACGGAGGATGCCGACCTTGTCGAACTTACTGTTTGGGTTGAAGTAGCTCTTGTCGATCTTGAGAGCCCACGTATCGCGCGGATCGCTCGGGTTGAAGCCATCGGCAATGAAGGCACGCTGAACATTGACCCCAATGACGCGGAAGGTCGCATCGGAGCGATCGACGACTTCGACAAAGCGAATGCCGCATGCAGGGCAGATACTCTCCCACTGCTCCATGGCCAGTTTCAGATTGGTGCGTAGCATCTGCACGTCTGCCGCGGTGGCAAAGGTCGGCGTGTCGATCCAGTAGAGGAGGATCCGGTGCTGCGGGAGCTTCCAGTAGGCGTTGGAGGAGCGTAGGCCGAGTGCGGGGTGAAAGGACAGGATGGCCACGAAGAGGGCCAGGAGAACGGCCCCGCACCTGGAAGTGCGCTTGCATTGCTTGGGGGCGCGGATGCGGTGAAGGAGGGCTGCTCCTCTCATGAGGCGAGTCTCCGGAGGGTTGGTTCGATGAAGTCGCCGATGGCCTTGCGCAAGAGCGGCAAGGCGCTGATGAGTGCTTGCCCGAGAAGGATGCGCTCAGGGGGAGCAAGCTCTGCCATGCGCTGCTGAAGGATGGTTTCTGTCAGGTGGGGCACAGGCTCTTCAGGCTCGACCAGGGATGACTCATTACCGAGCGTTGAGGCGAGTGTGAAGTGACAGAGGCGGGTGAGGCGTTTTTCGAGCAGCGAGAGGTGCAGGGCCTGGGCAAGGGCGGGTTGGACCGCGGCCTGGAGGGCGGCAGGCTGGAAGCGGAAGCCGACTT
>CALMAN010000049.1:17275-25103 GCA_937859835.1 uncultured Acidipila sp. | reverse complement strand
GCCAGCTGTTCGCCCCAGGGGTGAGTGCGGTCTATCACATACGCCAACAGAGTTGTTGCGTCGTGGTGGCAATGGCCAGGCAGAGCCCAGTGGTAAAGGCTGTCCGCCGCGAGGCGGTGGGCAGGCAGGTTCGCGTCGAGGAGCGTGTGAAGGTCGAGAGAGGGTTCGACAGAGTCGTCGCGAAGCCAGCCAATGGCACTGTTTGAAAGCCAGTCGCTCAGAACAGCTTGTGCAACCACGTTTGTCCATTGCGGCCGCACCGGGGGCAGTGGCGCGATGGGGGTTGCAGTGAACAGGGGCGACAGGGAGGGGGCTGCGAGGACCTGCGCCGCTACCGCCCTGTAGGCTTCGCGACGCGCCGGCTCGTCATCGAGTGCGAGTAGATTTTGAAAGCTCAATGCGCCGTGCATGGATTTCCCTCCGGTTCGACCATCAACGCTTGCTTCAGGCGTGGGCCAGCAAAGCCGCGCAAGAGGGTAAGCAGCAACGGCATCACGGGCCGCAGGGTGGCGCACAGGTGAGCGCGCTCGTCCGGTGACAGGGCGAAGATGCCGTCGGCGATGCGGCTCTCAGTGAGAGAGGCGTAGTTCGCCGCGACAAGAAAGCCATGGGCGAAGTAACTTTGTGGGCCCTGCAGCACCGGGGCATACAGGCTTTCACCGACCGCGAGCTCGGCTTGGGTGATGCGTTCTACCGTTACATCTTCCATGGAGAAGGGGTCGAGTGAGGCCAGACGCAACAGCTGGTCGCCGACCTTGAGCTGTTCGACCGGCACGTCTGGATTGATGGCGCGTGCGGAGGTGGGATCAAACGCCTTGGGCCCTGAGGAGGTGAGCAGGATGTGGGCCTGGGATACAAACGGCGCATGCTCGTTGATGCCGAAGATAGCTGTCGGCGCCTCAACGACACGGGCGATCTCTTCTGATGAACAGGTGGCAGTCTGCCCATCTGCGGTAAGCAGGCTGTCCCCTGGCTGGATGGCGCCGATGGGTTTGAGCTGACCGTTGGAGAGGGAGATGGGCGTGTTGTGGGTGAAGCAGGAGAAGATCGACACGGCTTCCAGGTCATTTGCGCGCGTACCTGTGCGGTAAGGGCCAGCCTCCCTGGCCAGGAAGTCTCGAAAGTCTGGACCCCACGTGTAGTACGTGGGTGGTGGCACGGACCGCATCGGTCCTGCAGCGAAGACTGGTGCCATCGGTACATACCGTCGAACGCTTGCGGCATTGGAGACATCATCGAAAAATGTTTGACCGGTGTAGTCGGCGCGGACCAGGTGGCTTGGCTCTTCGCCTGAGTAGAGGCCCGGGTAGCAGCCCTGGAAGTTTCGGAGGACGAGTTCGCGTTTTGCAGGGTTGAGGCGGCCCACCATGTAGACAAGCAGGGTGAGCCATTGGGAGAGGCGCGACTTCTCCTCGGGTGTGGCGATGTTGCTCTCGATGTCCGTTTTGGTCTGGAAGGCCTGGCTGGTGATCGCATCGGCAAGAGCGCTTCCCCAGTCAGTGGTGCGATCGGCCAGGTATGCCTGAAAGGCGTTGCCACCTTTGCTGATGGCATAGCTACCGAACTCGCTGTCGTAGACGGCGCGGCTGGCGGCCAGGGCCGCAGCGCTTTGTGGGGCCAGTTCTCGATCGAGAACCGCATTCACGCGTCCTTCATCGATCAGCTCGTTGAAGTTGCGGACCACCAGCTTGGGAACGACGGCAGCCACCAATGCGACTGCAATCAGCTTGACCCAGCCTGCGTCGAGGGGCCGAATGCCCGCAAGTTGATTCGGCAGAGGGGATGGGGCTGGTTGACTTGCGAAGAAGACAGATCGCACCTCCGGAACCAGTTTTAGGCAATCGAGGAAGCGCGCCGGAATACGCGAGTTGACGCCCGCGTCGCTCATGGTCAGGAGGTCGTCCACAGCCAAGGTGGTCATTCAAACCTTTCCATTGGAGAAGCTGTTGGTGTGCGCGAGAGGCGCGACGTGTGGTGAGCGGTCAGGAGCGGACAGCGACCGTCCCGTCCCACTTGTAAGTCATGGAACGGCCTGGGCTCACCTCGCTGATCATTCCGGTGAAGCTGTGCCCGGAGGGAGAGAACCGGATGAGCGCTTGCTGATAGGTTCCTGGAAACGGCTCGGCGGTTTGCGCACTGACGGTGAGCTTGAGGTAGAGCAGGTCGTCTTTGAGAAAGAAGGAATAGTCTTGCTCGGCCAAGCCTGCTTGGCCGACTTGGACAGAGTGGTTGTTGTGCGAGACGGCCAGGAGGCTGAGCGACAGGCCTGCGACGGGGGCAGGAAGTTCGTCATGGAGCAAGGTTTCCTGGTCGGTGATCTTTGTTTCGTACACGGTGGGGGAGGCAGGCGGCGCTCCGTCTTCGACGAGAGCGGCTTGCCCGTCGGCCATGTACAGCAGGCCCTTGATCCATCGGTAGGCGGCCAGGCTGTGTTCCAGGTCTTCTGTTTCGGTTCGCATGCTGATCACGCCTTCCGCGCGCAAGTTGGGTGGGTAGGCTTGCTGAAGCGAGGGGCCGGCAGGTGCGATGCGGCCCCTCGCATGTTAGGCGAAGGCGAGTTCGCGGCCGAGGACGACCTCTGGCTCAGTTGGTGGAGGGGAAGCGACCGCGGGATTTCTGGCGAGCTGGAGGGCAGGCCCCGCGGTCTGGTCAACAAAGGGCGTGATGACCTCGGAGATGATCTTTTGGATGGTGGACTCCGGTGGCCAGAGATAGCTGACCAGGATGCCGATGCCAACAGCGACGAGGGCGAGGATGGCGCCGGCGCCGCTCCACACAACGGCCGAGGAGAAGACTCCGATGACGGTGGCGATGGTCGACAGAGCTACTGCCGCGAACTGCATGGTCACGAGAGCCTTTTGCCACCCGGAGTTGCTTGTCTTCCAAACGGAGACCATGTTGATGCCTTCGGTGACGGTGAGCCAGATGCTGGAGATGACCATGAAGCCTTTCGCGATCACTCCAAACATTTTGCCCATAAAGGACGAGAAGCGGATCCAGGTGGGCGACTGAGCAATGCGGGAGATGACGCTGCTGATACCACCGACGATTTTGTTGCCAGCCGCGCGTACCGCCGTGACGACCGCTCCTATGAACCGCGAGCAGAAGTTACGGAGCGCGGAGAAGACGCGAGTGGTAGCTAGGCCTTCGGCCACCCTGGTGCCCAGCGATCGAATGCCGGTCGCAATCCAGGTGAAAGCGCGTGCAATGCCGTCTCCTATCTTGCTGAACCAGCGCCCGACGGTGCTGACCTGTCCGGGGATGGCGGGCTCGCCGGCGACAGCGTTGAAGACGCCCTTGAACAGACCTTTGGTGTTGGCGAGGAGGGACCGGAACGTTTCCAGTGTGAGCGAGGCGAAGGTGCCGTATGTCATGACGTCTTCCACCGTGGTGCTTGAGCCGGTGCCCTGCTGCACCGTTTGGAGCACTTTAAGAACAGTGAAGACGTACGCAGCGATGAGGCCTACGCGAAATGCTCCGGTCAGCCTGGGGTATTTTTGGCTGAAGGTTTGCGTCGCGACGCTTGAGCTTCCAAGAAAGGTTGACTGCCGAGCGTTGACCAGGGCTCTGACCATCTCTGCGGCAAGGCGCTTTGTATCAAGTGCCTCGGTCCTCATCAGGTCGTTCAGATCGCCCGTTTCATCGATCGAGCCGAAGACCTTGTTCCGGTTGTGGGCTACGTCATCGAAGAAAGTCGCCAGGAAGTCAGAAAGGGTGTTCTCGTAGTTCTCAAGCTCGTGGATGTTGGCGCTTTGCGCGGATCGCGAGATGGAGGCCATGCTCACGCCATCCATGTACGTCTTTGACAGGTTTCCTGTTGTGTCGAGCGCGTAGAGAAGGCTGGACATGTTGCGCATGGTGAGAAGCGCTTTCTTCTCCTGATCGGCCTTCTGCTCCTCGAGGTTCGCGACCGCTTCTCTTTGCACGGCGATCGTGCTTTCAAGCGATGCGATGAGATCTTCCATCGCCGTGATCATGTCTGCGTCGGGGGACGGGCTTGCCTTGAGCGATGCCAGGCGCGTTCGCCTGTCGGTCAGCTTCTTTTCAAACTCGCCGATCTTGAGCTTGGCGGCTGAGATCTTTTCTTCGGCTGCGGAGACATCCGGGGTGGAGGAGCCTCCCGCCATCAGGTTGTCCGTGATGATCTGGAATTGCTTTGGGGCGGTCGCATACTCAAGCACACGTTCGGCCCAGGTCATCTGGTCCCAGGTCTCGGGTGGGTTGGTCTTGTCTGCTCTCACGGCCAGCTTTGCCTTGTCCTCTTCGACATAGGCCTTGAGGGTTGGTGCCCGGTCAAGATAGACGGTCCGCCACAGAGCACTTTGCTGCTCGGCGTATGTTTCGTCCTTGGGGAGGCACTCGGCTACGTAGCCCTGGAGGGTGAGCTTTCTTTGTGCATCGAGAGGACGAGGGACGACCTTGGCTTCAAACACCTGCTGGCTGAGTGCGTTGCCGAGGATGGATGTGGCCATGGTGTTGCGATACCAATCACCGTTCTTCGTGATGGCACCGATGCGAGCCTGGTCCTGGATGGTGGGTCGCTGTTCCTTGAGGAAGTTTTGCATCCACTTGCGGCGGCTTGTTACCTCGTCGTCCGAGGAATCGAGCCACATCGCGTACTTCATGTTTTCCATCATGTAACCGGACGAAGCCTGGGAAACCTCGTTGTCGTTTGGCACCTTGCCGAGGAGGGCGAGGACTGCCTTTTGCACCTCGGGGGCTTCGAGCTCGGCTTCACTCAGGGAGTTCTCGCCCGATGGGAGGAGAGCATCGACGAAGGCGAGCGGAGGCGTTTCGGTTTCCACCAGGGCATTGTCCACGTCGACCGGGGGGCGGCGCCGGCCTGTCCAATCGCCGGCGACCACATCGCCGTTCTTGTTGATCGTGGTGTAGTGTCCGGCGAAAGACACGTCGCCGTTCTCGCCAATGTCAAAGACGATGTGGGCAGCACCTGAGCCCAGAGGACCTCCGAGCGTCCGGGGGAGAAAGATGTCGAGCACAGGACGGCCGCTTTCTGGCTCGAGCGACTGGGAGACGCCGTCGGAGACGTCGGTGGCATCGAGGAATACCGAGATGGATGGAGCGAGACCTTGATCGGCACGCACGCCGATGCGGAGGATTGGACCTTCGTGCGCGGCGCCTGGCGCGGTTTTTGAGGAGAGCTGCGTTACGTACTCTGACAAGGGGATTGCCGTTGCAAAGACAGCAGTCTCAGAAGCGGTCGATGGCTCATCGCCAACGCTTACTGTGCCGTGCAGTTCAGTGCCCGACTTGGCGTACATCAAGCTGCCCGAGGTGAAGCCGCGATCGCTCTCGTGTGCCCAGGTGATGGAGTCGGGGGTGAACTGTGCGCCGGTGATGGTGAAGCGGCCAAACAGCACGCGGCCCTTGTCGAACAGGATGGGCTGCAGCTCGGGATTTTGCTGAAAGGCGTCACCTGCGTCGCTATGCGCGGTGGTGAAGAAGGGGATGTTGCCACCCAGAATAAGTGCGGTCCAGGAAGGAGCAGCAGCGGGCACCGATTGAAGGACATCCATATGCGTTCATCGTCGGTGTTCATTGAGCGGCTGTCTACGGACGGTGCAACAGGGTTGGTGCAGGGAGCCGTCACGTTGGTAATGCTGGGGGCTGGCGCTTGTGGCGTACGGTTGAGTTCATTTCTGAGCGGATTGGTTTGCGGGCGAATGATGGGCCTGGAGGATGGAGGGCGCATCACTCCGATTGAGCCTCGTGGATGCGAGCTTTGCGCTGGTGATGGCGGGCTGTGTTGGGTGTGGATCAGGAGTGGTTTGCTTGCTTGCCGGCGGGCTTGTTGCCCGCGAGCCTTGCGAGGGCGAATTGCATGTTGGCGGTGACGCGTTCGCGTTCGTGCGCGGGGAGGTTTGTGTACAGCAGGAGGCGCTCGGCGTAGGCCCTGCAGTCTTCAAAGTGCGCGGACCAGTAGGCGAGAACCGAGAACTCATCGAAGAGGCCGTACTCGTAGATCCATTCTTGCAGGAAGAGACCTGCTGCGGGTCGCGACAGAGTGACCGCGTGTTTTCCGATCAAGTAGCCTTGATGGTATTTGCCGTGAGTTCGGCAGTAGCGCATGGCGCCGTGGAGTGACTCGGCGCGCGTGGGGCAAGCGTCATAGGCTTCGAGGTGAAGGCCGATGATCTCGCTGGCTGGGTGACCGAGCTGCTCCTTGAGGCCTGCTGCTTCATACAGGCTTACGAAGATCTCCTGGTCCCAGAAGCCTTGCTGAGCGCGTTGCAGATAGAAGGTGAGTGCTTTTTCCAGGTCGCCCGCGTCGCGATAACTCTGCGCCAGGTAGAAGGTGTAGCGCGACTGGAGAAAGGGGTCATGCTCCGCGGTGAGTGCGTGCTCGAGGAGCGAGGCGTCTCGCCGGTACTTGTCTTTCGACTGGCTGCGCGCGCCGTCCTGGTGGATGATGATGGCAAGTCCCCGAGCTTCGCCCTGCGAGTGGTGAGCGGGGATCTCAAGAAACTCATGCAGCACACCGCGATAGCGGAAGTGTAAGTGATTGCTGCAGATTTGCGGACGGTGATATGTAACTGAACCCAGGCGTATTTGCACGTGATAGACGTCGGCCGAGAGCTCGGCCTTGAAGCGTGCGGGGTCGAAGCCAGGAGCAGAGTGGAGCGTGTCGTCTGCATCCATGATGAGTGCGTAGTCGATGTCCGCGTGCTCGCGGAGCCGGGCCAGGGCGACGCAGCGATTGTGCGCGAAGTCCTGCCAGGGCTCTTCAAAGACCTCCCCGGGGATCCCTTTGTCGTGCAGGTAATTGCGGATGACCTGCTGCGTGCCGTCTGTGGAGCCAGTGTCTTCGATCAGGATGTAGTCGACCAGCGGGCGGACGCTGGCGAGGCAGCGAAGGATCACGTGTGCTTCATCCTTGACGATCATGCAGAGGCCAAGTGTGTGCGTTCTTTTCATGTTTGGCGCCTGGCGGCTTTGTCGACTCCATGATTGAGCATGCGGGCCTCGCCCAGCAAGGGTGAGAAGGCGCACATCACTTTGGTTACTTGGTGTGGCGTTTCGCACGCTTCACTCGTGATTGTTTTGGGATAGGATCACTCCTCGTGGGCACCCCGCGTGCGAAGTTTTGTCCGGGAGGGTTGCACCCATGAACTTTGTTTGCTGCCGAAGGCAGAAGTGGTGTTTACCCCCGGGCCGCAAAGGCCTTTCTTGAAGCATGCGGAGCCGTGCCCGCATGTGCCGGGAACAGGAGTACTGCTTGAATCGTGTTCGTCCGTTTGCCTTGTGTCTTGCAGCAGCAGCCTGTGGTTCGGTGGCGCATGCCTCCGAGGTTCGTCTGGTCGGTGACACGTATGTGAATGCGACGCGTACCTCGACAAACTTCGGCAATATCTCGAATCTGTATGTGGGCGGTGGGAACACGGCGCTGTTGCAGTTTGATGTAGGCAGCCTGCCGGCGGGGCTTACGGCGAGCCAGATTTCACACGCGACGCTGACCCTGTTTATCAATCGAGTGAACGCGCAGGGCCTGGTGAATCTGTCACTGGTGAGCTCGGCCTGGGACGAGTACTCGGTGACGGCCGCAACGGAGCCTACGCTTGGGTCGACGAATGCGAGCTTCACGGCGTCGGTTGCCGGCCAGTACGTGATGCTGGATGTGACGGGGCTGGTGCAGGGCTGGGTCACCAATCCTTCGAGCAACTTCGGCGTAGCGCTGAGCTCGGCAGGCGCAAACATCCTGCTGGACAGCAAGGAGAATGATCAGACGGGGCATGCGGCTCAATTGGACGTCACCGTTACATCGGTAGGCGCGGCGGGTGCAACGGGCGCGATCGGTCCCCAAGGGCCG
>CALMAN010000049.1:9515-17175 GCA_937859835.1 uncultured Acidipila sp. | reverse complement strand
CAGGGACCTCAAGGTGTTGCAGGACCACAAGGGGTGCCTGGGGCACAAGGCCCGCAGGGCGCGATCGGTCCCCAAGGGCCGCAGGGACCTCAAGGTGTTGCAGGACCACAAGGGGTGCCTGGGGCACAAGGCCCGCCGGGCGCGATGGGTCCTGCTGGAGCCGCGGGGCCGACGGGTGCTGCGGGTGCTGCTGGGCCCACGGGCGCTGCCGGCGCGACCGGCGCCGCGGGAGCTACCGGGGCGACAGGCGCGGCAGGCCCTGTAGGGCCGACCGGTGCTGCCGGAGTGACAGGGCCAGCGGGTGCGACCGGGGCGACTGGCGCGATCGCCTACCAGAGCGTTTATTCATCGAGCACCACCTATGGGCTCAATGCCGTTGTTAGTGACGCGTACTTCCTCAACAGCTACGTCTCGCTGGTTGCAAACAACACGGGCCATCCTTTGCCGTCGAGCGGCAGCAACGGCTTTTGGGCAATGCTTGCCTCTCAGGGCGCACAGGGCGCGCAGGGCGTGATGGGTTCTGCGGGCGCCACTGGCCCCACGGGCCCTCCGGGTGCAACGGGTCCTATCGGCCCCACGGGCGCAGCTGGGCCGGGCGGCACATCCAACGTGCCAGCCTGGGATGCCTCCACCAGCTATGCAGCCGGCAACCTTGTCAGCCACAACGGGTCGCTGTTTCTTGCCGAGCAGGCCAGCACAAATGTGCCGCCCGCAGGCAGCAGCGCCGCAGGCGTTTGGGGCGGCTTAAACCCCGGTACAGGGGCGGGACCGGTCGGCATCCCCTATGCTGTCACAACGCACGAGTTCAGCAACACCTACCTCTACTTCAACCCTGCTGTAGGAGGCGGAAACTCCGGCTCCTACACCAGCATAAGCGCGTTTAGCACCACCATTGCACCCTCTACGTGCACGCCTTCTTACACGATCTATAACGCTTCTCCTGTCACGGCGCTTACGTTTCAGCTCTATACAGCGATTCCAAGCTCCACGGCAGGCAATCTGTCGGGCTGGAGCCTCGGTTCGACGGTTGGAGGCGTGTGCTCCATCTCCGCCGCTGGCGCCACGGGCACTGTTCCGCTTCCAAATGGATCGAGTTGCACGGTGACGACCGACACCCAGGTGCCTGCTGGAACGCCGATTACCCTCCAGATCACAAACGGGGGAAGCCTCACCAGCACCTTCTACACCTTCTTTATGGCGTTCTCCTGCCAGTAGCCGGTGGCGGTTTGCGCCCGCCATGTCCCTATCCCTCGTCGCTAGACGGCAGTCACGAACCTCCAGAGGTGCTCTTCGATGGAAGCTTTTCTCGGAACGATTTTGCCGTGGGCTGGGAGCTATGCACCCCAAGGCTGGGTGTTGTGCCAAGGCCAACTTCTCAGTGTCTCGCAGTATCAAGCCCTCTACGCCATCCTGGGAAACACCTACGGAGGAACACCCAATCAAACCTTTGGCGTACCGGACTTAAGGGGTCGAGTGCCTCTCGGGGCGGGAAGTGGTCCACAGCTGACGGCTCGCACCGCTGGAGCCACAGGTGGCGTAGAAGCGGTGGCCGCTGTGCCCGCGCACACACATGTTGCCACGTTCACCCCGTCTGGGCCTGGCTCACTCACTGTGCAAGTGGAAGCCAGTTCGGCCCCAGGAAACACGACCGATCCCCAGAACAATTATCTGGCCGATGCTTACCAGCCAGGTGATGCCTCTGGCATTTTGCCTGCAGGCGCGCTGGCAAGTTATGTCACCCCAAGTGCGGCCGCCGGCACACTCCAGCCTCTGGCTGGGGTGACAGTCTCCGGGGCAAGCGCCACAGGAGCAGTCGCCATCGGCCCTACAGGCAGCATCGAGCCGGTTCAGACGATCTCTCCTTTCGCGGTCATCAACTTCATCATCTGCGTCCAGGGGTTCTATCCGATGCGCCCCGACTAGAACTTCGACGACGGTCGGACAAAACAGCATAGCGACAGACACACGCGTCTGTGCTGAGCCTGAATGGTAGCGCGTGGAAAGACCATCACCGGGTATGCGGTGAAAGGAATTAAGAAAGATGCTTACGCCCTACAAGATCGGCAGACAAGGTGGAAGCGCCACTTTACGGCAAAGCATAGCCAGCGATGATGCTTTTCTCTACGCTTTGTTTGTGGAGCAGGGCCTCCAACGGCTGGCCTTTCTTGATGCGGGTGGGCCGCAACTGCCTGAAGTTTTATCGCTGGAGTATCAGGCACGCCTGATGGGCCGCGAAGCTCACTATCCTACGGCGACACAGTACATTGTCTTACTGCAGCAGAGCGTGCCGGCTGGACAGATGCTTCTGCATGAGGATGCGTGCGCTCTACGCATTGTTGAGCTGGTTTTGGCGGACAAGTATCGGGGCCAGGGCCTGGGCACCGCAGTCCTTGGCCATGTGCAATGTCGAGCGAGATCGGCAGGCAAGATCGTTCGCCTGCAGGTCTTGCGCGATTCTCCAGCGTTTCGTCTCTACGAACGGTGTGAGTTCACATCGGTTGATGTGGGCGAGCTCTTCGTTGAGATGGAGTGGAGGCCTGCCCCCTCCTTCATCAGTTCCTGCGTGCTCAGGCGGCAGAGCGAAAGCGGCCACCACCAGCAGGTCTGCTGTGAGTAAGACAAGGTCGTGCCAAGCCGCACGGAGAAGCACGATCGCTCTTGCGATCTTCTGCGCCATACCCTGCATCGTTCACGCACAGGCTACTCTCACCCTTACACCCGGCAGCGCTGCCAGCACAATAGCGGGCAGCGGTAGCGTTGGCTACACAGGTGATGGCGGCGCTGCCTCCGAGGCTGCGCTGGCTTCTCCATCCGCTGTGGCCTACGACGGCTCCGGTGATCTTTTTGTCGCGGATACGCTGAACAACGTTGTTCGAGAGATTACGCCGATGGGCACCATCTCTACCGTTGCCGGCAACGGTCAGCCTGGCTTTGGCGGGGATGGCGGCCCGGCGACGGCAGCGTTTCTGGACGCTCCGTCCGGGATCGCCCTCGATACAAGCGGCCACCTCTATATTTCTGACACGCACAACAACCGCATCCGGGAAGTGAGTGGCGGCACCATTACCACCGTGGCCGGCACGGGCGCAGCAGGATTCTCTGGAGACGGGGGCCCTGCGGTCGCTGCGCAGCTTGCCTACCCGAGCGGAGTGGCCGTGGATGGAAGTGGAAACCTTTACATCGCGGACACGAACAATCAGCGCATCCGGAAGATAGCAGCGGGGACGATCACCACGGTTGCGGGCAACGGGGAAGAACTCTTTGCTGGGGACGGCGGTCAAGCGGCTGCGGCCTCGCTGGATGCACCCACCGGCGTTGCCGTGGATGGAGCGGGCCAGGTTTATATCGCCGACCGCCACAATCAGCGCATCCGCAGGGTTGATAGCGCTGGCGTGATCTCAACGCTTGCCGGCACGGCAATGGGTGGATTTTCAGGCGGTTTCTCGAGCGAGAGCGGGAGTGCCGCCGCTGCGGCTCTGGCCACGCCATCCGGTGTAGCGGTGGATGCGTCCGGCAACGTCCTGATTGCGGATACAGGCAATCAGCGCATCCGGCAGGTGCGCGACGGAGTGATTGCCACGATCGTCGGCACGGGCGATCAAGGCTTTGGCGGCGATGGAGGGCTGTCGACAGCTGCTTTGCTTAATGCGCCGAGAGCCGTTGCAACCGACGCCACAGGCAATCTGGTGGTGGCTGACACGCTTAACGGACGTGTTCGCAGCAGCGCTTTGCCCGTGTTGACGTTTGGCGGCGGTGGAGCGGCTGGTGTGGCCTCTGCTCCACAAAGCATCACGATTACGAATAGCGGGAGCGGCTCGCTCACCGTCACGGGCTTGCTCTTTTCTGGCGCCTTCGCAGCGGTGAGCGGGGGGAGCTGTCCGTCGCTGCCGATGACGCTTGCTGCTGGTGGAAGTTGTACGCAGAGCATCGCTTTTACGCCGACCGCCTCGGGTGCAAGCAACGGGTCTGTTGTTGTGGAGGGGACTGGTGTTGTGCCGCAGACGATCCTGCTGACGGGCTCAAGCAGCCAAGCCACGACCACCCTCGGGCTGGCATCGAGCGCTGCCGCGACATTTGTCAACCAGACAGTTACGTTTACGGCCACGGTCACTCCTTCCGGAGCAGGCACCCCTACCGGCACTGTGTTCTTTTATGACGGTGGCACGCTGCTGGCTACCGCGCAGCCACTCTTGAACAACATGGCCACCCTCAGCCTGTCGACCCTTGCCGCCGGAACGCACACGATCACCGCGGTGTATTCGGGCGATGCGAATTTTACGGGCAGCACTTCCTCCGCGATCGCAGAGCTGATTGAGGACTTCGATTTCACGATTACCCCAAACTCGTCGAATCCTGGCGGTTCGACGCAACAAACAGTGGCGCCAGGAGCTGCCGCGACCTTCAGTTTTACGGTCCAGCCGACTACCGGAGCGTCATCCTTTCCGATCGCGCTTGCCGCGACGGGACTGCCGGCGGGCGCAACCGCCACGTTTACGCCGCAGACACTCACCCTGAGGGCCGGAGCATCGAGCTTTACCATGACGATCCAGACCGCGGCGAGCACGAGTGGTCTTTCCCAGACGAGACTCTTCGGAGGCGGCGCCATGGCGCTTGCCCTGCTGCTGCTTCCCTTCCCGCTGCGCCGCAAGGCGAAACACCTGCATGCGCTCACGATGCTTGCGCTGATTGCGGCTGGAGCTATGTGCACGACGCTGACCGGCTGCGGATCGGGAAGCGGTTTCTTTGGACAGTCGAAGTTGCAGAAGACGTACACCATTCAAGTAGTCGGTACGGCTACCGGGGCTGCGGGGGCTACCTTGCAGCACATCACGGTTGTTCAGCTCACGCTGCAGTAGGTGCTGCCCTTATGAGTCATCCCCGCTTCAGGCGTAGTTTAGAGTCCGTGGTCGCAGCGGCTCGCACGGCAGCAGCAGCGCTGCTGCTTACCGGCACAACGCTGGCTCATGCTCAAAACGCCACGGCTCACAGCCCGCGGCGCGCTCCAACCATCGACTTGGCTGTGACCTACATAAGCCAGCGCTCGCTCGAGGCATCGAGCTCGGAGAGCTTTTGGAGCCGGGGTGGTTCGATTGAACTTGGCGCGGACGTATGGCGAGGCCTTGGGGTTGCCATGGATGTGACAGGAACGCATGCGGACTCGATCGGCTCGAGCCAGGTTCCGCTTTCCCTGGTCACAGCTACGTTCGGGCCCCGGTATCGCTGGCATCGCGACCATCGCCTCTCGGTGTACGCGCAGGCTTTGGCGGGCGAGGCGAACGGCTTCGACAGCGTCTTTCCCAGCCAGGCCAGCCTGGTTACCAGCGCCAACAATGTGACGTTGCAGATAGGCGGAGGCGTCGATCTGAGCTTGAGGCGCCACCTTGCCATCCGGGCTCTCGATGCTGGATGGCTTCGCACTCAACTCCCAAATGGGACTGACAACATACAGAACAGCCTACGGCTCGGTGCTGGCCTCGTTGTCCGCTTTCATTGAGAGCCGACGGCTCCAGGATGCATTTCCTGCAGAAGAACTTGCGGCTGTTGAGCAGGATCCGGACAGGAAGCCTTTCCCAGGGTAGATCCGCGAGCTTGCGTCGGTACCGGCTATGGATCCGCTCAGAGCTGTGGCCACAGCACGGGCAAGATGAGGCGGCCCTGCTGGAGCGGAGTTCCGTCTAGATAGCACCCGCCTTCTGTCGTACGCAGACCAACTCTACTTCCGCCGCATCAGGATCAGCGTCGCTGGCATCCCTCTGGTCTACACCCAGAGCTCGCTTCACCAAAAGTGAGCCAGAGCCCAAACAATTCGCAGATGGCTTACGACAGAAAACGAATCAAGTGACAATGTCGGCCGACTGGCCAACAAGCCGAGTTTGCGAGCTGTCGGGCTGCACTCAAATACCGGAATATCGCCTCTCTGCTTTCAGAGTATTCCGGCTTTTGACTACAGTCTCACTGCACTGAAATACCGGAAAACAGGTATCAAATACCGGACAAAGTTCCGAGTGAAGTTTTTCCGGGATTCGATGCAGGACCGCCTGGCCCATTTGGCTCATCGCCACAACTCTCCGCCCCGGACCCTGCACTTTCACCCTCGGAACCGGTGCCAGCCCGTCCGGCTTTTGAGTGCATGTGCTCCTCAACTTTCCGGCGTTTGGATGCAGAAGCTGGCCCCTCATCGTAATTTCCGGCTTTTGGGTACAGTGCGACAGCAGGCCTAGCGCCGAGCCCATTCAGACGCAAGCGTGAAGCAGTGTAGAGTTTGAGAAAGTGACAACAATCGCCGGACGCGCCTATGTGACTGGCTGCAAGGTGCACCCGCGCCTTCGCAGCTAATGAAGTATGCGGCTATAGTGTTGCAGGGCGAGAAACGTGATGGCGCCTATTGCGGCTGCTGCAAAGCTAAGGAAATACAGAAGCAGGAACACACCACTTGCTCTGGCACTCTGGATTTCCCGGGAGTTAGCCATAGAGCACTGATAAATCACGGGAGCAATGCTCCACTCTATCCGTCGAAGGTCTTGTTGCTCAGGGCCATGGTCTATGTCTGCTAAGCAACGATCGAAGATGTTTCTAATCTCGTCGTTCTCTGTTCGCGAACTCGAACCAAGCCAGCAAGATGTAAGACGATTCTCGGAAGTCGCCGCTACGAGAGCCGCGTGGGATAGGGTCGCTAATCACGTACTGCATGCGTCGTCGACTTGCAAGATCTATTGCGAGCAGGGGCCTCTGGCGTTGCCCGAGCCGTTCCTTGGAGCCTAGCTGCTGTGAAAAGCCGATCAGATCTAACCCGCAGTTCTCACTCCGTGCAAGAACGCGATCGTGGTAGCCGGCTGCGCCAACGAGTACAAACTCGATAGGGGAAAGCCGCGTCACGTACTCGATAGGTAGCAGACTGATCATTTCGGAGCATTCTTCCCCGGAAAGCTCACACAACTTCATTTAGCAAGCATCTATATCTGACGGGAACTCATTTGAATGAACCGCGGAGCTAACTCGGTGTGCTAGGTTGATCTTTTTCCATTCGCCCTCTTCGGCGCGCAAGAAGTCTAGCAAGTTTCTATGCTCCCATCTCTCCCACAGATCTCTCTTGTTGAGTAGAAGGTGAATCCACTCCAGGCGCTTGCCCTCGCCAACTAGGTAATCGCGAAGCTGCTGCTGGAATCTGCGATGCTCAGCTAGACGCTGTGCTTCGTCATCGTGCCTTCCGGATCTTGGTGATCCAAGAGAACAAATACTATATTGGAGCTTTCAACCACTTTGAACTGCGCCGCATACCTAGATCCCGGCCCATCAACGATTGCTACATATCTAGTAGGAGCTGTTTGCAAGGCAGCAATATAGCAGTGAAGGTCGTGCGTTCTTTGGTTCTTCAGATCGGGCAGCTTGTGCAGTATCCGAGATGCCAAGGTGCTTTTTCCTGCTTGCGAGGGGTCAACAACCCCGACGGCGAAGACACGCGGTTCAAGAAGACTTAGATCTGACAAAGATTGATATACGCCGACAAGGTCTCTGGGATTGATTTTGTGTGCGCAGGGATGGAACGCACGCCAGCGATACCCACTGCTGCTGCTACTACCAGAATGCCGAAACCACCTGTCGTCAGCGCAGCGGCGCCGGAAGTGATGCCGAGGCCACCAAACGCTAGACCGGCTAGAAC
>CALMAN010000049.1:0-9505 GCA_937859835.1 uncultured Acidipila sp. | reverse complement strand
CCCCAGCTGTCCCATTAAGCTCGCCGACAAACTTGGCTGGCCAGGTTCTCCGATTGCGTCGGTCAATCGTGGTAATGCCGAATGTTATCAGGCAGTGACGCAGAGGCGGACGTGAGCCAGCGGGCCCTGGCACTTGGTAGCCCTCTGTAGGTTGGAGCTCTGCTTCGACAAGGCCCTTGTATGGTCGGGCGGCCCGGAACGGCTAGACGCTGTTTCTTGGTCAGCCAACTCCCCAGGCGTCGGCCGCACTGAGGACGCGGTCGTGGGTGATAGGGCTCCGTCTCTGGCCTCTTGAAAGTGGCCAGAAAGCTCCTAAAGCCCCAGCTTACCGGCGGCAGCATCCTGAAAGAGTTCCGCCTCGCGGACGTAACGGGAGACGATCTCGACGGAGCGATGCCCGGTCTGGCGCATGATCTCGAACGCACTCGCCCCGTTGCGCGCGGCCTGCGTCGCAAACCCTACGCGGAGCGAATGCCCGGCATAGGTCTCGGGCGGGTAGCCGGCGCGCACCACCGCACGCTTCACGATTTCGCCGATCGCGTTGGGGTGCAATCCTCTGCCCTGCACCTTTCCGTTCCGGCTCACTGCGCGGAACAACTCCCCTCGGTGATCCCCGCGGCTTCTCTCCACGCTGCAACGGTACGGACCGGACACGTCCCCAAGTGCTGGCCGCGGACGATGGCGACTTTGCGGCCCGCGCCGCCCGGATCGGTCTTCGACCGTCGCAACAGAACCAGCAAACACACGCATGATGGTCGCTCCCTACTGGAAGACGCATGGATTCGGCAGCGTTTGTCTGGGCTCGATGCGCGCCCCAAAAGTTGCAAGCGTGTCTGCGATGGAGAAGTGGGAGATCAGCTTTTACGAGAGCGCGTTTACACACCCCAATGACGCGCAACGTCTCACCGCACATCCGGGCGGCTCCGAAGGCCTCTGGAGGGAACTCGCCGGCAGCAAGCAAGCGTTTCCCGCCAAGTATCTCCACGATGCGAAGCAGTCCTTGGTTCAATTCTTGAAAGGAAGGCCCTAGATGCAGATCGAACACCAACTGCCGACGCACCTTCTCCAGCGGGCTGTACGCATCTCAATTGTCGGCTCGGGTGGTAAGGGGAGCGCTATGCTGATGGGCCTTCCATACTTTCATCAAGCGATGAAGGTGTGGGGGCATCCAGGCGGACTCGACATCACCGTCATAGACGCGGACACCGTGAGTGAGACCAATTGCGTCCGGCAGCCGTTCCCTCGCTCGGACATTGGCATGAACAAGGCAGCGGTCCTGGTCAATCGGGTCAACATCTTCTGGGGCCTCGACTGGCGAGCATGCCCTGAGTTCCTCGATGAAAAGAGCTTGCGGAGACCGGACCGGGGCGCCGACATCGTGATCGGCTGCGTCGATACTCGCGCGGCACGAAAGACGATCGAGGCTGTTGTAACCTCGACTAGTCCCGTAAGCTATTGGGCTCGACCTGGGCAACAATGTAGCCAGTGGGCAGTACGTCTTGGGTCAACCCCTCAATACCTGCAACCGGCGGAAAGCAGAGCGGCTGCGGACGGTTTCAGAGCTCTACCCGGAGATCGTCGACACTAGCGAAGGAGAGATCCGCTTCCGAGCTGCTCCGCTGCCGAAGCCCTGGAACGCCAGGAGCCGTTCATCAACCAGACACTTGCGGCGAGTGCCTTGGCTATGTTGTCCCGGTTGTTCCGGTACGGTCGTATCCAACACCACGGAGCTTTCTACAATGCCGCTTCAGGGCGCATGACAGCGCTCCCTGTCGATCCGAGCCGATGGCGCAAGCGCCGCTCTCGATGATGCCGGGCCGTAAGTTCTGGGCTTACACTCTGCTCCTCAGGAGAGCGCGGACCGTCTCGTTGATAGCCCGGAGGTGATCGAGAAGACTGTACGATAAGACGCGCTCGTTGAAGGACGCTCGTCACAAACGGTCGTTTGTGGCGAGGTGCGCTCCAGGCGGATCACTTCCGGTGATGCGACATAGCATTACCGAATACCGTCTCGCCAGCACTGTTCAGCGTTCCGCCCCCGCCTTCATGAACCCTCGTTGACACTATGACAGATGTAGTAGATAGCCTTACGTGTGTAGGAGGAGCATGTCGAAGCAGAAGCTATCGAAGCTTGAATACGGCGTTATGGAAGCGCTCTGGGCCAAAAGGGAGGCTTCCATCCGTGAAGTCCAAGACTTTTTTCCAGAGAAGAAGAGACCTGCCTACACCACAGTTCAGACCACCCTCTACCGGTTGGAAGCGAAGGGTTCAGTAAAGCGATTGCGGAAGGTGGGCAACTTCCATATCTTCGCCGCCACAGTGACACGCTCTGCCGCTCAGACCACCCTGATCGACGACTTGCTTTCTATGTTCGGCGGCAAGACGCAGCCTGTGATGGCCCACTTTATTCAATCAGGCAGCTGACGATAGAGGACATACGGGAAGCCGAGGTGCTGCTCCAACAACTCGGTGAACGGAAGAGCGTCGATGGTTAGCCTAGAGCACGTGGTTGAGGCTCAATCGGCCTCCATAGGAAATCACCTCTGGCAATCAACCCTGTTCGGCGTGGTAGCCGCTTCAGTAGCAGTGACCCTCAGGAGGAACGAAGCCCCGCTGCGCTTCTGGGTTTGGTTTCTGGCTTCCGCCAAGTTCTTGGTCCCGATTGCGCCCTTGGTGCAATTGGGATCGTATCTGCACGGGTGTGCTGCCGGTCGTTCTCCGAAGCACTCCACGTCAGTGGTCGAGATCGTCGGTCAACCCTTTGCAAGGTCTGCTCAACACGTCATCGGACGTTCTCCGGTGAGCCATCCGTTCTTAACGATGGTGCCATTCTGCCTCGCAGCACTCTGGCTACTTGGCACCGTCACGGTCCTCATCATGTGGGGGCATCGGTGGTTCACGATCTTTCGCATGAAGCGAGCAGCGACCCCGTTGATCTCCGGCCTGGAGACCGCCATTCCCAAGACATTGAGCGCGCTTACAGGTGGCGACACTATTTCTATTCTGCTATCCGATGGTCACCTCGAACCCGGGATCTTCGGTATAGCTCGGCCTGTTCTCCTTTGGCCGAAGGCTATCACCCAAGAGCTCACACCCATGCAGCTCAGGGCCGTCCTTGCCCATGAGGCGTGGCATGTTAGACGCAAAGATAATTTGACCGCCGCAGTGCAGATGGTTATTGAAGCGGTCCTCTGGTTCCATCCGTTCGTGTGGTGGTTCGGATCACGACAGATGGAAGAAAGAGAACGAGCCTGTGATGAAGGTGTTCTCAGCTTGGGCAGCGCTCCTACTGTCTATGCGGAGAGCATCCTCAGAACCTGCAAGTTCTGTGTAGAAGCATCGCTGCCCTGTGTGGCGGGTGTGAATGGCTCAAATCTAAAGAGAGGGATCACGCGCATTATGCAGACGCAGAACATCAGACCCCTTTCCAAAGCTAAGAAGTGCTTGCTTGGCGCCCTTACGACAACCGCAGTAGCCGCCCCACTGATCTTCGATGCGTTCTCCGCACCTCAGCTCGGAGCGCAGACGAATGCTGCGGAGGCTACCTCTGGGCCACTTCGTATCACCGCAATCAGGCGGAACGTAGCAGGCAGCAACATGATGCAGTTTAAACGCACCGGGAACGATACTTCGATCAGCTACACGACGGTAAAGAACCTTATCCAGACCGCCTACTCTCTCAAAGAATACCAATTGACAGGTGGCCCAGATTGGATCGATAAGGAGCGGTTTGATATCTCTTATACCGGCGGCGGTCCCACTTCCCCACAAAGCCTTTTTTCAACACCGCACTCAAGGAGATTTTGTCTCAGCAGTTCCATCTTGTGCTTCATCAAGAGACGGAACCCGGTCCTGTGTTCGCTCTGGTCGTAGGCAGCGGTGGAGCAAAGTTCTCAGATGTCACTCCGGCCGACGCTCCTGGGACTGACGAGCCACTGCTGAGCATGCGATTTAAGCAGGAAGACGGGCAGGGGCACGTCTCCATCACAGGTGGTCCTGGCGGTCTCGCGGATGTGCTGTCATCTCAAGTTGGTCGCCCGGTCATTGACAAAACGGGATTAACAGGCACCTACAGCATCGACTTTCACTGGGCTACCAGTTAGCGACGGCTGAGAGGATAGCTGCTGACCTCCAGCAACAACTTGGTTTGTCCCTGAATCCACAGGAGGGACCGGTAGAAACCTCGGTTGTGGATAGCCTTTCGATGCCGGCGGGCAGCGAACAGCCTTTAAGCCGCTTGAAGATGCCCAGAGAGCAGTTCAACGCTCGGCATCTCAGCGGACAAGTCCTGACAAACCCCGTTGAGTAAAGTGCGGGCTCCCAGTTCCGTACGTGACTCGGGTCTGTGTCTGGTTGCTGAAACGGTTCCACCTGACCAAGAGCTCTGGCGTTCATATTTTTCGGTACCGTCTGCTCGCGCCAAGTGGGCTTACTTGTACAGGGCGCTCGACAAGCGCGGAACACAATAGACTTCTATCTCTCACCTTCACGGAACGCCCAAGCGGCGCGGCGTTCTCGGCAAGGCGCTAAATGGCTTGAAGGAGTGGGAAAAGCCGGAGGTCATCAACGGGGATGAAGCGCGAGTTACGGTGTTGCGATGTCGAAAGTGAAGGCTCGAGACAAAGGTCCTGAAAAGACAGTGCATCGACAAGTCAAGTATCTGAATACTGTCCGTCCAAGCCGATCATCGCAAGCTAAAGCAGTTGATCCGATCCGTGCCAGGTTTTAAGAAACTGAGGACCGCCTCCGCAGCCATCGTGGGATTTGAACTGGTGCGCGCACTACGCAAGGGACAGGCTGCGGTCTACACCCTCACTCAGGACATCCGCGGTGAAGCACGCATTGCGGAACGCGCCTTTAGCCTCGGCGCGAGTGCGCTCGCGGAGGCCGTCGCCCCCGATCGAGGAAAAGCTCGGCGTCTGCCCTGCTTGACCTCTGCAGCCGAGCGGCACCGCGGCCTCCTCTGCGCGCGCCCAAACATTTGCAACAGAGACAGCAAGATGCCCCAGTAGACGCCGAGGCCGCAGATCTCAGCTCGCGAAAGCAGTCGCCTTTCCCATCGCGCAGATTCCTAAAATATTCCATTGACACTCTCAGGTTACCAATTTACATTCTGGTCGAGATGACAGAGTACTAAAGGCAGGTATCCTCGAATAGTTGACTAAGTTACTAGAAAATTAACATCTCGGTCTACCCATGTAGCGACTGCTCGGTCGAATCGAATGCGAGTCGTCTGTACCGCTTGCATCTTCATTCGCCAGGGCACTTCTATGAGCCCTGCTTACACGACATTCCGCTTGACGTGCCGAACCGTGATGTCCAAGAGCAAGCGGCACCTTTGCCTCTTCAGCTTGACTTGGACTTCTCCTTGAATGTGACATTTTCCTTCCTCGCTACCAGGTAGAGTTCTAGTCCTTACGTAGCCGCACAGCTGCTAGTGGACTCCTTGCGCTTTGAAAGGCATTCATACCTATGACTTATTCAAGTATTGCCATTTTCGCGGTCATCTTGTTCTCATCACTTCTCGGCTACGGGCAAACGCCCTCGACGCTGAATGTGCCCACCCCGCTCAACAACAGCCTTACATCTCCCTACACGACGATGCAGGAAGGAGCGCACGAGCAGCTCAGCTTGGCAACAGGAGCTTTGAGCCTTTCTATACCGGTTGTCTCGCTGCCGCAACGCGGAGGTCAGGCGCTCAACCTTGGCTTTGTTTACAGCAATGAGACGTACTCGTTAAAAGAAACAGGCGCATCTTTTCAGTCTTTTACCGCTAATGAGAGTGGAACCAATGCGTACCTCGTGCCTACGCAGGCCGTCATTAGTTTAGGCCCAAGTGCACCCGGACCTTGGTACAGCCCGGTACACGTCAACCTGCCGACCCTTACCGCCGATCTCAGCTTTGCCGGCTCGGACGTTTACGCCTACGGGAGGACCCCAAGTGGCTACCAAGAAGTGGCGGGTTCCGTTTACTCCACCCAGAACTGGGTCTTCACAGACTGGAATGGGAACGCACACCCCTTTCTTGGTCTGCGCGATTGTACCCTGCAGGCCCGTCATACATTCCTTCTTCCGGGACCAGCGCTAGCAACTCAAACGATGGAAAGCTATGACGGATCGTTCTACATGCTCGATGCCACGAACGCTTCGGACATAAAGATTACTGGGAAGGATGGAACCGTCTACAATTTCACCACCTACACCGCTCCACCCGTATCTCCAAACAGTGAGAGCACCCAAGACTACACGCACCTCTACTACTACGCGGACGCCCCTACCTCTATTGTCGACCGGAATGGCAATACGACGACAATCAATTCTGTCAGTGGAGGATGGGTGATTCATGACACCGTGGGCCGCAAGATCAACGTCGGAGGGCAGTCGATAACCTATACTGCCGTCAATGGCTCTTCGAGCCAGAGTGCGACTGCTTCCGTGTCGGCCGGACCGGCAAGTTCGGAGTCGGCCTCATGGCCACTCCAGTACGGCAGCGGAGGACCATGCAGCTTCAATCCGCCCTCCTCTTACTACCCGGGACAGCCTACTCCATACGTTCTCTATGAGGGCCCTGGAGCTGCCACGAGCTCTGGTGGGGAGAACACCACTATTTACCCCACCCAGACTTCTCGCGTGATCACTTTGCCTAACGGAGCGCAGTACACTCTGAGTTTCGATATCCCGGGGCATCTCGTAGAGGTCCAGTATCCGAGCGGAGGTTACACGCGTTATGACTATGCTTACGGATCGAATTACTCTCAGAATTTTAGCGATGTCACTTGCCAGGTTCCGGAGACTATTCTTCTAGCTAAGCACGAGTGCCACTCTTCAAGCGGCTCATGCACGGAAGCTCCATCGACTACTACCTTGGGCGGCTCCTGCACGGCTGGAGCGCCTTCAGGCGGCGAAGCAACAACATGCTTCAATGGTTCGTGGAACAGTTCTTCAGATGCTTGGGATGATCTTGATATCGCCGATCCGGAAGGAAACAGAACTCATTACCATTTCCTGCCTGGTGGCCCTGTAACAGCCCAGCTTGGCCAAGAGTTCATGGGGACGTATGAGCAAACTCGGCAGTATTACTCAGGCTCATCGACGCTGCTAAAAACGATTACGACCGACTATACGGCGACGTCTACGTGTCCTGAGTTCACGGCGTGGTTGGAGCCTTGCTCTACGACGACGACCTACAATGATGCCTCGCCGTCGGCGTTGTCGAGCGTGGTCACCATGCAGTACGACACTGCTTCGGGAGCCCCGAACCCAACGCAAACGGTCGAAAAGGATTTCTCAGGCAACACGATCCGCACGACGGTAAGCACCTGGGAGCACGGCGGCATCTAAGCCGACCAGTCTCCGACAGGCACGACGCCGAGCCACATCCTCGACCATCTCGCCTCTGTCACAGTAACCGAAAATGCTCAGGGCAAAACCAATGCCTTAACCAATACCTACGACTCGGTCGGCAATCTGAGCGGCGTAACCAAGACTGGAACGAACGTGGCCAGCTTGCAAACCCAGTATTTTCATAACGGCTACGGCGACCTAAATAAGGTGATCGACCCGAACAATAACACGACAACGTACGGCTACGCCACGCCATTTACCGACGCAACCTGTAGCTCGGTAAGCGACTCGGCCGGGGTCCCAAGTACGGTGACCAACGCGCTCGGCCAAGCCACAAATTACAGTTATTACTCCTGCACAGGGCAGCTTGCGAAAGCCACCGATCCAAATGGGACCGTCACGATGACGACCTACGACCTGATGGGGCGGAGTCTCGGAAGTATCTCCAAGGACAATACTTCCACAATCATCGCGCAGGATTCGTATACTTACCAGGATACGGTGCCACTCACGGTCACGCATAACGTTCAGCGCGACGCCGGCGACGCTATCACAACGGTGGTCACCTTGGAAGGCTTTGGAAAGCTGCTCCAAACGCAGCTGACAACGGATCCGTCCGGCGCGGACATCACTGACTACACGTATGACGCACTTGAGCGCGAGCTGTCGGTCTCAAACCCGCACCGCTCCGGCTCCAATCCAACCGACGGAACGACCACCTACAGCTACGACGCGCTAAACCGGGTAACGCAAACGATGCTCCCGGACGGCAACTCAACTACGACAAACTATCAAGGAGTGACTGCGGACTTCTACGACGAGAACGGCAATCATACCCAGCGCAGCTCCGACGCGCTCGGCCGGCTCGTCAAGGTGATGGAGCCGGATCCGGTCAGCAACGCCCTGGCAAGCGAAACAGATTACACTTACGACGGGTTCGACAATCTGATCCAGGTCGATCAGTGGGGCGGCATCAGCGGCAGCTCCAATGCCAGTACCTGCCTGCTTCCAAACGGGGCCGCTGCTTCCGGTGTGACCTGCGATCGCCAGCGCATCTTCGGCTACGACGGGTTGTCGCGCCTTACCTCGGCCACCAATCCCGAGTCCGAAACCGTCACGTACTCCTACGATAAAGACGGCAACGTCCATACCAAGACCGATGCGCGTAGCATCGTGACCACCTACGCCTACGATGGTCTGAACAGGCTCACAAGCAAGCTCTACACAGACGGCACTCCGGCAGTGTCCTTCAACTACGACGTGCCGATCCAGGGCTGGAACTTCGTCAACCAGAGCTCGCCCGTTTGGACTTCGGTGCAGCAGGCGAATCTCGTCGGACGCCTTTCCTATGAGAGCAACAGCAGCTCGACAATCGTGTACGGCTACGATGGGCTGGGCCGGAAGACGCTGAAGTCGGTCTGCACGCCTTCCACTTGCGGCTCGGACCACTACGATATGCATGCCGCCTACGATTGGGCCGGGAACCCTACCTTCGCCGATCGAGGCTTCGATGCGGTCCGCAACGCGGCGTCGCCGAACGCGGGCTACTATTACGGAGGGCTAGCGATGAGCTACAACAACGCCGGGCAGTTGCTCGGCGCGAATGCGGATCTCGTCGATGCGGCGCATCCGCAGGCCATCCTTGCCACCATGAACTACAACCCGCTCGGCAGTATATACACGGTGGAATTGGGCCAGCAGTACGGTCAGGTTTCCCGTTACGATACGCGAGCCCGGATGACAGACCGGTTTTCCGTCAATCTAGCCGGGGACACTGTGCTGACCGACCACTGGGACTACGATCCGGTGGGCAACGTCAAGGACGCGAACGATTCGGAGCAGGGAGACTTTGTTTACCAGTACGACACCCTGAACCGGGTCAAGAACGGCAGTCTGCCGCCTTTCTCGATGACCTACCAGTATGATCCGTGGGGCAATCAGACTGCGCATACCGTGACTGCAGGCTCTAGCTACCAGTGGAGCTACATGCCGACCACGCAGAATCGAGCCAGCAATCCGGGAGCTAGCTTCGATCAGGCAGGGAACATGACCTCCGACGGGCTGCACACCTATACCTACGACGCGGAGAACCGGACGACGGGGGTCACCGACCAGAACGTAACGTACCAGTACGACCCGGAAGGGATGCGGGTAGCCACGC
>CALMAN010000048.1 GCA_937859835.1 uncultured Acidipila sp. | reverse complement strand
TTGCGGACCCTACCCCGCCGCCGCCGCCCGTTAGCCGCCGCCGCGCACCCCTGGTCTTCGGCGTGCTTGGGCTTGTGCTGCTGGGCGGGTTGATCTTTCTGGGTATCCGGTCCCGCTCGACAAACGAGCAGACGCTCGCGCGCACTACCGATGCCGCGGCGATCCCGACCGTGCGCGTGATGACGCCGGAAGGGGGCGGCGGCCAGGCAGCGGAGATCGTGCTTCCCGCCAACGTCGAAGCCTTTATCGACACGCCGATCTACGCACGGACCAGCGGCTACCTGCGGCGCTGGTACGCCGACATCGGCGCCCACGTAGCCAAGGGCGCGCTGCTTGCCGTGATTGAAACGCCGGAGCTCGACCAGCAGGTCATGCAGGCCGAGGCAGACGTAAAGACCGCTCAATCCAACCTCCAGATCGCGGAGGAAACGGCAAACCGCTGGCGGGGTTTGCTGCAGAAAAACGCTGTTTCCCGCCAGGAAGCAGACCAAACCTTCAGCAATCTCGCCGCCAGCCAGTCAACCCTGGCCGCGCAGGACGCAAACCAGAAGCGCCTGCAGCAGCTGCAGGATTACGAGCGCATCTACGCGCCGTTTGCGGGCGTCATCACCGCGCGAAATGTCGACGTCGGCTCCTTGATTGAAGCCGGCCAGAACACAACGCAGAAGGAGCTCTTCCACCTGGCTGCGACCGGGCGGCTGCGCGTGTTTGTGCCGGTCCCCGAGGTGTACCAGAGCGCCGTGCACGATGGGGCGCGCGTGCCCATCACGGTCGATGCGTTCCCGAACGAAAAGTTCTTCGGCACGCTTGCCCGCAACTCGCGCGCGGTCGATCCCGTGTCGCGCACGCTCAATGTCGAGGTCGACGTCGATAACACCGCGGGCAAGCTGCTGCCGGGCGCCTACGCGTATGTTCACCTCAACCTGCCCACCCAGCTGCAAGCGCTTCGCGTTCCCTCGAACACGCTTTTGTTCCGCCAGCACGGCATGCAGGTCGGCGTCGTCGCCGATGGCCGCGTTGTGCTGCGCGACGTCAAGATCGGCCATGACTATGGCTCTTCGGTGGAAATTCTTGAAGGGCTCAAGCCAACCGACCAGGTGGTGCTCGACCCCAGCGACTCGCTTGAAAACGGGGATCAGGTACACGTCATCATGGAGGCGCCGGCTGCCGGAAACACGAAGGTGGCCCAGTGAGGGTGGTGGCGTTGCTGGTCGCGGCCGGAACCCTGTTGCTGGAGGGCTGCATGGTCGGCCCGCGGTATGCGAATCCCGGCACGCCGGTCACCCCCACCTTCAAGGAGCAGCCGCACGCCGTGCCGACCCCGGGCAGCGGTTGGACCTACGGAACGCCTGAAGATGCCGCGATCAAAGGGAACTGGTGGACGCTCTACGGCGACCCCCAACTCGATGCGCTTGAAGTGCAGATCGATACGGCCAACCAGACGATCATCGCCGCCGAAGCAAACTTTCGCGCCGCGCGCGCGCAGGTCAGCTACAACCGGGCAAGTTACGCGCCGACCATCAGTGTCGGGCCATTGGTCGGCGCCGAGCGCGTGTCTGCCAACCAGCCCTACTTTGCCTCGCAAACAGCAAACGGGGGTGAGGGCGACTTCGATCTCCCGTTTGACTTGAGCTACGAGATCGATCTTTGGGGACGCATCCGCCGCATGGTTGCCACGGCGCGGGAGCAGGGGCAGGCCGCCGATGCCGACCTTGAAAACGCGCGCCTCAGCATCCATGCCGAGTTGGCCATGGACTACTTCGACCTTCGCTCGACCGACGCGCAACTCAAGCTGGTGAACGACACCACGGGCGCCTACAAGGAGGCTTACGACTTAACCAACACCCGCTTCGAGGGTGGCGCCGCTCCCTTGTCCGATGTTGCCCAGGCACGCACGCAACTCGATGCGGCGCGCGTGCTCGCGACCGATCTCGGGATTGAGCGAACTGCCGACGAGCACGCGATCGCAGTCCTGATCGGCAGGCCGCCGGCGGCCTTCACCCTCCCGCCGGACCCGATCAATCTCCAGCCGCCCTCCATGCCCGAAATACCAGGCGTGCTGCCTTCGCAACTGCTGGAACGGCGGCCCGACATCGCGGGGGTCGAGCGCCGCATGGCCGCGGCCAACGAGCAGATCGGCATCGCCCGGGCAGCCTTTTACCCCACGCTGTCGCTTAGTGCGCAGGCCGGCTTTCTGGGCACTTCCGCCCTGAACTGGTTTACCTGGCCCAGCCGCTTCTGGGCGGTCGGCCCTACCTTTTCGCAGACGCTTTTCGACGCGGGCCGCCGTCGCGCCACGCTCAACACAGCCACCGCCGACTACGACCAGACGATCGCGAACTACCGCGAAACCACGCTCACCGCTTTTCAGCAGGTGGAGGATAACCTGGCTGCCCTGCGCATCCTGGAAACAGAAGCCGAGCAGCAGCACGCAACCACGGCGAGCGCCGAGCAGTCGCTTGACCTGTTTAACATCCGCTATGCCGGCGGCGTGGACACCTTTCTCCAGGTGGTGACCTACCAGACCGCGGCGCTGAACAATGAGCGCAACGACATCGACATCATGCGTCGCCGGCTCGATGCAAGTGTGCTGCTGGTCAAGGCGCTCGGCGGTGGCTGGAACAGCTCGCAACTGCCGAAGCTGTAGCGCTACTGCCCCGAGCGCTGCCCACCGGGGTTGCGCAGGAACAGCGTCAACAGCGCCCCGGCGATCGTGACCCCGGCAACGGTAAACAAGCCGCTCGAGTAGCTCTTCGATGCCGTACTAAGCCGGCCTACGGTGATCTGCCCCAGAAACGCCCCCAACCCGCCGATGCAGGTAATGATCGCGATGCCGCCGGCTGCTGCCGTGCCTTCAAGCATGCTCGTCAACCACGTCCAGAACGGGCCCTGCAAGCTGAAAACGCCGATCGCGGCGAGCGTAAAGGCAAGCAGCACCACCGGCAGCGAATGCGCGTACACGGCGGCCACAAACCCGAGCGCCGAAGCCAGCATGCAGGCGACCACATGCCACCGCCGGTCCCCGAGCCGGTCCGAACTCCAGCCGACCGCCACCATGCCGAGCGCTGTCACCAGGTACGGCAGAGTTGTCCACCGTGCCACGGCGGCCGCGCTCAGATGGCTTGCTGTTTGCGACGCGTGGAGAAAAAGCGGCAGCCACAGATTGATCACATACACGCATACCTGGTCGGCGAAAAACAAGCCTGCCAACAGGTACACAGCCGGCAGCTTCAACGCGTCGACAAAGCGCGTGTGTACCCCCGAGCCTTGTTTTTCCCGGTCGCTGCGAAGCTCATCCTCGAGCCACTCCTGCTCTTCCGGCCTGAGCCATGGCACGTCGCGCGGATGCTCCTTGAGCACCCACAGCACGGAAAAGCCGGCCAGCATCGTTGGTATGCCTTCCACGATAAAGAGCCACTGCCAGCCGTGCAGGCCGCCTGCGCCGTTGAGCCCCAGCAAGGAGCCGGCGATCGGTCCGCCGATCACGCCTGCAATGGCTGTGGCGGTCATAAACCGCGCCACGGCTCGGGCCCGCTCTGTTGAGGGAAACCAGTAGGTCAGGTACAAAATCATCCCCGGGAAGAATCCGGCTTCGCTGATGCCGAGGAGAAAGCGTAACGCGTAAAACTCATGCGGCGTGCGCACCAGCGCCAGCGACGTCGCAACCACCCCCCAGGAGATCATGATCCGCGCCATCCACTTGCGCGGGCCGACCCTTGAAAGGATGAGATTGGAAGGGATGTCGAAGAGCGCCGAGCCGATGAAAAATAGTCCCGCGCCGGTACCGTATACGGCGTCGCTCATGTGGAGGTCGGCCTTCATCTGCACGGCGGCGTAGCCTACATTGACCCGGTCCAGGTAGGCCAGGATGTAGAGGAAAAACATATACGGGATCAAACGGAGGGTGATCTTGCGGTAGGTCGCGGCGCCGTTTACCGCCGTCGTGGTTGCCATCCCTTCACTCTACCGTGCCCGGTCTCCCTCACTCCCGGGGCTTGGCGGCGTGAACAAACCTACCAGCTGCCGCGCTCGCCAAACACATCGATGACTTTGCTGAGGCGCTCCCAACCGCGTGTCCAGTTCCACTGCAAAGCCTGCTCCAGCGCATCGGCATTGCCCGCGCGGATGGCCTCGATGATGGTTTCGTGTTCTGCCACGGAAAGCTGCAGGTCATGGAGGATGGAGGAAGCGTAGAGCCGCCAGTAGCGCTCGGCCTGCGGCTCCAGCGCGCGATGCAGCGCCAGCAGGCGAGGGCCGGCGCCGGCTTCCACAATCACGCGGTGAAACTCGCGATCCAGATCAAAAATCGAGCCGGCTCCGGTTGAGCTTTCGCGCGTCGCTCGAAGGCGCGCGTTTAACTCGGCAATTTGCGTTGCCAGCTCAAAACGCTTCTCCTCCGGCTCGGCGGCGACACGCCTGCCGGCCAGCCCTTCCGAGTGCCCGATAATGCTGTACAGCTCGGCCGCATCTTCCCTGGTCAGCGGCGCCACCACGATCCGGCACTTATTCGCGGTGCGATGTTCATGCACGTAGCCTTCGCGTTGCAGCCAGTGCAAAGCCGCACGCACCGGCGTCCGGCTGATGTTCAAGCGGTCAGCCAGGTCTCCTTCCACAACCCAGGTGCCCGGCGAAAGCCGGCCATGCACAATCAGCTCGCGGATCTGTTCAAACGCGATGATGACGCTGGTTCCGTGCTCAGGCTTGGCCGGAACGGGATGGAGTGCAGGAGGGTTCTTCACCATGGTTTTTGTCATCGTTGAGCACTGCCTTGCTGCCAGTCGTCCCGTGTTCAGTCCATCGCCTACAATGCTGTTCGAGCCTCCCAGTTATAGCAGAACGTGCTCACGGTTGAGCGAGAGAAGCAGCAAAGTCCGGCGGATTCCGCCTGAATCGTTGCTGCCACCAAACGGCCCTCAGGCGCGCTTCCATCCTCCGTATCAGGCCGAAGGAGTAGGCTGGTCGCGAGGCCAGCCATGCGCAAACAGGTGACAAACCAAAGCGGTACGCAAGCGAAGGAAACAGCCGGGGAAACCGGCTGGTTGAACCTGGAGCCGATCGCCGCCGTAGAGGTCAGCTCGGAAGCGCCCGGTTCCCCGGTTGAGGGCGCGCTGACCGTGGGCAGCACGCGCGGCTGGGAGGCCGCCAGCCATGGACCTGCTTCGATCACGCTGCGTTTTGATGCGCCGCAGGACATTGCACGCACCCAGCTGCGCTGCATGGATGCCGAGCACGAGCGCTCGCAGGAGTGGGCACTGCAAGCGACCTTTGCCGACCGAACCCACCGCGAAGTCCTGCGGCAAGGCTGGAATTTCAGCCCCGGGGGCTCCACCGAGCAGAACGAGCAGTACGTGCTCAACCTCCGGCAAGTCGTCGCGCTGTCGCTCTCCATCGATCCGGATCGCGGGCGCGACCGTTATCCGGCAACCTTGCTGGCCTGGCGGATTGCGGGTCCGGCATAACGCGCAACCCGCCCGGCTGGAACCGATGCGGCGCTACGCCGGGTTTGACCACCCGCCCACATCGCGCGTCAGCTCGTTGGCCTCTTCCGGACCCCAGGAGCCCTGCCGGTAGGTGTGCACCTTGGGCATGTCGGCCAGCATGGGATCGAGAATGCGCCAGCTTTCCTCGACATAGTCTTCGCGCGCGAACCAGACTGGATTGCCTCGCATCGCGTCTTCGAGCAGCTCCTCGTAGGGCAGCAGGTCGTTGGTGCCGCACTGCTGCGAGGCTTTCAGCTCGACCATGCAGCCACGCAGCGCGTCGCCCGCTTCCTTTACGGATCCGCCAATTGCCACCACGGGCTCCGGGCTCAGCCGGAAGCGAACGTAGTTCTGGGGCGTCAGCTTGTCTGAAAACACGGCAGGGGTTTGCCGCAGCTTGGCAACAATTTCGGTAGCGGTCTTGTTCAGGTATTTGCCGGTGCGGATAAAAAACGGAACGTCGCGCCAGCGCCATGAGTTGATGTTGAGCCGCATGGCCGCGTAGGTTTCAACACCCGAGCTTGCCTTGACGCCCGGCTCTTCCAGGTACGAGTCAAACTGGCCCAGAACCACATCATCCTGCGTGATCGGCTTGATGCTTTTCAGCACCTTCACACGCTCGTCGCGCAGCGACTCAACATCCGGACAGGGCGGCGGCTCCATGGCGATGTTGCTTACCAGCTGCATCAGGTGGTTCTGCACCACGTCGCGCACCGCGCCCACGCCGTCGTAGAAAGCGCCGCGGCCTTGGATGCCAAAGCTTTCCGCCATCGTAATCTGCACGCTTTCGATGTACTGGCGGTTCCAGATCGGCTCAAGAAACGAGTTGGCAAAGCGGAAGAAGATCAGGTTCTGGACAGGGTTCTTGCCAAGGTAATGGTCGATGCGAAAGATGGACTCTTCGGGAAACACTTCGTGGAGCGCGTCGTTAAGCGCAGCCGCTGTTTCTACGCTGTGTCCGAAAGGCTTTTCAACGATGATCCGTCCACCCTCGGCACAGCCCGACTTGTCCAGCTGCTGCACGACGCGGACAAACAGGGATGGTGGAATGGCGAGGTAGTGAAGCGGGTGACGTGCGTCGCCGAGCTCCTGCCGCACACTGGTAAACGTGGCCAGGTCGTTGTAGTCGCCATCCACGTAGCGCAGGCAGTTCAGCAGATGCTCAAGGCCCTCGGGGTCGATGCCGCCATGCTTCAGCACGCTATCGTGGCAACGCTCTTTCAGGTCATCCAGCGACCAGCCGGCTTTGGCAACGCCTACCACGGGCCCCTTTAGCTTGCCGCGTTTGGCAAGCCGCTGCAGGGACGGAAAAATCTGCTTGTAGGCCAGATCTCCCGTGGCACCAAAGAAAACCAGCGCGTCCGACACTATTTGCTGCTCCATGCACTCCCTTTCAAAACAAACCTCGCCTGCCTACCACTTTATGATTCCACCACTCCCACCCACGCGCAAATGACCGCCGTGCGCCCGCGCACCCGCGGCCGAGACCACGGCTAAATCTTTGCACAGGAGTTTGTGCAGGATGTACGAAAACCTCCGCTGGAGTACAGAAGTACTTGGTTTCGGCTTTGACAAGGGCGGGAAGAAGGGGCATCCTAAAGCTCGTATGGCGAACAAAAGGCGAATTTCGTTCTCCGACTTCGCTTTTTGTTCACCTCGCCCAGGAGCCTCCCATGGTCAGCATTGCAGGACGCGCGCAAGCGCTGCGGCAAACCATTGAAACAGAACTGGCTGCCAGTTTTGCCGGTGCGCTTACGCCTCGCGTCTTTCGAGCTCGCCCCTTGCTCCCGTTCGGGATCGCCGAGCTGGACCGGGCCACCGGCGGAGGCGTACCGGTGGGCGCCGTGACGGAGCTGGTAGGCCCTGGCAGCACGGGGAAAACCAGTGCCGCGATGCATATTGCGGCTGGCGCCATGCGCGGCGGCAAAGTGTGTGCCTGGGTCGACGCAAGCGACAGCTTTGATCCCGATTCGGGCGCAGCCAACGGGATGCTCCTGCCCCAGCTGCTTTGGGTGCGGTGCGGTGGTGAGGAGCCAACGGAAGCAAGCCAGGGCCGCAGCTTGTCCACGAGCAAGGATGCCGGCAAAGCGGGTACCGCGGCGTTCCGGAGCAGTTGCGGCTCACACCCGCGTGGCGAGGAGCAGGGGCTTGACCGGGCCGTAAGCGGTTTGTTTCAGCATCCGCCTGCCGGTCAAAACGCCGGGGTAGCCGGAGACTGGCCCGACGGGAGCCGCACCGGCATGCACTCCACGCGCGGGCGCCAAACACTTGGCACGCCGGGAGCGCCCAATGTGCCCCTGTCGCCCCTCAAGCGCGCACCCTTTGCGCCGCGTCCGGCTTTTCGTCCCGTTGTGCGTTCCGAACAGGTAGCGAGCGATCGGCAGGGTGGCCGCAAACACGCAAACCACGCTGCCATCCCTCCGGCGACCTCCCGGCTCGATGGGGAGCTACGCCCCGGTAGTTTTAGGAAATTGCGGCATGCGGGACGCCCATGGACGCGACTCGACCAGGCCCTGCGCGCTGTTGATCTTTTGCTGGGCGCGGGAGGCTTTTCCGTCATTGTGCTCGACCTGGGCAGCATCGCGCCTGAACATGCTTCCCGCATACCAGCGGCTACCTGGTTCCGGTTCCGTGCTGCAGCCGAAGCCAGCGGGGCCGTGTTTGTGCTGCTATCCCAGGTCGCCTGCGCGCAGTCCAGCGCCGGCCTGGTGCTTCACTTTCAAGCGCTGGAGTTTGTGCTGGCCGGGGGAACGGTGATGGAAGCCGCAAGCTACCAGGCATGTGTTGCGCGCCAGCGATTCGGCGACCAGCCAGCACCGCGCAAGCAGCCGCAGGCGACTTGGCAGGCAAGCCCGTACTGGGTGGGCCCGGCCGCTCAACCGAAAACCGATGGCGACCACCCAAGGCCATCCCGTGTGCCGGGCAGGCATGGCTTCACCGTTGCGAGTAGGACGCGCCTATGAAGCCCCTACCACAAGGGTCAAGCGGAAAGTGGTTTGGCACGGGTGCCGGGGCGGTGTACACCTGCGCGTACTTGCCAGAGTTTCCAGCTCAGGCACTGCTGCGTTTACGGCCATGCCTGCGGGGCAAACCAGTCGCCGTGGTGGAAGGCTCGCCTCCGGAAGAGCGCGTGTGCGCGGGCAATGCGCTGGCGCGGCGCGATGGGCTGCTGAACGGCATGACCCGCGTCGAGGTTGAGGCATTCGGCGGCATGGCGGTGCTGCGCCGCTCGGCACAGGAAGAAAGCTCGGCGCACACAACCCTGCTCGCGGTTGCCGGTAATTTCACGCCCCGGGTAGAAACCTGTCACACGGAGTCTGCCGCGCTTTGCGTTCTCGACAGCGCGGGCATGGGAAGGCTGTACAGCGAACCGCGCCTGCTGGCTGAAGCGCTGCGCCGTGCCCTTGGCGGCCGGGGCTTCCATGCTTGCGTTGCGGTCAGCGCCAACTTCCATGCCGCCTGCGCTCTGGCGCAGGGCGGTGGCCTGCTTACGGTAGTTCCACCTGGCGAAGAACAAAAAGCGCTCGCACCGTTGTTGCTGAAAGTGCTCGGGATCGATGCCGCGCAAGCGCAAACCCTGGCATTGTGGGGTATTCAAACGCTGGGCGGCCTGGCGGCGCTGCCGCAAAAGGAGCTGATTGCCCGCATGGGCCAGAGCGGCAAACGGCTCCGCGAGCTGGCGCGCGGCGAGCATCCGCACCTGTTTACGCCCGTGCCGGTGCCGGTCGAATATCGCGAGGCATATACGTTTGAGGCCCCCGTACACCGGCTGGACGGCGTTTTGTTTGTGCTGTCGCCCATGCTCGACCAGCTCGTCACCCAGGCGTGCGCGCACGCCCTTGCCATTGCTGCCGTAACGGTCACCTTTGCTCTGGGCAGCCCCGAGCCAGACCCCGAGCTAGACGCCCAGCCAGAGCCTGAAAACAAAGCCCGCGCCCCCGTAAACAGTACCCATCCGTCGCCTTTCTTTATCGCGGATAAGCAAAGCGCGTGGGGTGCTTCCCGGGCGCTGCAGCCTGGAGGTACCTGCCAGCCTGTGCCGCAAACCAGCGCTGCTGCTGCCTCACCGGCGGGCAGCTACGTGCGCACGGTCCGTGCTACGCTCCCGACGCAGAACAAGCGCCTGCTTTTGAAGCTGCTTCAACTCGACCTGGCTGCCCATCCGCCTCCGGCGCCTGTTCTCGCCGTTTTCCTGAATGCACAAACGGCACGCACAGGTCTGGTGCAGGGTGGACTGTTTGCGCCGCCGCTGCCCGAATCTTCGCGCCTGGACGTTACCCTGGCGCGGTTGCGGCGGCTCGTGGGCGAAGGCCGTGGGGGGTCGCCGGCGCTGCGCGACACCCACGCACCGGACAGCTTCTCGATGCAGACTTTTGCAAGCGAAGCGGCTCCGCTGCTTGCGCGCAGCTCCGGGGGGAAGCATGCGCCGGCATTGCGTCAGCTGCGCCCGCCGGAGCCGGTGCATGTTGACACCGAAGGAGGGCACCCGGTGCGGTTCTGGTTCCGCGGGGAGCTGTTTCATGTCTGCTCGGCGTGTGGACCGTGGCGTTTGAGCGGTGCCTGGTGGAGCCAGCGCGCCTGGTCCTTGGAGAGCTGGGATGTCACCGGGGAGCAGGTCCTGCTTGGAGGCGCTCCAGCGCAGACCGCCGCTGTCCCGACACCCGCCTCGACACCCGTCCAGACACCCTTCCAGACACCCGCACTGCATCCGTTTTTGATCGTGAAACCGGCTCCGCACCCGCTTCCACGCTTGTGCTGCTGCTTGCAGCGCGATCTTCAAACGCAAGCATGGTGGATGGCGAGCGTGTATGACTAGGCAGCTCTACGCGGAACTGCACTGCGCGAGCGCGTTTTCCTTTTTGGGCGCGGCGACGTTGCCGGAAAACCTCATCACGCGCGCCGCCGAGCTGGAGCTGCCGGCCCTTGCGCTGCTCGACCGCAATGGTGTGTACGGCGCGGCGCGGTTCCACAGCAAGGCCGCTGCCCTGGAACAATCTGGTGGCCCCAAAGTACGCACACATTTCGGCGCGGAACTTACCGTAAGACCTGGCCTGGAGCTTGGGGGAGCTGCAGAAGAGGGCAAGGTACTTCCGCGCCTGCCCGTGCTTTGCTGCTCGCACACAGGCTACAGCAACCTGTGCCGCATGGTTACCCGGATGAAGCTGCGGGAGCCGGGCAAGGAAGAAGGCTCGGTAACGCTGCTCGATCTGGAAGAGTTTTCAGCCGGATTGCTTTGCATGACCGGCGGCGAGGAAGGCCCACTCCACGCGGCACTGCGGGAGGGCGGCGAGCGGCAAGCGCGCAGGCTGCTTGAGCAGCTGTGCGCCATCTACGGCCGCGGCAACGTGTATGTGGAAGTGCAGCGGCACTACGAGCGCGACGAGGAGTGGCGCAACCAGGCAGCCGTGCGGCTTGCGCGCTCGCTGCAGCTGCCGCTGGTGGCAACCAATGGTGTGCGCTATGCCACCCGGGACGAGCGCCCGCTGCTTGACGTGTTTACAAGCATCCGGCATCACGTAACCCTGGAAACCGCAGGACGCCTGCTGGCGCGCAACGGGGAGCGGCACCTGCGCTCTGCGGCCGAGATGCACGGGCTGTTTGCCGATCTTCCGGATGCCCTTGCCAGCACGCTGGACATTTCAGCGCGGCTCGAGTTCACGCTCGACAAGCTCGGCTATGAGTTTCCGCGCTACCCGGTGCCGCCGGGTGACAGCATGGCGTCGTTTCTACAAAAGCGCGTTGCGGAAGGTCTTCGCAAACGGTATTCGAGCGAGCTGTCGAAGCACCTGTTTGCTGCCGCCCGCAAACAGGCCGACACAGAGCTGGCCCTGATTGAAAGGCTTGGCTTTGAAGGCTACTTTCTTATCGTCTGGGACATGGTGCGTTTTTGCCAGGAGCACGACATCCTGATCCAGGGACGCGGTTCGGCGGCCAACTCCGTTGTTTGTTATGCGCTTGAGATTACCGCTGTCGATCCGATCAGGATGGAGCTCTTGTTTGAGCGTTTCCTCAATGAGAATCGCGGCGAGTGGCCCGACATCGACCTTGATCTGCCATCCGGTGACAAGCGCGAGGAGGCGATCCAGTACATCTACCAGCGGTACGGCGAGCTGGGTGCCGCAATGACGGCCAACGTGATCACCTATCGCGGCCGCTCGGCCGCGCGTGAAGTCGGCAAGGTGCTGGGCTTCGATGAAGACACGCTCCATCGCTTGTCGAGCCTGGTCGGGCACTGGGAATGGAAGGCCGAAACCGACACCATGCCGAACCAGTTCGCGCAGGCCGGGTTTGACCTGCGGCATCCGCGGATTGCCACTTATCTTGACTTATGTCTGCAGTTACAGGATCTGCCTCGGCACCTGGGGCAGCACTCGGGCGGCATGGTCATCTGCCAGGGGCTGCTGAACCAGGTAGTGCCGATTGAGCGCGCGTCGATGCCGGGCCGCACTGTTATCCAGTGGGACAAGGAAGACTGCTCGGACATGGGTCTGGTCAAGGTCGACCTGCTGGGGCTGGGCATGATGGCAGTGATCAAGGACACGATCGAGCTGGTACGCAGCACCACCGGCCAGGAGTACAGCCTCCATGCGTTGCCGGACCAGGACAAGGCTGTGTACGACACCCTCTGCCGCGCCGATACCGTGGGCATGTTTCAGGTGGAAAGCCGGGCGCAAATGGCAAGCCTGCCGCGCAACATGCCGCGCTGCTTTTACGACATTGTTGTGCAGGTCGCCATCATTCGTCCGGGACCGATTGTTGGCAAGATGATGCACCCCTACATGCGCCGCAGGCAAGGGCGCGAGCCGGTAACCTACCCGCACCCTTCGCTCGAGCCGGTGCTGCGCCGTACCCTGGGCGTGCCGCTGTTTCAGGAGCAGCTGCTGCGCATGGCCATGATCGCGGCTGATTTTACCGGGGAAGAAGCCGAGGAACTGCGTCGTGCCGTGGGCATGCGCCGCTCGCGCGAGCGCATGGACCAGCTGGTCGTGAAGCTGCGCGCGGGGATGACAGCCAAAGGGCTCGACGCGCCGACCCAGGAGCACATTATCAATAGCGTGTCGTCCTTTGCCTTGTACGGGTTTCCGGAAAGCCACGCCGCCAGCTTTGCCTTGATCGCGTATGCCTCGGCCTTTTTCAAGGTGCACTACCTCCCGGCGTTTACGGCGGCGATGTTGAACAATCAACCGATGGGCTTCTACATGCCCGCCGTCCTTGTCAAGGACGCGCAGCGGCATGGGCTGCGCATCAAGCCCATCTGTGTGCAGCACTCGCGCTGGCAGTGCACCCTGGAACGTGAGCTGGACGGAACCAGCTCGCTGCGCCTGGGCCTTATGTATGCCAAGGGGCTGCGCGCCGCAGCCGCAGCCGTCCTTGTCGAAAACCGGGAAGCGCATGGCTTGTTCGCAAGCGTCGACGACCTGGCCGCCCGCACCGGCGCCGCCAACCGTGCGGGACCAGGCCTGGCGCGCAGCGAGCTGGTGCAGCTGGCACGCATCGGCGCCTTGAACGCGCTGGGCGCTGTAGAACACCGGCGCGATGCGCTGTGGCAGGTGGAGCAGGCCGGCCGCCCTGCCGGCCCATTGCTGGAACAGCCCTCGGCGAGCGGCGGAAGTGACAAGCCCTCACCTTTGCGGCAGATGAGCACGGAAGAACGGCTGGTGGCGGATTTTGGTGGAACCGGGGTAACCACTGGTCCGCATCCGCTCCACTATCATCGGCAACGTTTACGAGGCGCCGGGGTTCTTACTGCCTGGGAGCTGTCTCGCACGCGCAACGGCACATACGTCCATGCAGCCGGGTGCGTCATCGCCAGGCAGCGCCCGGGTACAGCCAGCGGGTTTATCTTTTTGTCGCTGGAAGATGAAACCGGCATCAGCAATGTAGTGGTGCATCCGGAGCTGTACGAGCAGGAGCGCCTCCTGGTGACGGGCGGCAAGTTTCTCCTGGTGGAGGGTTGTTTGCAGAATGACAATGGAGTGGTGCATGTTCGTGCTGAACGGCTGCAGCTGCTGGCGGTAAGCGAGGCGCCGATGCAGTCGCACAACTTTCACTAAGCTCCTGCCGCATCCGGCCGTCTGCTCTCGATTTCGTGTTCTCAATTAGGGGAGTACGGGTAAAATAACCCAAACCGAAGTTGGACCGGCGCCCGCGGTTGCGCGCACACACAGGAGACACATACATGGCGTTTTCAAGCTCGAAAGCACTCGCTTTGTGCACTCTGCTGCTGGCAACTGCCGCGGGCAGCCGTCCGGTCCAGGCCGACACGCCTTCGGCTCCCACGCCGGCGCCGCTCGATCCGGTTTCAAACGCAACCGAGCAGTACCACCTCCGCATGTATCACCTGCACACAGGCGAATCGCTGGACGTCACCTACCGCGTAGGCAATCAGTATGTTCCTTCCGCACTCGCCATGCTGAATCACTTCCTGCGCGACCATCGCACCAACGACGAAGCAAACTATGATCCCCATGAGTTTGATGTTCTGCACCAGATCATGGAAAAGCTTCACCGGCCAAACGGCACCATCCAGATCGTCTGTGGGTACCGCACACCGTGGAGCAACAACTATCTGCGCACGCATGGACGCGGTGTTGCCGAGCACTCGCAGCATATGCTGTCCAAGGCCATTGACATCCGTGTTCCTGGTGTCCCTACCAAAATGCTGCAGCTGGTTGCGTTGTCACTCGGGCAGGGCGGCGTCGGCTACTATCCGCGTTCGCAGTTCGTTCACGTGGATGTAGGTCCGGTGCGGCAGTGGACCCTGATGTAATCTGCCCTGTCTGCGGGGCCAACAGCCGGCCTATGCCGTATCCCCTGTCTCCTGCTTGGGCTCCGGGTTTACCGGAAACGGGTCGCCCTTGGACAGAACATCTTCCATGTCCTTGTCGTACCCGTAGATATCGTCAAAGAAGTAAACCTTTCCACCATCCCCGACGCGCGCTGTTTCATAAAAGATGCGTACCGGGATGGGGTGACTTAGATTCACGATCTTGTTGTCTTCCCCATTCTCCATCGCATCGTGAATCTTGTCCGGGGTCCAGTCCGGGTTATCACGCAGCACCCAATCAGCAAGCTTTTCCGGCTCCTGCAGGCGGATGCAGCCGTGGGAAAAATCGCGACGGGTGTGATCAAACAACTCCGTAGCCGGGGTTGAGTGCAGGTAAATGTTCAGCTTGTTCGGAAACATGAACTTAACGAGACCGAGCGAGTTCTTCGGCCCGGGTTTTTCACGCACCATGTATTCGCCGTGTTCCAGCCCGGCCATGGACCAGTTGGGCACCGGCTTTCCGGCCCGGTCGATCACCTCGAAGTTCTTTGCTTCCAGGTAGCCCCGGCTTGCTTCCACATGCGGCACAATCTCTTTTTTCACGATGGTCGGCGTCACGTTCCAAAAAGGCCGCAGCACCACATACCGCATCTCCTGCACCAGCACCGGTGTTTTGTGGTCTTCTTCAAGCGACTGGCCCACGACGACGCGCATCTCGAACTGCTCCTTGTGCTCGGCGTCAAACGTGCGCAGGGTAAACTCCGGGATGTTTACCTCGATCGGTGCGTTTGCGTACTCGGGCGCAAGCCAGCGCAGCCGTTCCAGCGTGTCTTCAAGCTGGTGCACACGCGTAGGAAGCGGCACATTCAAGGCGGCCACCGTTTGCGGCGTCAGCCTGCCATCGTTTGGGAGCCCGTGCCGCAGCTGGAAGCTGGTGACGCCGGCGGCAATCGCTTGCGTATAGGTGCTGTCAGCGACGGGCCCATTGCTGTTGCCGGCCGCCGGCGCCATGTCTCCGAGCAGCGCAAGTCGGGTGGCCAGTGCCTGCGCTCCAGGGTAGGGCGCGCCAACGCTCAGCGCTTTCGCGGGTACAGGCAAAGGCTGCGGGTTCCCCGCCTTTTGCGCCAGCGCCTGGTAGTCGGCAAGGGCTTTTTCGGTGTCTCGGTACTCCGGAGAATCCGGCTCCACGCCCTTCAGCGCGTCGCCGATGTCGCTCGCGTCGGCAACCTGCGCCGTAAAGCTAGGGAGGTCATACTTCTTTGTTTGTACGTTGACGCCGAATGCGAAGTGCTGCGGGTTCACGCGCCCGATGTGCAGGTCCGAGATGTAGCGCATGGCGCTTACCGTCAGGGCTGTGTCGAACTCAGCCAACTGCTGGTCGCTCGCGCTTGCAAGCCTGTCGAACCGCGGCTGCCACAGCGACGCATCGTAGTCTTCGGGATGGAGACCTTTGCTCGCACTGGCAGCAAACAGCTTTGTCAACGCAATGGCCTGCCGGGTCGGCCTGTGCCCATCCACCCAGGCGGGGCTCCAATCCCGGCCACTGTAAAACGTCTGGACCAGCAGCTTGTAATCAGAAAAGTCCGGCCAGTGCAGCGATGCGAGGTGGCCCGCGTCTGCATCGGCGTGCAAGGCTCCCTGGATCGCGCTGGTGGTTCGATGGGAACCGGCGTGGTGGCAGCCCGCAAAGAAGAGCAGCGAAGAACAAAGCAAAGGCAGAACGCAGGACCGAGCGGAGAAGCTTGCCAAGGGAGAAGGTGCCTTTCGAAAAGAACGTGCGAAGTTTTAGGCCTGCATGGAAAAGAAGTTTTCGGCCTGCCTTGAGAACGAGTCATCGGCCGGTGCGATCGGCAGGCTTACAGGCTTGAGCTTACACAAGCTCCGGGTCTTCTTCTTGGCGCGAATGCATCTTCTGGTTACCGCCGGAACCTCCCGCAAGGCTTCGAACTTCTTCCACGCGGGCAAGCGCCCACTGCGCCGTCTCGCGCAGGGTCGCGTCCGGCTCCTCTGCCGAAGCCCATCGCCCCAGCTGGGGCAGGGCGCTTTGATCCCCGCTGTTGCCCATGGCGATGGCCAGATTGCGGCGAAACCCGGCGAAGCGTGCACGCTTCACCGGCGAGCCAAAGAACAGGGCTTCCCACTCCGGCTCGGAAAGCGCGGCCAGGGTGGAAAGCTGAGGATTCACAAGCGGCTCGCGCACCAGCAGCTCCGGGTCCGCCGTCGCGCGTTCGGGCTTGCGGCGGGCGCGCGTGTTCCACGGACAAACGTCTTGACAGATGTCGCAGCCAAAGATCTGGCGGCCCATTCCGGCGCGCAGTGCAGGGTCAATGGTGCCGCGCTTTTCAATGGTCAGGTAGGAGATGCACCGGCTCGCATCCATCTGGTGCGGCCCAACGAGCGCGCCCGTTGGGCAGGCATCCAGGCAGCGCGTGCAGGAGCCGCAGCGATCAGCCGGGAGCGTGGCACGCAGCTCCCCCGGGACCTCGAGACTGGTGAGGATCACACCCAGGAAGAAGAACGAGCCTCGCTCCTGGTTCAACGTGCAAAGGTTTTTACCCGTCCAGCCGATGCCGGCCATGGCGCTGAAGGCACGCTCGACGAGCGGGCCGGTGTCCACGTACGCCCACGACGCAAACTCTCCCAGGCTCGCCTTCAGCGAGACTTCCATGCGCTTCAATCGTCGCAGCAGGACCTTGTGGTAGTCGGAGGGGACCGGGGGGCCGGCTGGTGCCTCCTTGCCAGACCAGGCGTAGCGGCCGATCCATCCTGTGCCGGGGGGAGCCGGGTCGGTGGAAAGCGGGTATTCCGGTCCCCCGCCATAGGGGGCCGCGCACACGATGACGGATCGCGCCCAGGGTACCGCGACCTCAAGCGAAGAGCGCACAAAGCGGCCAAGCGCGTCTTTGCGCTTCAGGTACTCCATCTCTCCGGCGTAGCCCTGCGCGATCCAGTCCGCGAAGTAAGCTGCCTGCTCTTCACCCTCGGCTGAATCGAGGGCGGGGATCGGGGCGATGCCTCCGGCGGCGAAACCGGCGGCCTGCGCGTGCTCCTCTACGGTGCTTTGCAGGTCGCCGGTCATGATTCGATTGTTCCACGCCTTACTGGCGCCGGTGCTCCTTGCCGGCGCGATTCACAAGGTGAGGCGGCTCCTTCAGCGTGGTTGGATCACGATCTTCTCGAAGCATGGCTGCGGGCTTGGTTTCGGGCGTTCCCGCTGTGTCCAGGTGCGCCGCGTGCGAGTGCGCATGGGTGCTACCCTCCGGGTTGGGGATCGCGGCTTCGGCGCTATCCGGTACCGGTGCTGCTTCTTTCGCGTCCTTCGGCTTGCCGGCGATGCTTGCCGGGTGTGCTTTGGTTTGGGACATCCTCAGTCTCCTTTGCCCGTCGTGTTTTCGGGCGTGGTCTCGGTCGTGCTTTCGGTCGCGTCCTCGGTCGTCGCCTCAGACGTGCCTTTCAGAAAGGCTTCGGCTTCCGGCGAAGGGACAACAGCGCTGGTGTCGACCGCGGTATCGCCAAAGTCGCGCGCTCCGTAGTCGTAGTCTGTGCCGCCCTCAAAGTCCTGCTTTTCGCCTGCCACCCGGGTACGCTCCTCCTCGTTGAGCCCCCATCCCTGCTCATGGGCGTACTCGCTTGCCAGGCTGCGCGTGTGGCTGGTAAATCCGGCCGGCTCCTGTGTCGGCTCTGCTTCCTTGTCTGCCATGCTTTGTTTCCGCCTTTCCCCGTGGTGAGATGGGCAAAGCGCAGCGGCGGTTAGCTTTTCGCTCCGCAGGCCGCTACAGCAGGCCGGACAGGAACGAGGCGCAGCGCATCAGCAGCCGGGGCTGCGCGGCTTGCGAAAACCAGTGCGTTTCCCCAGCGAAGATCTCGATCTCGTGGGGCGCCCCTTTCTCGGTGAGCAGCCGCTCCAGCTTGTAGGCTTCGGTCACGGGAACCACGGTATCGTCGGCTCCGTGCAGGATCAGGATGGGCGGCATGGACGAGCGCAGCTGGTGCTCCCAGCCGGGCGGCAGCCCGCCCGAAAGCTCGATCGCGGCGCGGACTGTTGGGTTCTGCGTGGCCAGCGCCACGGCCAGGTAGCCGCCCAGCGACACCCCGAGGACAGCGATGCGCTTCGGGTCGACCGAAGGCCGGGTCGCGGCATAGGCGACCGCATCCTCAATGGCCGTGAGCCAGGCAGGGAAGTGGCGGCCATCCAGAATCATTTCAGCCGTTGCGCGCCCGGTGCCGGTCTTGTCGAAGTAGTGGGGCGCGTAAAGCCCGATGCCAAGCGCAGCCAGTGCCGGCCCGAAGCGCGCAGCCCAGTAGCCGACCGCGCCTCCAGACCCGTGCAGCAGGATCAGGGCGGGCTGCGTATCCGACGCCGCAGGCTCGATCTGCTCGATACGGACAGTGGTTTCGCCGCTTCGGTAGGTTGCCATCCCTGTACAGATGCGGCGATGCCGCCCCGGCCGGAAAGGCGCCCCCGGCCTTACACGTTGAACTTGAAGAACAGGATGTCCCCGTCCTTGACGACGTAGTCCTTGCCCTCCGAGCGCAGCAGGCCCTTTTCCTTGACGGCCTGCTCGCTGCCAAGCGCAAGGAGGTCGTCGCTGGCGTAGCAATCGGCCCGGATAAAGCCCTTCTCGAAGTCAGAGTGGAGCACGCCCGCCGCGCCCGGAGCCTTGGTACCGCGCCGGAGCGTCCAGCCGCGCACTTCCTGCACCCCGGCCGTGAAGTACGTGATCAGCTGGAGCAGGCGGTAAGCCGAGTGGATGAGCCGGTCAAGCCCTGGCTCCGCAAGTCCCATGTCGGCCAGGAACTCTGCCCGCTCTTCGGGCTCAAGCTGCGCAATCTCGCTTTCCAGCGCGCCCGAGATGCGCACCACCTGGCTGGCTTCTTCGCCCGCGCGCTGCTCCACGGCGGCTGTGTACGCATTGCCCGCAGCCAAGCCGGCTTCGTCGACATTGGCGACGTAAAGTTGCGGCTTGGCAGTGATCAGAAACAGGTCGCGCGCAATCAGCCGTTCGTCGTCAGCCAGCTCAGCCGAGCGTGCCGGCTTGCCCGCGTTCAGCGCCGCCAGCAGTTTTTGAAGCACCACGTACTCGGCCTTTACCCGGTGGTCCGTCGAGGACCGGGCGGCCCGCTCGGTTTTCGCGAAGCGCTTTTCGACCGTGTCCAGATCGGCCAGCAGCAGCTCGGTATTGATGATGTCGATGTCATGGAGGGGATTGACCTGGCCCGCGACGTGCACAACCTCCGGATCGTCGAAGCAGCGGACCACGTGCGCGATCGCGTCGGTCGCGCGGATGTGGCCCAGGAACTGGTTGCCCAGCCCTTCGCCTTTCGACGCGCCCTCGACCAGGCCGGCGATGTCGATGAACTCCATGGTTGTGGGAACCAGGCTTTTGGGCTTGATCAACGCCGCAATCTTTTGCAGTCGCGCATCCGGCACGGTGACCACGCCCGTGTTGGGGTCGATGGTGCAAAAGGGATAGTTGGCAGCCTGCGCTTTGGCCGAGGTCAGGGCGTTGAAGATAGTGCTTTTGCCGACATTCGGCAGGCCGACAATTCCACAGTTCAGGGGCATTCTGCTCCAATCCTTCGTCCTTCAAGTATGCCTGCCCCCGGGGACAAAGCTATGCGCGTCGGCATAGAATCGCGTCCGAGGACGCTTCCGGCGGCTACCAGCAGGCCGTGACCACACCAGCAAGCTCAGGCAACTTTCGAAACAAAAGGAGCAAAGAAACCATGGCAACTCCGACAGCGCTTCAGCCCGGCACCTACGGTTTTCCAGTCACGCTGCGCACCCAGTACGGCAACTACATCGGCGGCCGCTGGGTCGAGCCCTCTTCGGGCGAATACTTCGAGAACGTGACGCCTGTAACCGGCCAGGTCCTGTGCCGGGTTCCCCGCTCGAACGCGGCGGATATCAACCTGGCGCTCGATGCCGCGCACGCGGCCAGGGCCGCGTGGGGCCGCACTTCGCCGGCCGAGCGCAGCCGCATGCTCAACCGCATTGCCGATCGCATGGAGGAAAACCTTGAAATGCTGGCGACGGTCGAAACCTGGGACAACGGCAAGCCCATTCGCGAGACCATGGCTGCCGACCTGCCGCTTGCCATCGACCACTTTCGCTACTTCGCGGGCGTCATCCGTGCGCAGGAGGGCGGCATTTCGCAGCTTGACGACACCACCGTTGCGTACCACTACCATGAGCCGCTGGGCGTGATTGGCCTCATCATCCCGTGGAACTTCCCGCTGCTGATGGCTGCCTGGAAGCTTGCGCCCGCGCTGGCTGCCGGCAACGCGGTCGTGCTGAAGCCGGCCGAACAGACACCGCTCTCGATCCTGGTGCTCACGGAGCTGATCGAGGACATCCTGCCCGCGGGCGTGCTCAACGTAGTAAACGGATTTGGCCTGGAGGCCGGCAAGCCGCTGGCCTCGAGCCCGCGCATCCAGAAGATCGCCTTTACCGGCGAGACGACGACCGGCAGGCTCATCATGCAGTACGCCTCGCAGAACATCATCCCGGTCACCCTGGAGCTCGGGGGCAAGTCGCCCAACATCTTCTTTGAGGACGTTGCCAACGCAGACGACGCCTTCTTTGACAAGGCGCTGGAAGGCTTCGCCATGTTTGCGCTCAACCAGGGCGAGGTGTGTACCTGCCCTTCGCGCGCGCTGATCCAGGACACCCTGTACGAGCGCTTCATGGAGCGTGCCCTGGAGCGGGTGAAGGCGATCCGGCAAGGCAACCCGCTTGAAAAAGACACCATGATTGGCGCGCAGGCTTCAAGCGAACAGCTGGAAAAGATCCTTTCCTACCTCGACATCGGCCGCCAGGAAGGCGCGGAAGTGCTGACCGGAGGCAAACGCGCCCAGATGGATGGCGACCTGGCAGGCGGCTACTATGTGGAGCCGACGATCTTCAAGGGCCACAACAGAATGCGCGTGTTTCAGGAGGAGATCTTCGGGCCGGTCGTTTCGGTCACGACCTTCCATGACGAAGACGAAGCGCTTGCACTGGCAAACGACACCCTCTACGGGCTGGGCGCCGGGTTGTGGACCCGGGACATCAATCGCGCTTACCGCATGGGTCGTGGAGTGCAGGCCGGGCGGGTGTGGACCAACTGCTACCACCTGTACCCGGCGCATGCTGCCTTTGGAGGGTACAAGCAGTCAGGCATCGGGCGCGAAAACCATAAGATGATGCTCGAGCACTACCAGCAAACCAAGAACCAGCTCATCAGCTACAGCCCCAACGCGCTGGGCTTCTTTTGAGGCGCTGGGCACGAGGTCGCCGCTTCTTCCGCGCGGCAGCCCCGGAAGCTGACCCGGAGGCTGAATCAAAAGCTGACCGGGGAGAAAGAACCCACGCCGCCATTGAGGAGGTTGGAACCCGGCCATGAGCGTCCCCGAGCAGGTGCTGTGTACCGAAGCCGCCGCGGGGCTGATCGACAGGCTTTCCGCGCGGTACGGAGAGCTCATGTTCCATCAGTCCGGCGGCTGCTGCGACGGCAGCTCGCCGATGTGTTACCCGCGGGGCGAGTTCCTGGTCGGCGACCAGGACGTGCTGGTCGGCACCGTTGCCGGCACGCCGTTTTACATGAGCCGCAGCCAGTTCGCGTACTGGAAGCACACCCAGCTCATCCTGGATGTTGTCGCTGGCCGCGGAGGCATGTTCTCGCTGGAAGGGCCCGAGGGAGTGCGTTTCCACATCCGGTCCCGCGTGTTTACCGATGAGGAGATCGGGGCGCTGCGGGCCGCCGAGCGTATCTGACGCCGCAGGCGGCTTGCGCCCAAGTCCAGGCAGCAAGGATGGCAGCCGTTTCCATAACCGCGCCCACACCTGCTCTTCAAAGCGCTCTTACACGCGCTCCTACACGCGCTCCTACACGCGCTCCGACACGCAGGCGCAAAGCGCAGCCCGCGAGCCCGCGTGCGCCTAGTTCTGGTTGAGCGGGATGCTGTACTGCGCCCCACCCTGCGTCCACAGCCGGTCGGCGCCGCGGTCGATGCGCAGCGGCGATCCCGCGCCCAGATCCCGCTCAAACATCTCGCCATAGTTGCCGGTCGCCTGGATCACGTTCGCTGCCCAGCGTGTGTCTACCCCCAGCAGCTTGCCGGTGCCGAGCGGCCGTCCCAGCAGCTCCTGGATCTCCGGGTCCTCGCTCTTCGCCATGGCGCCGACGTTGCCCTGCGTGACGCCGAGCGCTTCGGCTTCGATCAGTGCTTCCACCGTCCAGTGCACGATGGCCGCAAACTGGGCGTCTCCCACCATGTAGGCGGGTGCAAGCGGATCGGCGCGGAATTGCCCCGGCAGGATGGTGAACTCACCTGCGCGCGCGCGATTGATGGCGCGGGTGTTTGCCAGCTGCGACACATCCCCCGCGATCGCCGCGCAGTTGCCGGTGAAAAAGGCGGCTTCCATCTCGCCCACTTCTGAAAACGGGTACCAGATGTAGCTGAGGTGCTCCCGGGCGGCAAAGGTACGCAGGCCTGTTTCACTCGCGCTGGTGATGACAAAGCAGATCTTCTTGCCGGCAAGCTCGGCCGGGGAGTGGATCGCCGCGCTGTTCGGAACCAGCAGGCTTTCTCCGTCGTGAAAGGTGATGGGCGCAAACCCGAGGCCGGCGGTCGAGTGGATCACCGTCGGGCTGGCTGTCGGCAGCAGGTCGATCTGGCCCTGCTTGAGCGCCTGCACGCCCGCGGGCTCGTCCGGGAAAACCTTGATGGTGAAGTGAGCGCCAACCCCCAGGGTCGCGACCGCAACGGCCTTGCACATGTCCAGGTCAAAGGCAGCGCGGTTGCCGTGATCGGTGGCGCGGGAATAATCCTCCTCTTCCTTGATGACCCCGCAGGAAAGTGCGTGGGCCACGTGCACCCTGTCCAGAACCGGACCCGCATTGGCGCAGAGTGCCGAAAGGAGCCCCAGCGAGGCTGTCAGGCTGTACCGAGCAAGCAAGGAAGGACGCAAAGGCTCTCCGCAAGAAGAGGGGACCAGTTGTTCTGGTCCCCGGTTGACGTTGTGCTCCTCACGCGAGGGGTGCTAGGGGGTCCAGGTGCCAGAGGTGGGAACGCCCGGTGTGGAGCTGGGGCGTGGGTTGAAGTCGGCGGGGACGTTGTTCGGCAGCCCGGCGTCGGTGGGCGTGATGCCAAGTGCCTGGCAGCCATTGTTGCCCGCCTGCGGAAAGGTGTTGACCAGGTTTTCCGGGATTTGCGCGTAGGCAGCCGGCAGCGGCGCCGCGGCACCTGTCAGGCGGTTGTTGTCAAAGGCCGTGAACAGGTTGCCGACGCCCGCCACCCCGGCGTCTGCCGGTCCCAGGTAGGCCTGGCCGAACATCAGCAAGCCGTCTGCTTTCGCCTGCTTCTCGTCGGGCAGGTTGGCCAGCGGCTCAAGCCCAAAGAGCAGGTCGATAAACTTGATGATCGAGCTGTGCTCTGTCGCTTCATGCGCAATGGCGTGCGTCACGCTGTAGGGCGAGATCACGATGGTCGGGATACGCGGACCCTGGTCCAACGGATACCCTTCCGGGTCGTAATTCCGGATGATCTCCGGAGCGTGATCATACAGGCCATCGGTTTCGTCATAGGTGATGATGATGGCGCTTTGCGGCCAGTACGGGCTGGTGGTGATGAGGTTGATCTCATCGGCCAGCAAAGCCGAAGAAATCTGTACATCCGAGTAGCCCGGGTGATCGTCGTTGCCGTTGAACACGGTCGCGAGCTTCGGATTCGGATCAACCGGGCTGAGTCCCTGGAGGTTGTTGTAGCCGCCACGGACATAGAACACGCCCCCGGCCGCCGGGAGCTGCTTGTTTGCAACGTCTTCGGCAAAGTCCGAAAGCCCGTGAAGGTGCGAGCTCACCGCGGGGTTGTTGGAGATGTACCCGAAGTACTGCGGCGCGTCGTGGTGCGCGATGAAGTCGGCATGGGTGGCCGTTGCGCCCGGATCGTTGAATTCGTGGTCGTAGCCCTGCTCGTACCAGCCCCAGTTGGTGGGCTTGACCCCGTTGCCGGCGATCTCCGTGATGTCCTTCTCAACGTCGGTCAGATCGGCAGCCGGTTGTGTATCGGTCTGAACCGTGGTCTGGATCGCGGAGCCCATGAAGGAAAGCGGCAGGGTCGCGAACGTCAGATTGATCTCGGGCGAAGCGCTGGGCGGGTTGGCCGGCTGCTTGGTAGCAACCGGAGTGGTATCGAGCTGCGAGCCCCAGAACGGATCGCCGTCGCTGATGACGGGCACGCCGTTCGAGCTGAGCGAGGTTGTGGCCTCGGTCGGATGCTTCACCCACTGCGTTTCGCCGGACTGGCCCGCGATCATCGCGAGCGCGTTGGGAGTCGATGCGGAAAGAACAGTCTGGTGGAAGTCGTCGAAGAGGGTAAAGCGATCGGCATAGTTCCACAGGATGGGCGCCGTGTTGCAATCCACGTGGCCCATGACCAGCTCGCCCATCTGCTTTTGCGCAAGCGTCGGCACCTTGGAAGGCACGCCATTGTTCAGCGTGATGCCTTCTTCCGTGATCGCATAGCCGTCGTTCCTGGTTACGCCGCCCTTGACGTCGATCTTTGTCTCGTACGCGGCGTGCGAGTGATTGACCGAGTCGGTGTCGGCCGGGTAGATCGGCACCGTGTTGCCGTTCGCATCGGTCACGCTAAGCGGGATGCGGAATGCCGAGATCGTGCCGACCGTGCCGTCTGTGTTGACGATGGGCTGCGTGAGACCGGGTGTTTCCGAGGCAGGCTGCGAGTACAAGCCGTTCGCGCCCGGATAGGTGCCGAAGTAAAAGTCGAAAGAGCGGTTCTCCTGAAAAAGAACAAACACGTACTTGATGTTTTTCTGCAGCAGCGCAAGCTTTTGCGCCTCGGTCAGCGGCGCTTCCGCAAGAGGGCTGAGGACATAGTGCTGGACCAAATCGCTCGACTTTGGAGCGATGGTCAATGCCGGCTTCGCGGCGCTTGCCGCTTGTTGCGCATGGGCAAAGCCGGGATGCAGCATGGCCAGCATCGCCAACGAAGCGCACCGCTTACTCCAATATTGAATGTTCATGAAAGCCATCCCTTTGTTGATTGCGTGAGCCTGCCTGTTCTGTTTTGGGGAACCGCGCGGGGGCACTCGCGCGCCCGCACCATGGCTTATAACCAGCTCTCATGAAAGGGGAGTGAAATTGCCGCCGCCACTTGGAGCGGAGCGGAAGCAGCTTGCTCTGCCTGGGCTCAGCTACTGCGAGCCGCCGGGAGCCACATGCGCGGCGGGAGGCTCTTCGTTGAGCACATGGGCGTGCCAGGGCACGCTTTCGGCTGAGATCTCGGTGTGCTTGCGCAGGAACTCAAGCGCAAACGTACTGGCGCTGGGGTCGTCTTTCTGGTCGGCAAAGGAGGCAGCCTCTACCGCGGCCTGCTCCTTCATCCCCAGCCGGCGATACACAAGCGCCAGGTTGTAGTGTGCGGCCAGGTCATCGGGGTCAATGGACTGGACCTTCTCATACTCGGCGCGCGCCAGTTCGTACTTGTGCTCCTGGTAGTAGGAAAAGCCAAGCTCGCGATGCGCATCGCGCCCGAGCGGATACTGCCCCACCACCTTTTGGAAGTCGGCGATGGCCGCGTCCAGATTGCCTTCATTGCGCTCGACCAGCGCCAGGTAGTAGAGCGCGCGGGCGTTGTCGGGCGCAAGCGCCAGAGACTTTTCGAGGTGGGGGCGCGCTTCCTCGTACTTTTCCCACAGAATCTCAACCAGGCCCGCGTTCGTGTACGCGTCGGGGTAGTCCGGCCGCAGCTGGATGACCTGCTCAAAGGCTGCAACCGCGGCCGCGTACTGCTGGCCGTCAAGCAGCCCGATGCCGTAGTTGTTCCAGCGCATCCACAGCGGCACGGGCGGCGGCGTGGGCGCCGGAGCCATCTTCGCAACCACCGGGACCGGCGCTTGATCAGGGTGGTTCGCGCCCACGTTGAGGGTGCGCGAGGCCGTGGCCATTTCAACCACCGGCATGTCGTAGTGCTTGCCCATGCCGAAGTCAATGAAGTGCTGGTCGAAGCGGCGGTATTCAATGGACGCGGTCAAGGTGAGTGGCCCAGTTGCGTCCGCGGGTACGCGCATCTGGTAGCGCACCACCTGCGAGCGCCCGGCCTGGATGGTGTTGTTGTACGCCACGACGCGGTTGTTCCAAACCTGGTGGAGGTTGTTCAGCCCGCCGTCCTTGTTGATCAGCCGATTGGTAAAGCTGTGCGCGCGTTCATCCAGTTCGCCGTCCGGCTTGAGCTGTCCACTCTGGCTCACGGTGTGCCCGGCGGCATCCTTCATGGTGAACACAACCCAGCTTTCGTACATGTCGCGCTGCTCGGGTACGTGGCTGTGCGCGATGCCCTTGTTCTGGATCACCACGGAAGTGGTCAGCAGCTCGCCGGGCGTGATCGTAAAGCTTTGCGTGCCCAGGGGGGCGATCAGATCGCCCACGCGCGCGCCGCTCGCATCGGTGTGCTCCAGCGCGAAGATGTCGACGTTGAACACCCCGTTGCGCAGAAACTCGACCGTGCGCCGGGCCTGCTCGTCATAGCCGTACACCTTGGGGAGCAGAGTGTTGGCACCCAGCCAGCGATGGGAAGCCAGCATGCCGCCCTTTGCGCCTGAGTCGCGCGTGACCAGCGGCTCGCGCATCATGTGGCAGGTTTGGCAGGTCGAAACCGCATCCTTCTTGTAGAAGGGCAAAGGCGACTGCTTGGCGAACGACGAGTTCTGCCACTCGTCATACACCGAAAAAGCGCGCAGCCACTTGTAATCGTTGAGCTGCTTCGGCAGCGCGGCCTTGTGGCAGGAGGAGCAAAACTCGGGTGTTTTGTAGAAGGTCTTCATCACGGCCGCGCTGTGCCGGTCGAGGTTGGCGAGGATTTCGGCGTCGCTTACCGGCCGTGTAATCGGCTGGCCCTGCTTGTCGACCAGCACCGCGGGCACGCCCATCACATAGCTGCCGGTGCCGCGCGTGGTCACCTTCTGGATGGAGTGGCAGACCGTGCAGGTGACGCCGTCATTGTCAAAGGGCCGCTCTTTGCTGAAGTTGGTCGGCCCACCCGGCGTCAGCGCGCCGCTGACCAGCGCGATCGGATTGTGGCAGCCTTCGCAGTGCCGGGTCGCTTCGACGCCCTTCTGGTTCCGGAGCAGGTCCACGTTCTTGGTGTACCAGGGGGCGCGGAAGGAGTTGGCATGCGCGGACTCCCGCCACTCGGCGTGCGACTCCTGGTGGCAGTGCCCGCAGTACGAGGCGGTCAGGAAGCTGCTGGCCGGGATGAACTGGCCGGTATCCGTGCTTGCGTTGGAAGGAAGAAAGGGCTTGTCGGTCCCGAAAGAAGCCTGGTAGTGCTCGGCGATTTTGGTCGAGTACGCGTCCCGGGCAGCAACCGGATCCACGGCCTTGGTGTCGGCCTCCGTGCCTGCGCGCACCACAAAGGTGAGCGATGCAGCCGCGCCCAGGACGCAGCTGAACACCACACACTTGCGCAGAATGGACGCGATGAACATAGGGGACGCCATTTAACCTATCGCTGCCCCAACAGGCCGGGCAAGCCCTTTCCACCCCGGGCCGCCGTGCTGGGCAAGAACCCATCCCTGGGTGCGATCCGCTCTCCACCCCAGGGTGGAGAGCGAAGGCGTCCGGGGACGGCAGGTCTATCGTGAACAGTACGTGCACCGTGATCGCGACAGAAACCACGAGAACAGGCTGGCCGGCCCCGCTCAGCCGTAACCGGAATCAAACTGCGGCTCGGCGCCTCCCTGCCGCGTTCTGGACGTGCGCCGTGCTGCTTTTCCTGCTTGGGGGCGCGCAGCTCTGGCTTGGGGGCGCGCAGCTCTGGGCCCTGGACGCCGGCAAGCCGTTGCAAGAGTTTGGTGAACAGATCTGGGGCAGCGAGGCCGGCCTGCCCCAGAACACCGTACATGGCATCGTGCAAACCGGGGACGGGTTTCTGTGGATCGCGACCGAAGGCGGCCTGGTGCGCTTCGACGGGACAGAGTTCCGGGTCTTCGACACCGCCAACACCCCGGCACTGCAAAGCGACCTGATCCAGACCCTGATACGCGACAGCGCGGGTCTGCTGTGGGCCGGCACGCCCGCGGGCCTGGTGTGCGTGCGCGGGGAGCTGTTCGCAGCCTACGGCGCGGGGCAAGGGCTGCCGTCGGCCGATGTGCTGTCGCTCTTCTCGAGCCGCGCGGGCGAGCTGCTCGCGGAAACCCCGGGCGGCGCGGCGCTGCTCCAGGGAGGCCGCTTCAAAGCCATCGCGGGTACCGAGCAGCTGGGGTTCGCCGAAGGGGCAAGTTTCGCCGCGGAAAGCGCCGACGGCACGGTTGCCCTGGCCGGGTCGCGGGGCGTCATGGCGTTCCGAAGCCTGGCCGGAGCCGGACGGCGACTCACCGTGCCCGAGGTAGGGGCCATCCAGGCCATCGCCCCAGCCCCGGACGGCCGCTTGTGGGTGGGCGGCGCCAGCGGGCTTGCTGTCGTTGGGCCGGGTGGCAGCAGGCGCTTCAGCCCCGGCGACGGGCTGCCAGGGAGCGATGTCACGGGGCTCGTCGCCGCGCCGGACGGCCGGGTCTGGATCGGCACCAGCGACGGGCTCGCGTCGTTCGCGGGCGGCGTCATCCGGTCTGTGCGCGAGCTTGCCGGCGTGCGGATCGGCAGCCTGTTTCTGGATCGCGAACAAGCGCTGTGGGTGGCCGGAGACAGTGTGTTTCGCGTCACCGGGAGCAAGGTTGAGCCCAATGCGCGCAGGCCGTCACTCGCTGGCGTGCTCACCACATTTGAGGACCGTGAAGGCAGCATGTGGTTCGGCACGGAAACAGCCGGACTGGCGGTGCTGCGGCAGCAGGCCTTTTCCACGCTTGGGACCGCGGACGGCCTCAGCGCGGGCCTGGTTCGCGCCGTCTTTGAGGACGGTGCGGGCACGGTATGGCTCGGTACCAGCGGCGGCGGTCTGGACCGCGTGCGCGCCGGGGAGGTCGCCCCGTTTGCAGGGAAGCTGCCCAGCCGGGTGGTGCTGGCGCTGGCTGAAGCCGAAGGCAGCCTGTGGGTGGGCACGCCGGAAGGGCTGGTGCGCGTGCGCGGCAGCGAAACGCGCGTTTTCACGACTGCGGACGGTCTGGCGGACGATTTTGTGCGCTCGCTGTACGCCGACCGGGATGGTTCGCTGTGGATCGGGACGCGCAATGGGCTTTCGCACTGGCAGGGTGGGGGTTTCCGCTCCTACTCGACCCTGGACGGGCTGCCGAGCGACCTGATCGGAGCCATGCTGCGCCGCAAGGATGGCGAGCTCTGGGTGGGTACGCTGGGCGGCCTGAGCCGGATGACCGGGGATGGTTTTGTTGCGGCAGGCGGCTCCGCGAGCGCGACGACGGCACTGCTTGAGGACGCGCAGGGCGCGCTCTGGGTGGGCACCAACGGCACCGGCCTGAGCTGCCTGCGGGGGAACCGCTGGACCGCCTTTCCCCCGGCGAAGACCGGTCTGCCGGCGACCATCTACGGCATGCTGGAGGACGGCGGCGGAAATCTGTGGCTGAGCTCGCGGACGGGCGTTGACCGGGTGGGCATCGCCGCGCTCGGCAGGGAGGCAGCCGGCAGCCCCGGGCCGCTCGCGGTGCAGCACTATGGCACAGCAGACGGGATGCGCATCCGTGAAGCAAGCGGCGGCGGCCATCCGGCAGCCTGGCGCGCGCACGATGGGGCGCTCTGGTTTGCCACGCTCAATGGGGCAGCGATTGTGCATCCTTCGGCACAGCTGCGCAACACGGTGCCGCCGCTTACCGTGATCGAAGCCGTCTCGGTCGACGACCGCCCGGCTGTGGCCCGCGGCGCCGCGATCCAGGTTCCGGCCGGGCGCGGGCGCTTCGCGATCGCGTATGCGGGGCTAAGCTTTGTCGCGCCCACCAAGGTGCGCTACCGCTACCTGCTTGAGGGTTTTGACAAGGCCTGGGTCGATGCCGGGACGCGCCGAACCGCTTTCTACACAAACGTGCCGCCGGGCCGGTACAGGTTCCTGGTGATGAGCGCAAACAACGACGGGGTTTGGAGTCTCCGTCCGGCTGAGGCCGGCTTTACGGTCGCGCCTTTTTTCTACCAGACCGCGTGGTTCTACGGGCTGCTCGCGCTCCTGCTGGGCGGCAGCGGCTACGCAGTCTACGGCTGGCGGGTGCGCACGGTAAGGGCGCAGTACCGCGCGGTGTTGGCTGAGCGCGGCCGCATCGCGCGCGAAATTCATGACACGCTGGCGCAGGGCTACGTGGCCATCTCGGTGCAGATCGAGCTGGCCGAGCGGCTGCTCGCGAGCTCGGCGGAAGCAGCGGCCGAGCAGCTGCGGCAGACCAAGGCGCTGGTCCGCGAGGGCCTCGACGAAGCCCGGTCGTCCATCTGGGATCTCCGCACCGAATCAGGGACGCTCCCGGCGCTGCTTGCGCACCAGCTTCGCCAGCCGGCCCACAGCGCGACCACGGTCAAGTTCATGGTGCACGGCAGCTACCGGCCGCTCGCGCGCTCTTTCGAGAAAGAAATCCTCCGCATCGCCGGGGAAGCCGTTGCGAATGCGCTGGCGCATGCCAAGGCCAGCCTGGTATCCGTGGCGCTGAGCTACGACGCCGACTCGCTGCTGCTGCGCGTCCAGGATGACGGCGTGGGCTTTGAGCCGGGCGCCGTGCCCATTTCGGAGCGCGGGCACTTTGGGCTGCAGGGCATGCAGGAGCGGGCCGCCCGCATCCATGCGATGCTCGACATCAGAGCGCGTGAGCCGGGCACCGTGGTCACGCTCCGGCTCGACCTCCGGCGGGCAGGAAGAAAGGGGCCAGGGTGAGCGAAAAAGTGCGCATCATGATCGTCGAAGACCACGGCATCGTCCGGCAGGGTTTTGTTGCCTTGCTCCGCACCGTCGCGGACTTTGAGGTGGTCGCGGAAGCGCCGGACGGCGCGCAGGCAGTTGCCCTGTATGCCCGGCACCAGCCCGACATCACGTTGATGGACCTGCGCCTGCCCGTGCTGGGCGGCGTGGAAGCGACGACCAAGATCCGCCAGGCGTACCCGGAAGCGCGCATCATCGTGCTGACCACCTTTGACGGCGATGAAGATATCTACCGGGCGCTGCAGGCCGGCGCGCGCGGGTACCTGCTCAAGGGTATGGACGCCAATGAGCTGGTGGACGCGATCCGGACCGTGCACCGGGGCAAGTCGCGCATCCCGCCGGCAGTGGCCGAGCGGCTGGCCGAGCGGCTGGCCGGCCCGGCCTTGACCGAGCGCGAAACCGGGGTGCTGCGCTTGATTGTTGCCGGGAAAAGCAACAAGGAGATCGGCACGGCGCTGTTTATCTCGGAAGCTACCGTGAAGACGCACATCAACAACCTGCTGAGCAAGCTGGGCGTAACGGACCGAACCCAGGCTGCGACCACCGCGCTCCAGAGAGGAATTGTTCACCTTGACTAGGGTACGGCGCAGCACACTTCTCGCCACGCTTGCCTGGGCGCTGGCGTGCCCGGCAGCCTGGGCCGCGACCTGGCGAGCGGCAACGGCGGCTGAGCTTGCCGCGGCGCTTCCCGCCCGCGCTCCGGTGATTGCGGAACGGATCGAAACGGAGATGAGCAGCGCTTCGGGTGCCGTGGACGAGCATGGCCGCCTGATTGCGGGGGTGGTGCTGATCACGGCCGGTTACTCGGCCAACGGCAAGTACGCGGACTACCTGCTGCTGCAGGCGCCGGTGCGGATCGGCGACGCCGTGCTGCCGCCGGGCGGCTACCTGTTGGGCTGGACCCGTGCCGCCGAGGATCTGCTGGTCACCATCTCGGAAGCTGCCACCGGCAAAGCCGTGGTGCAGGTGGAAGCGCGAAGAAACGAAGCACAGCACCGGGTGGAGCAGCTGCGCATCTGGCCGGCGCCGCACGGGTCGATCCAGCTGGGCCGCTTTACCTTTGACTATGCGGTCGTTGACCGCTGAAAACATGACTACTCGGTGGTTGACCGGTAAAAGGCAAAAAAGAGCGCCCCTTGTGGGGGCGCTGGAGAGCGTACGTTCACTAATGAAAGTACGCGCGATGACGCCCCGCGTCGCCAACCCGGAGATCGATCCTCGGTCCACCCTTGGGTGGAGGCCCCTGCTCCGTCTCCGGACGCTGCCGGGCCCGATTCCTGCTTTCCGCTCAGCAGTCGGGTGTAGACTGAGGGTGATCGTGAAGTATGTTCTGGTCTACTTGCTTGTTCCGTCCGCGCTACTCGCAAATCATTCCAAATTGCATTCGCGGTACATCTGTGGTTGAAGGAACAGGGATTATGGAGCAGGGAACAGTGAAGTGGTTCAATGACGCAAAGGGGTTCGGCTTTTTGAGCCGCGCCACGGGTGAGGATGTGTTTGTTCACCACACCGCGATCCAGTCAAACGGGTTTCGCTCGCTGCAGGAAGGGCAAAGCGTTACGTTCAATGTGACCAAGGGCCCCAAGGGCCTGCAGGCAGAGAACGTCCAGGTGGCTTAGGAAGCAACAAACGGGGTGATCCCAAGACGGTCGCCCCCATTTGAGGACATGTCGCAAGCCCTGGTATCTGTCGGTGAGCCGGGACGAGGAGAACACGATGCACAAACCAGCCAAAGTGCAAGACAAGTACTACCTGAAATCTGTGCACGAGGACATCGACCTGCTCGATCGCAAGCTCGCACACTTACAGAAGTACGACGTGTTTGATACCCCGGCAGCCCGCGAAGCAGCGGCAAACAAGATCACCGCGGCCCGCGAGCTGCTCGCAAAGATTGCCCGTCGCTTGATGGACGAGGGGATCCAGTTCAAAGAATCGGATCTGCCCCGATCGTTCCGCAGCGAGAACGCTTCGAAAGAAGAGCCCGCTCCCACCCAGCCGTAGCAGCGAGCGAGAGCGGAACAGCTCTACGCCCAAGCGGCACGGAGCCTGAGACTCCTGCCTGGCACTCCGGCAGCTACTCGCGCCACAAAGCTTCCAAGCAAAGATGACCGCAATGCGCGCTGTTCGTGTAGGCTGACGTTTCAGCTTCCCTGGCTGGAGTCCGATTTCTGCAAGGGGATGGTGCATGCAGATCACCTCCAGCGACTGGCTGGTCATTGTTGCGTATTTCGCACTCAATCTCGGGATAGGGTTCTACTTTTCGCGCCGGGCCGGCACCGACATCGGCGAATTTTTTCTGTCGGGGCGCAGTGTGCCCTGGTGGCTCGCCGGGACCTCCATGGTCGCTACCACGTTCGCCGCCGACACGCCGCTCGTGGTCACCGGGCTCATCTACCGCCAGGGCATCTCCGGCAACTGGGTCTGGTGGTCTCTCGCCTTTTCCGGCATGCTCACCGTTTTCTTCTTTGCCCCGCTTTGGCGTCGCTCTGAAGTGCTCACGGACATGGAGTTTATCGAACTTCGCTACGCGGGCAAGCCGGGCGCCTTTCTCCGCGGCTTTCGGGCCTTGTATCTTGTCTTCCTGGTGAACACGATCAGCATGGGCTGGGTCAACCTGGCGATGGCGAAGATCCTGTACCTGACCATCGGGCTCGGCAAACTGAACGCCGTCATGATCTGCCTGGGCATCACGCTGATCTATAGCGCCGTGTCAGGTTTGTGGGCCGTCTTGTGGACAGACCTGATCCAGTTTGTGCTGAAGCTTTCGATGGTGATCCTGCTTGCCTACTTTGCCGTCGAAGCAGCGGGCGGCATGCATGCGCTCACCGCGAAGATCCAGTCCATGGATCAGGCGCGCGGCTTCTCGACGCTCGCCTTTATCCCCTCAAGCCGCGGGCCGTTTTTCCTGCAGTTCCTGGTCCTGCTCAGCGTCAATTGGTGGGCCAGTTCCTACCCGGGCGCGGAGCCAGGCGGGGGCGGCTACATCACTCAGCGCATCTTCTCGGCCAAGGACGAAAAGAACGGCGTCGCGGCGACGCTCTGGTTTAACGTGGCGCACTACGCGCTTCGCCCCTGGCCGTGGGTGCTCACCGCGCTGGTCGCGCTCGCGGTGCTGCCCGACGCGCCCGACAAGGAAGGCGCCTACATCCTCGTCATGAATCGCTACCTGCCGCACAGCCTGCGCGGGCTGATGCTGGCCGGCTTTGCCGCGGCCTACATGTCCACCATCGCGACCCAGATGAATCTAGGCGCGTCGTACCTGATCAACGATGTGTACCGCCGCTTCCTGCGCAAGCAGGCAAGCGATCGCCACTACGTGGTTGCCTCGCGCTGGGCGACGCTGCTGGTGACCTTGACTTCGGCGGTCGCGACCTTCTACATGACGTCCATCGCCGGTGCGTGGAAGTTCCTGATGGCGCTCGGCGCGGGTGCGGGTCTGGTGTTTATCCTGCGCTGGTTCTGGTGGCGCATCAATGCGTGGACAGAAATCTCGGCGATGCTTGCCGCTGCCGCCTCATCACTGTGGCTGCAGTCAAAGGGTGCGACCTGGGTGGCGGACCGCCTGCGCGCGCACGATCCGCTGCTGCCCGCCGGGCCACTGAACCCGGATGATGCGCACGGCTTCGCGTGGGTCCTCTGCCTGGCTACCGCCTTCACCACGGTGACGTGGCTGGTAACCACCATGGCGACCAAGCCAGAACCCGAGGAAAAGCTCAACAGCTTCTACGCAAAGGTGCATCCGGCCGGACCAGGCTGGCGGCAGTGGCAGCGCGCTGCCGGGCATGCTCCCGGGAACCTGCTTGCCTTCTCGACGCTGCTCTGGGTGCTGGGACTGCTGCTTGTCTACTGCATGCTGTTCGGCCTAGGGGAGCTGCTCTTCGGCCATGCAGCGATGGCGGCGCTGCTGTTTACGGCCGCAGCGGCGAGCGCCGGGCTAATGATCTGGAACCTGGAACGAACAGGCTGGACACTGTTCCGGTAAGGAAAGGCGAACGTTGCGCATGCAGTGGAGATTCTTCGGTTCCGTGGTGCTGGCCTGCGTGGGCGCAGCGGCAGCAAGTGCGCAGCAGATCGCGCTGATGCCCATGCCCGCCTCCGCCAAGCGGGCGGACGGCAGCTTGACCGTGACGCCCGTGCATGGGCTGTCGCACTTCACCGTGGCCTTCGCCCGCAACGGGGCTCCGGGTGCGCTCACCGCGGACACTCGGCTGCTCGATGCAGCGCATCGCATGCTGGTGCGGCTGGACCGGACTTGCGGAGGGGACGTGCTGCGTTCGGTCAACGGGCCGGCCTCGGGTCGCGCCACGCTGACCATCGAGGTTGCCCGGGAAGGCGAGGCCGTGCAGAGCCTCGATGAGGATGAAAGTTACAAGCTCGACGTGACCCCTGCAGGCGCGCAGTTGACGGCTGCAACCGATGTGGGCGCGATGCACGGCATGGAAACGCTGCTGCAGCTGGCAAGCCATGTGGGCGGGGCCTGCGTGCTGCCGGCCATCACGATCGACGATGCGCCGCGCTTTCGATGGCGTGGCTTCATGCTCGACGTAAGCCGGCATTTTGAGCCCCTGCCGGTCATCAAGCGCACGCTCGACGGCATGGCGGTTGCCAAGCTGAACGTCTTTCACTGGCACCTGTCCGACGACCAGGGCTTTCGCGCGGAAAGCCGCAGGTTCCCCAGGTTGACCTCCGTCGGCTCGGGCGGTCTCTTCTACACGCAGGAGCAGATGCGCGACATCGTCGCCTATGCGCGGGCGCGCGGCATCCGTGTTGTGCCGGAGTTCGACATGCCGGGCCACAGCACCAGCTGGATCCTGGCCTACCCGGAGATCGGCTCCGGTGAGGACATCCGGGCGCTGCCGACAACGTTTGGCATTCCCGTGGCGGAGCTCGACCCGCCCCGCGAAAGTACGTACAAGTTTCTGGACGGCTTTATCGGCGAGATGAGCGGGATCTTCCCGGACGCCTACTTCCACATCGGCGGAGACGAAACGCCGGGCACCGGGTGGATGGCCAACTCGCGTATCCGCGCGTTTATGCAGCGGCGGGGCTTCGCCGGGCCCCCCGAGCTGCAGGCATACTTCAACCAGCGGCTCCTGCCTATCCTCGAGCGGCACGGCAAACGCATGATTGGCTGGGACGAGATCCTCAACCCGGCACTGCCCAAGGACATCGTCATCCAAAGCTGGCGCGGCGAAGAGTCACTGGCTGCCGGTGCCAGGCAGGGGTACGAGGGCATTCTGTCGGCGCCCTACTATCTCGACGCGCAGAAGTCTTCGGCGCAGATGTTTCTTGCGGACCCGCTGCCGGCAGACACCAAGCTCGATGCCGGGCAGCAAACGCTGGTTCTGGGGGGCGAAGTCTGCATGTGGGCCGAGCAGCTCGACCCGGAAACCGTGGATAGCCGGGTATGGCCACGCACGCTTGCCGTCGCCGAACGCTTCTGGTCTCCGCAAAGCAATCGCGACCTCCCCTATCTGTACCAGCGGCTGCGCCGCGCGTCGCTCGAGCTGGAGGATGTGGGTTTGCTCCATATCTCGGGTCCGCAGCAGCTACGGCGCAACCTGGCCGGCACACTGCACCCGGAAGCGCTCGAGCTGCTGGCGTCGGTAACGGAACCGGTATCGTTCAGCGATCGCGAGGAAGAGCAGCACACCGACGCGTACAACTCGCTCGACCGCCTGGTAGACGCCGTGGTAGCCGACCCGCCTTCGCGTCAGGCGATGGCCGGCGATGTAGACGCCGTTGCCGGCGATGTACGGCTGCCGGCCGGAGGAAAAGACAGCCCGGACACAAGCGGCGATGTGCCGGAGGGCTTTCCGCCGACCCGTGGGGAAGCCATCGCTGACCTCGAGGAGCGCTTTTTTGCCTGGCAAAGAAACGCGCCGGCGTTGCTGCAGCTTGCCCGCGAAACGCCGCGCCTCAACGATATCGAACCCCTCGCGGTCGAGTTGGGAGAGCTGGGCGCGGTCGGGGCCCAGGCCCTGACCTTTGTGGACACGCGCACCGCGCCGCCTCCCGGCTGGGCAGAGCGGGCCGATGCACTGCTTACCCGGTCCGCGCACAACACGGCGCTGGTGAGGTTTACGTTTTTGCCTTCCATCGAAAAGCTGGTGCTGGCGGCAGAAGCGCGTGGCCGCTAAGCGGCGATGGGTAAGGGTTTCTTTTGAGGGCTTTGCCCGGGGGCAGGGGCCAGGCGACGCGGAAGCTGGGGGAGAGCGCCATGAAGCATGCCATGTTGCGGGAGATTTTTGAGCAACCAGAAGCGCTGCGGCGGCTCCTCGCCCTGGCAGCGGATGGAGAGCGGCTGCGGGAAGACGTGTTCGCCCCGGCGCGGCGGCTGCTTGCCGGGGCTTCCTCGCTGGTCATCATCGCCAGTGGTTCGAGCCGGCATGCCGGCTTGATTGCGGAAATCAGCTTCGAGGACTTCAGCGGCCTCCCTGTCGACGTGGAATACGCAAGCGAATACTTTTACCGGACCAGCAACACAACGCCTTCGGCGGTGGTGCTGGTGATCTCGCAGTCGGGCGAAACCGCCGACACGCTTGCGGCCATGCGAGCGGCGAAGGAGCATGGGCAGCCTACCATCGCCATCACCAATGTGCCGGACTCAACGATGATGCGCGAGGCAGACGTGGCACTGTGTACCGAAGCTGGCGTGGAGCACGCCATCCCGGCCACAAAGAGCTTTACCAATCAGCTCGCTCTGCTGTACCTGCTGGCGCTTGCCGCCGGGGAAGCGCGAAACTGCTTGTCCCCTGCTGCCGTTTCCGGGCATCTCGGCGCCCTGCGGGCGATCCCCGGCGTCATGGCGGCAGCGCTGCCGGGCTGGGCGGAGCGCGCGGAGGCCTGCGCGGAAGCATTTCGAGGCGCGGCGAGTTACCTGTTTCTGGGGCGAGGCATTCACTACCCGCTGGCGCGCGAGGGGGCGCTCAAGCTCAAGGAGAGCTCGTATGTGCACGCCGAAGGCTACCCATCGGGCGAGGTACTGCACGGGCCCAACGCGCTGGTCAGCGACCAGGTTCCTTTGGTGGTTCTTGCCGCGTATGATCCCGACGACCAGGACTCGCGGCGCCGCTATGCGAGTACCTCGAAGCTGCTCGGCATCCTCGAAGGGCAGGGGGCGTCTCTTCTGGCCCTGAACAATCGCGGGGACACGACGGTCCGGCCGCTGGTGCGCGAAAGCATCGAGGTAGCGCCGGCCCCGGAGCATCTGCTGCCGCTGCTCGAAGTCGTTCCACTGCAGCTTTTCGCCTACTATGTCGCCTTGACCCACGGGATCGATGTTGATCGCCCTCGCAATCTGGTCAAGTCTGTGCCCGTGGCCTAGCAGACTTCCCGGCCGGATCCGGCAGGGCGGCCCTGCCGCGTGGGCGCGCACACCATACAATGCCCGCTTGCGATTGGTAGCAAGTGCTCCCGCTGCGCGTGATCATGCTAAGAACTGCCCCGACGCCTGCCCAAACTCGGCGCCGTAGCTGTTGGTCACCATCTTGCACTCGGCGATCGCCTGGTTTGATGGGTAGATCAGAATGGTCCGCTTCGAGTATGCGCCTGCCCTGACCCGGATACGGCGGCGCCCAGCAGCACACACAGGCCGAACAGGGAGAAGGGAGGCGGCGTCCCAGCCGAGCGGTGCATGCAGGGTATCGTAGCCAGCTCCGTTTCCTTCGCCCGCGCATCCGGCCCCAAGCGCGGCTCGCTCTGGAGCGAAAGCTGGGTGAAGGCCCTCCTGCGTTTCAGGTGTCGAAAGTCGATAGTTGGGACCAAACAGGGGTACCATGCAGATGTTGTCCAGTAAAGGAGTGCGTGGATGCAGGAGCAAGCATTAGGCGGCCGGTTCACTTTTCCCGGTACGTCCAGGACCGTCGCACGCATCGGCTACGGTGCCATGCAGCTGGCCGGGCCGGGTGTTTTTGGTCCGCCCAAGGACCGCGCCGCTGCCGTGGCTGTTCTTCGGGAGGCCGTTGCTGCCGGGGTAAACCACATTGATACCTCGGACTTCTACGGTCCGCATATCACCAACCAGATCATCCACGAGGCCCTGTCGCCCTACCCTGAGGATCTGGTCCTGGTCACCAAGGTCAGCGTCCGGCGCGGCGAGGATGGATCGTGGCTTCCGGCTCTTTCGCCGGAAGAGCTGACCCAAGCGGTGCACGACAATCTGCGCAACCTGGGGCTCGACGCGCTGGAAGTGGTCAATCTGCGCAGCATGTTCGGCACCCGCGGTCCCGGCGAGGGTTCGCTTGAGGGGCCCCTTACCACGCTGGCCGAGCTCCAGCAGCAGGGGCTGATCCGGCACATCGGCCTGAGCAACGTCACGCCCACGCAGGTGGCCGAAGGGCGCCGGATCTGCGAGATCGTATGTGTGCAGAACAACTACAACCTGGCTCATCGTCACGATGAAGCCCTGATCGACGACCTGGCGCGAGACGGCATCGCGTACGTTCCTTACTTCCCGCTCGGCGGCTTCAATCCCCTGCAATCTGCAACTTTGTCGGCGGTTGCGGGTCTGCTGGGGGCGACCCCCACGCAGGTCGCGCTCGCATGGCTGCTCCATCGCTCCCCCAACGTGCTTCTGATCCCCGGCACTTCGTCGGTAGCTCACCTGCAGGAGAACCTCGAAGCCGGCCGGCTCACGCTGCCTCCAAACCTGCTGGCAGAGCTGGACACGATCGCCGCGGTCGCGCCGCCGGTGGGCCACTGATCCTGAAAGGCTTTCCGGGCGCGGCCTGCGCGCCGGCAAACGAACCACTCGCGCCGGAGCGCCTGCCTAGCGGCTTCCATGCCTCCGGCTGATCCTCCGCTGTTCCGCGAGCGCATCCTGGCCGCGGCTGCAGAGGGAATCGGTCGCTTGGGGCCCGCGAAAGCCACGGTTGTGGACGTAGCCCGGGCCTTGGATGTAAGCAACGCGGTCCTTACCGGCTACGTCCGCCGGAGGTTCGCTTCGCCCGCGTGCGAAGCAGGAGAATGACTGACAAGCGCGTGCGGGCGCGCGACTTACTCGTAATACTCGAGCCCAAGATGGGTAATCAGGTCTTCTCCCATGATGTGCCGCAGGGTATTTTTGAGCTTCATCAACTGGATGAACAGGTCGTGCTCGGGGTAAAGCCCTTCAGCGGTTTGGGGAGCCTTGAAGTAAAAGCTGAGCCACTCCTGGATGCCCGCGGCGGCGAGCTCCGGCGTCCGTTTCGCCAGGTCCATGAAGAGCACCAGGTCCAGTGCCAGCGGCGCCGCCAGAATCGAGTCGCGGCAAAGAAAATCCACCTTAATCTGCATCGGATAGCCGAGCCAGCCAAAGATGTCGATGTTATCCCAGCCCTCCTTGTTATCGCCGCGGGGCGGGTAATAGTTGATGCGCACCTTGTGGTACATATCCGAGTACAGGTCAGGGTATAACTCGGGCTGCAGGATGTACTCAAGCGCACCCAGCTTGGACTCTTCCTTGGTCTTGAAGGACTCCGGATCGTCCAGAACTTCGCCATCGCGATTGCCCAGGATGTTGGTCGAGTACCAGCCGGCGACACCCAGCATGCGCGCTTTAAACGCCGGAGCCAGCACGGTCTTGATAAAGGTTTGACCGGTCTTGAAGTCTTTCCCGCAGATAGGCGTGTGGGTCTTGCGGGCCAGCTCGACCATGCAGGGCAGATCCAGGGTCAGATTCGGCGCGCCATTCGCGAAAGGAACGCCTTCCATCAGCGCGGCGTACGCATAGATCTGCGAGGGTGCGATGGCCGGGTCGTCATTGTTCAGCCCTTCCTCAAAGGAGGCCAGCGTCGCGTGCACCGCGGCCGGTTCGATAAAGATCTCGGTGGAACCGCACCAGATCACAACGACCCGGTCCACGGTGGCCGAGAACTGCTGGATGTCGGACCGCACCTGCTGGGCCAGATCGCACTTGGAGCGGCCGGTCTTGACGTGCGTGCCGCTGAGCCGCTTTACGTAGTGCTGGTCGAAAACCGCCGGCATCGGCTTGATCGCTTCGAGAAAGGGCCGGATCGTTTCCAGATGGGACCGTTCCAGCACGTTCGCAGTGCTTGCGGCCTCGTACATGTTGACGTTGAAGATATCCCAGCCTGCGAACTCGATGTCGTCGAGCGAGGCGAGCGGAACGAACTCGTGGATCAAGGGAGAGTGCTCATCGGTTCGCTTGCCCAGGCGAATGTGCCCCATCTGCGTAAGCGAGCCGATGGGCTTGGACAATCCGCGACGCACTGCTTCGACGCCTGCGATCAAAGTTGTTGCGACCGCGCCCATCCCTACTGTCATGACCCCAAGCTTGCCGGTAGGCTGCTTGGGCTTCGCTGTTTCCATTCCTTGTATTTCCGTCCTTCCCCACACAAAGTCGCTTTCGGGGCTTGTCCCCAAACAGACAAGTGTCACCTTTGCAGGAGGGCTTTGGCAAATACCCCGGGGCTGTGCTAGAGAGCTGCGACCTGGTGGCTGTCCCGCCCTCGCCGCACGTGGCTCCACACGAACCAGGCAAGGCCAAGGAGGATGGCAAGCTCGACCGCGAGATGGAAGCGGTGGAAGGCGGCTTTGAACCGTGGATCGGTATCCCAGTGCTCGCCCAGTCTCATGCCGACATAGGCCAGGGCAAAGCACCACGGCCAGGAGCCGAGAAAGGTGTACACGTGGAAGCGCAGTTGCGGCATGCGCGCGATCCCGGCAGGCAGTGCGATAAAGGTGCGCACCACCGGAAGCAGGCGGCCCAGCAGCACCGTGATGCCGCCGTACTGCTCAAAGTAGCGCGTGGTGCGGTCCAGATCGCGCCGGCTGAGCAGCACATAGCGCCCAAAGCGCTCTACCAAAGGCCGCCCGCCATAGGCGCCCACCCAGTAGGCCACCACGGAACCCAGGTTGCAGCCAAGCGCACCCGCCGTCGCCACCCCCCAAAGCGTCAGGTGGTGCAGGTACACCTGGTAGCCCGCAAAGGGCATGATGATCTCTGAAGGCAGCGGCACGCAGGCCGACTCGATGCCCATCAGCAGTGCGATGCCCAGGTACCCGGAAGCGGCGATGATCGCCGTGATGAAGCCGGCGAGCGCGGCAATGATCTTCTCTGACATGCCCGGGCAGTATACCGTGCGCCCCCGGCGCGGCTGCATCTCAAGGACCGAGGATCGTGATGACTTTAGTCCAAGGACAGAACAAGAAGATTTCCGCGCGCAACCAGCTGCGCGGCACAGTGGAAGAGATCGTGCTCGGTACCGTCACAGCCAAGGTCACGGTGCGCGTGGGCGAGAATCTGCTCGAAAGCGTGATCACCCGGCAGAGCGTCGAGGAACTTGGGCTCGAGCAGGGCGATACCGTGACGGCACTGATCAAGTCGACCGAGGTCATGATCATGGTCGAGTAAGGCCACCCGGGCGCTGCTCAGTCCGGGGCGGGCTGCAGCTTGTTTGTTGCCGCACCTTCAGTGCGGCAGATCGGCGGTGCGCGAGGCCTGCCTCAATGCGCGCGCACGATCGCCAGGACCTCGCCGAGGCGTTTCTCGAGCGAGTACTTTTGGCGCACTTCTTTGCAGCCGGCCTGCGCAATCGTTTCCCGCTCGCTGTCGTGGGCGAGATAGTAGCGAATCATCTCGGCAAGCTCTTCCGGTTTGTCAGGCTGGTACGTGCAGCAGTGTTCCCCATCGCGAAACAGGGTGTCCTCAGTTTTGTACGTCAGCAGAAACGTGCCCGCAGCCATGGTTTCAAAAGGACGCGCGACCATCATCTGCGCGTTGTTGCTCGGCAGTCCCACGTGCACTTTCATCTCCCGCAGGTTTCTGACCAGCAGCTCCGCCCATTCGCGGTGACATTCGCCGCGGAGATCGCGCACGGCAATGCCCCCGGCCCGGAAGCCGACTTCCGGGATCAAGGGCAACAAGCGCTCAAGAAACTGCATGCGCTTTGGGTACAGCGTGCCGACAAACGCCGCCGGGTACTGCTTCTCGCCCATGCGCCGGGCATAGCAAGCTTCGTCGCAGGCGTGGTCCGGCTTTTCTTCATGCACGCAGGGCTTAAACATGCGCGTGTCGACCGCGGTCAGGATATGGCGCCCGCCAAGCCGCTCGGCATCGCGCGGGTCGGGGTAAAAATGCACGTCGTAGGCGTCGAGGAACGGCCCGTAATCAAAGTGGACGTCTTCCCGTTGCGAGGACTCCAGAAAGAACGCCACCTTGGTGGCGCGGAGCTTACGCCAGGCATCCTTGCCGTAGAGCGCGTCGAGCCAGAGCGCGATGTACTCCGGGCCTTAAACCAGGATGGCGTCGCAGTTTTCGAGCTGCTCCAGGGTCGGCATCGTCGCCCGGACACTGCGAAACTGGTCCTGGCTTACCCTGTTGATCACGGCGCCGTTTCCGTCGGTGGGGATGAGCCCTTCCACCACATCGTGGCCCATGGAGCGGAGTGTCCCTGCCATGGCCAGGTTCGACCAGGAGGAGAGAATCGTTCCAGTGTTGAAGCGGGCTATGCGCATCCTTGGATAGTTCCTCGGGGTAGTCCCTCGTGGCGCCGCCCCGGGAGGGAAGGGACCGCTCCCACAAAGTCATACCCGCGAGAGTGCGAGCAAACAAGATTACGGAGGGAACCCTGGTGCGCGAAGCCGGCGCTTGCCGCCCCGAGGGAGGACGTTGACGCGTCGCAAAGAGCCTCCCCCGCCCGGCGCGGTGGCTCCACCGCTGCGATAAACTGGGAGGGACGCGAAAGGGGAAGCACATGGCAGACGCAGTCGCGACACCCGAGATCCTGGAAGGAACCGAAGCGCAGCAGGACACCGGCAGGCAGCCCGCGAAGGCCGGCGAAAAGCCGGTCAAGCGCCAAACCATCGGCTTCACCTTTTACAAGGTGCTTCCCGAGTGGCGGCGTCTTCCCGCCGCGGAGCGCGCCGAGCACAAACGGCTTTTTGCCGAGGTGATCACGCGCTGGAACCAGCCCGGGCGCATGCTTTCGCTTTCCTACTCGACTGTGGGGCTGCGCGGCGACTGTGACATGGTGCTGTGGACCATCTGCTACTCGGTCGACGAGCTGAACGGGATGCGCGCCGAGCTGCTCGCCACTCCGCTGGGCGGCTACCTCGAAACCCCGTTCAGCTTTCTGTCCATGACCAAGCGCTCGCAGTACCTGATCGGCCACGAGCACGAAGGCCAGGCCGACTCGCGCGGCTTTCTGCGCCCGGGCGGTCAGCGGTACATCATCATCTATCCCTTCTGGAAGACGCGGTCCTGGTACCTGCTGCCGATGGAAGAACGGCAGCGGCTGATGAATGAGCACATTCGCGTGGGCCACGCCTACCCGCGCGTAAAGCTGAACACGACCTACTCTTTCGGCCTGGACGACCAGGAGTTTGTGGTCGCCTTCGAGACCAACTACCCCGAAGATTTTCTTGACCTGGTGCAGCAGCTGCGTGAAACCGAGATCAGCCCCTACACGTTGAAGGACACGCCCATCTTCACCTGTATCCGGATGACGCCCGAGGACATGCTGGCCCGCCTGGGCTAAGGCTTTGCCCTAGAAGGACCAGCGCAGCCGTGCGCTCCAGCTTCGCGGCGGGGCCACCGCATTGCCGGAGAACAGCCCCGCGAAGTCAATCAGGTTCAAGCGGTTGTTCAGGTTTTCTCCGTCCACCTGCACGCGCAGGCTGCGGCTCTCCGCCCGGATGAGATCGGCTCCCACGCTGGCGTCTGCCGCAAGCGAAGGCCGCACCCGGTTCCGGGCAAAGTTGACGCGATTCACAAGAGCCGCCCCGTACTCCGCGACGGCGGCGGGGTAGTCGCCGGCGAACTCCGGCGGCAAACCGCTGCCCGATTCGGCCCCACCGGCGACCCACACGCGGGGCGCGAGCTGGTAGCGCAACCGCGCGCGCACCGTGTTGCGCTGGTCCTGCGACACCCAAAAGCGCCCGCTGGTCTGGTTCAGGGCTGCGCTGGCTTCGTCGCCTAAGAAAAGGCCGCCCGTTACCGGCAGGTAAGCCGAGCCCACCAGGTAGGAGTAGCTCCCGAAGCCGGAAAAGCCCTTCCAGTGCGGCAGCTCCAGCTTCGCTTCCGCCCCGTAGATCCGCGCCTTCCGGAAAGCGATGGGGAAGCTTACGGCCGTGTCCAGCAGCTGGTCATCGTCGGCGTAGTTCTCGGCGGTCCGCACATAGCCGTTCGCATCCAGGCGCAGCTGGCTGCCCAGGCCTTCGCTGATGCCGGCCTCGTAGTCATTGCCGTGCGAAGGGTGCACAGGCAGGCGCAGGAAGTTGGGGTTGAGCGAGCCGGCGGCAGGGGAACTGGACAGCAGGATGTTTTCAAAAGCGGGCGTTTGGAAGACGCGGTCGTAGGACAGGTGGGCCAGCAGGTTCGCGCCGGGAAAGAAGCGCGCCAGCGACACCCGCGGGCTCACGGCCTGCTCGTCCACCAGGAGCCGGTAGTGGTCCCAGCGCAGGCCGGCCGACAGGTTCCAGCGCCCGGCATGCAGGGTGTCCTCGACAAAGGCTGCCTGCTCGCGGTCCCTGCCGCGCTGGGCAAAACGAAAGCTGGACGGTGTGCCCGGGTCGAACTGCGTCGGGTCGGTGATGGTGTCCGCAAATTGCTCGTGGAGGTCGAGGAAGTCGGCTTCCGCGCCCGCTTTCCATTCACCGTGGCCGCGGTCGGCGGTTACGGTCGCTTTCGCATAGCTTTCGCGAAAGCCGCGGTCCTGGGCAGCGAGGATCGGCGTCGACGCCGCGTTCGAAGCCAGGTGGGTCGTGTCGTCGCGCACCATCGCGTACACATCCGCGAGCGCCCGGGGCGAGAAGATGTGCTGGTAAGCGGCGGTGCCCGCGGTTTCGAGCGTGTCCCGGTCTTCATGCTGCCCGGCCTGCTCCTGCACCTGCTCATTCGGTACCAGGAAGCGCGCCAGCTCGTGCCGGGCGCTGAGGCTTAGCCGGTCGTCGGGTGAAAAGTCGCGCCCGTACCGGGCGGCAAAGTCTCCGGTTGTGCCGGTGTTGGTGTAGTTTGCAAGCACCGGCGGATTTTCAAACCAGGCTGTGTAGGCTCCGTCGGCCGAAACGCTGGCCACGTTCTTTTCAGCCCAGCCGTACTGCGCCCCGGCGTACCCGCCGGCCGTGCTGAAGCTCCCGCCCGACAGCTCGGTGGTTCCATGCAGCCCTTCGCGCGGATCGCTGGTGGTGTTCAGCTCGACCACCCCGCCCAGCTTGCGTCCATACTCGGCAGGGAACCCAGCTGTGTACACGTTCATCGACTGGACCTCCTCGGCGTCGAGCTGCACGTTGGCGCCCGGTGAGCGATTGTCCGTAAACGGGACGCCGTCCACGACAAATTGAGTCCCGTACTCGGAACCTCGCGGATGAAGAACCGCATTGCCTTCGTAGAGCCATCCGGGCTGCTCATCCACCAGGTCGACAAGCGAGCGGCCCGGCAGGGAAGCGGCCCGGTTCTCGATGGCAGACTGCCCGACGCGATCCAGCGCGCCGGCCTGCTGGGCGTCGAGCAAGGTATCGGCTGCCGCGGATACCTGGACTGCCGCGCCCGCGGTTTCAATCTGCAGCTGCAACCGCACCGCCACCGGCAGCGCCGAGTCGAGCGCAACCAGTGTGGTTGCCGGAAGAAAGCCGGCCCGCTCGACCGTCACCTGGTACAGGCCGAAAGGCAGCCGGGAGGCGTCCAGCATCCCCGCTGCATCGGTTGGCGCCCGTTGCTCAACAGCCCCGGCATCGCTTGCCAGCACCACGGTGCTGGGGAGCGGCTTGCCCCTGGGATCGAGCACGGAAATGCGCAGCTCGCCGACGTGGCTTTGCGCCCGCAGCGTAGGGGATAAACCCAGCAGGAGAAAGAGCAAACTCCGGCGGATGGGGCGAAGCGCACGCCAGGGGGTCGCCGGTCTCGAACAGGGCGCCCTGTTCTGGTTCCGCTTCTTCGGGCGCAAGCGATCGCTTCGGGTTGTTTCGGGAGTCGACACGTGGAAGCACAATGCTGCTCTTTGATTATCGTTGCCCAGCAACCCGCTCAGGGTACCGCTTCGGCGGGCAACGTTCCACCCGAGGTAACCTCTTCGTGGGCGGGAGGGCACACAGTGCGAAGATAGGGAGGTGGCCGACCAGAATGCACCCTTCCCGTTTGTGGACCTCCAGGCGCAGTATCGCCGCCTCAAGCCGTCCATCGATGCGCGTATCCAGGCCGTGCTCGATCACGGCCAGTACATCCTGGGCCCTGAGGTCGGGGAGCTGGAACAAAGGCTGGCGGCGCGCGTGGGTGTGCGGCACTGCATCAGCTGCTCAAGCGGTACCGACGCACTGCTGCTGGCCCTGATGGCGATCGGCGTCGGAGCCGGGGACGAAGTCATCACCTCCCCGTTTACCTTCTTCGCCACCGGCGAGATGATTGCGCTCCTTGGGGCGGTTCCGGTCATGGTCGACATCGAGCCGGACACCTATAACATCGACCCGGCGCTGATAGAAGCGGCGATCACCCCGCGCACCCGCGCGCTGCTGCCAGTCTCCCTTTACGGCCAGCCTGCGGAGATGGATCCGATCAACGCCATTGCGGCGCGGCACGGCCTGCCGGTCATTGAAGATGCCGCGCAGAGCTTTGGCGCGCTCTACAAGGGGCGCCACTCCTGCGGCCTCAGCACCGTCGGCTGCACCAGCTTCTTCCCGTCCAAGCCGCTGGGCTGCTACGGCGACGGCGGGGCCTGCTTTACCGACGACGACGCGCTGGCACTGCGCATGCACCAGCTGCGCAACCATGGGCAGGAGGCGCGCTACCGGCATACGGCGATCGGCATCAACGGGCGGCTCGATACCCTCCAGGCCGCGGTACTGCTGGCCAAGCTGGATGTTTTTGATCGGGAGCTGATCGCGCGCGCCGAGCTCGCCGACGCGTACACGGGGTCCCTGCTCGCACTCGCCCGGCGTGGCAGGCTGCTGCGGCTTCCACACCTGCGGCCCGGGCGTACCAGCCCCTACGCGCAATACACCGTGGAAGTAGAAGACCGCGATGAGGTGGCGCGTGTCCTGGGCGCGGCCGGCGTCCCGACCGCGGTGCACTATCCCGTGCCCATGCACCGGCAACCTGTGTTTCACAAAGCAACAACCGGCGCGAGCCTCGGGCAGCTTCGCCTGCCCCATGCCGAGGCAGCCGCGGCGCAGGTGCTTAGCCTGCCGCTGCACCCTTACCTGGGCCGTCCCGCGCTGCAGCACATCACCCGCGCGCTTGAACACGCCCTGGACGCGGTGGCGCCCGCAGCACGGTAGGCCTGCTGATCCATCGCTCGATGGAGCGCCGTCCCGGCCTTTCGATGGAGCGGGAGCCCGGCTTGCTCAGGGCAGCTTTGGGCACCGCTTTGATCAACAGGGGAGGGTAAGCAATCGCTTGCCTAGTCTTGTTCCCGGGGCGTAGTCTATGCCTCGCGCGTGCGGATCGGGCTTTCCCGGTCCCCGCGTCATGAGGAACGGAATCGATGACCCACACACGCAAGATTGCAATCTTTTCAGAGGCAGCAGAACGGCGCATCCGCTTCGCAGCGGGAGTCGCAATGATGACCGGGTGCTTGCTGCTCCCGGCAACTCCCTATGCGGCAGCACAAAGCACCACCGGCGACATCACCGGAACCGTTACGGACAACTCGGGAGCGATTCTTCCGAATGCGAAAGTAACGCTGACGAACCTGGAAACCAAGGAAACCAAAACAGCGCAAACCACGGGCGCCGGCGACTACACCTTTACGCAACTCGGGCCGGGCACCTATTCGGTCGAAGTGCAGGAGGCCGGGTTCAAGAGCTACGTTGTGCCATCGGTCGCGCTTGCGGCCGGGGACCGTGCCCGTGAAGATGCGAAGCTTGAGGTCGGTTCGGAAGCGCAAACCGTGCAGGTGACCGCGCAAACGCCGGCTCTGCAGACCGACACCTCCGCTTTGTCGTCGACCGTGACGGAGCAGGCCGTGCAGGACCTGCCGCTCAACGGCCGCAACTACATCAATCTCGCGCAGATCACGCCGGGCGCGAACCCCGGCCCGCCCAACGGCCTGACCAGCGGAGCCCGTCCGGATGATCGCCGGCAGACTTCTTCACTTTCGGTCAACGGCCAGTCAGACGTCATCAACGATGAAATGATCGACGGCCTCGACAACAACGAGCGCATCATCGGCACCATCGGCGTTCGTCCTTCGATTGAAGCGATCCGCGAGATCAACATCCAGTCCAACGATTACACGGCGGAAGTCGGGCGTACGGCCGGCGGCGTCGTGAACATCATCACGAAGTCCGGGTCCAACGCGCTGCACGGCTCGGCGTACGAGTTCTTCCGCAACGATGTGCTGGATGCGTACCCCTTCCAGTTCGGCGCCAAGAACCCCAAGCCAAAGCTTCGCCAGAACCAGTTCGGCGGCTCGATCGGCGGTCCCATCGTCCGCGACAAGGTCTTCTTCTTTGGCGACTACGAGGGTCTGCGTCAGATACAAGGCAGCAACCCCGCCTTGTTCCAGGTGCCCACGCTGGCGCAGTACACGGCCTTGCACAACGGCAATGCGGCGTCGCTTGCCGACGGCGGACCGGTTGACCCGGTCGGGCTCGAGTACGCGATGCTGTACCCGGCGCCGAACGCTCCTTCCACAGCAGCCGGCTCCGGCGCTTACGTAAGTTCGCCCGTGGTCATTCGCAACTCGGATACGGCCGACGGTCGCGTGGACTGGCAGATCGATCAGAAGGATTTGTTGTACGGCCGCTACACCTATAACCGCGTGCCGTCCAACTTTCCCGGCGGGCTGCCCATTACCTCGGTAGCCGGGGTGAACGTTGCTCCCGGCGGCGCGGACTATAACTTCTACGGCGCCGCAAAGGATGACGCCCAGAACGCGCAGATCAACTACATCCACACCTTCAGCTCGAATCTGCTTCTTCAGTTGGGGTTTGGCTACACGCGCATCAACAACCAGTCCTTCCCGCTGAACTACGGCACCGCGGTGAACACGGCTTTTGGCCAACCCAATGTAAACCTCGATACCCTGACTTCCGGTTTGTCCCCGGCGCAACCCGCTGGTCTGGCCGACCTTGGCGATGGGAGTTATATCCCGATCCAGGATATTGACAATACCTTTCAGGAAAACGGAATCGTCACCATCAATCGGGGCGCGCACAATATCAAGCTGGGCGCGGCGCTGATCCGCCGGCAGGCGTTGAACTTCCAGAACAACCAGGGGATCGGCGTTTGGGGCTTTAATCCTTTGACTGCGCCCGGCGCCACCGCCGCGGATCCGACAGGCCTGGCCGCCCTGCTGCAGGGCGACTACAACACCGTGTCGCGCTCCAACAGCCTCCAACCGCCGCATTACCGTACCTGGGAGCCAAGCGGGTTCGTGCAGGACGACTGGCACGCGGCGTCGAACCTGACACTGAACCTCGGTGTTCGCTATGACGTGTTTACGCCGTTTACCGAGGCGCATAACGCGATCTCAAACTTCAACCCGGCCACGGCGACTATCGAAGTTGCCGGCGTCAATGGCGTGAACGACTATGCGGGTTTGCACACGACCTGGACCAACGTCGCGCCCCGCATCGGGTTTGCCCTGACAGCAAAGCCCGGTCTGGTGCTACGCGGCGGCTTCGGCATCTCGTACGTGCCTGAAAACTACACGTCCAATGCTTCGCTCAAGAATCAGCCCTTTGTTTCAAGCTTCTTCTGCCAGAATGGCTCTTGCCCAACCCCGGCAGTGCCGGGTGCTGGTCCTGGAAACGGCACGCTGCAGTTTCAGCTCGGGCTGCCGCTGCCAACCCCAACCAGCGCTACCAATCCTTCCGGCTCGATCGCGGATGTGGTTGATCCAAACTTCCGGACCTCCTACCTGGAGCAGTTCAACTTAACCATGGAAAAGGAGTTCGGCGGAAACGTTCTGCAGGTGACCTACGTTGGTATGCTTGGCCGGTACCTGGCGCAGATCTATAACGACCAGAACGCGCCGGCTCCCATCTCCAACACCGCCCTTGACGCGTTGGCTATTGAGGAGGGTGTTACTCCTGCAACCGCGTTTAACCGGCTCCGGCCCTTTTATAACCAGCTACCCAATGTAAGTGGCATTGGTGGGTATAACAGCCTGGGCTCTTCCAATTACAACGCGCTGCAGGTCGTCTTTACTCGCCGCACCCGGGCAGGCTTGACGATCAATGCAAACTACACGCTCGCGCATGGGTTGGATAACGTGCTCGGCTTGAGCAACGAGATCAACGACGGTTACGGCGCGATCCCGTCTCAGCTGAGCACGCTTGAGTACGGCAACAGCGACGTAGACATCCGGAACCGGGGTGTGTTTAGCGCTGACTACCAGCTGCCCTTCGGCAGCAACCTGCACGGCATCGCAGCGCAGGTTGGCAAGGGCTGGCAGGCGAACACCATTCTGCAGTGGCAGAGCGGCGAGCCGTTTACCGTGACCAACTCCAACAGCATCGTCAACACAAACAGTGGCGCTACGTCGGGAAGACCAAATGTCGTGGGAAATCCCAAGGTGGGCACTCAGAACATCTCGGAGTACTTCAACCCTGCGGCGTTCGCTCCGGAAGCCTCGGGCACAGTGGGCAATGAGGAAAGAAATCTGCTGTACGGACCACACTTCCGCGACGTGGATTTCTCGCTCTTCAAGATCTTTCCCGTGTACCGCGAGTCAACGCTTGAGTTCCGCGCCGAGTGCTTCAACGTCGTCAACACAACCAACTTCAGCAACCCGAATGCGACGCTTCAGGTTGCGCCCACCACCTTCACGGTGGCCTATGCCGGGGATGGCGCGGTCGGCAACGGGCCTGTGTCGCTGCCAACCAACACCTACACGGTGTCGCCGAACAACATTGGAACCATTAGTTCCACGTCCCCTAACTACAACCCGCGGCTGTTTCAGTTCGCGCTTAAGTACCAGTTCTAACTCCGTCTGTAACCAGAACGCCCGGCGAGCAATCGCCGGGCGTTTTTTCTTCCGCCGTTTCATTGCGGCGTGCCAGGATGCGCTCAGCGCATGCCTTCAAGAATTGAGCCCACAATGCCGCCGACCACCCCGGTGGTGGCTCCCCGCGTAGCTTCGCCGCCCATGTACTGTTGCAGCTTGTGCGCCAGTTGCGGCAGGGGCAAGGTTTGCAGCCACACCCGTCCCGGGCCGGTAAGCGCGGCAAGAAAGATGCCGTCGCCGCCGAAGATCATGTTGCGGATGCCCTGGATGCGGGTAATGCCGAAGTTGACCGAAGCCTGAAAGGCGCCAACGTGGCCTGGGTGCACGCGCAAGGTTTCGCCCGGACGCAGGTCGCGCACCACCAGCTCACCGGAAAGTTCAAGCCACGCCACGCCTGTGCCGGTGATGCGCTGCAGCAAAAAGCCGTCGCCGCCAAAGATGCCTGCCCCGAGGGACTGCTGAAAGCCGACACCGATGTTGACCGCCGGGGTGGCACAAAGGAAGCCGTGACGATGTACCAGGAACTCCTGCCCTGGCGAAACCTCAACGGGAACGATGTGCCCGGGCATCTTGGCCGCAAAGGCTATCTCGCCGGGCGCGCCCACCGCGCGGTACTCGGTCATAAACAGGCTGCCGCCGCCGGCAACACGCTTGATCGCGCCAAAAAAGCCGCCGCCCCCGGAAAACTGGGTGTGCGTGGTGAGCTGGATGGAGCTCGACATCCAGCTCAGCTCCCCGGCCTCCGAGATGACGGTGTCGTTTGGCTCGAGACGGAACTCGAGCACGGGCATGGTGCTACCAAGAATGCGACTTTGCATGGCGGACTCCTTTATGTGTGCGGGCTGCGCGTCCGGGCTCGCGTCTGGGCTGCGCGTTCAGGCTAGCATCGGCCCTATGTCTCCCGGCAGCCGCCGCTCACTTAAAACCGAGAACCGGGTGCGGGATGTAGCTTGATTCCAGCTCCCCGATCTCCTCGGGCGAGAGTTTCACCTCGAGCGCAGCCGCCGCATCGGCGAGGTGGTGCGGCTTGGTCGCGCCGACGATCGGGCTGGTGACGTAGGGCTTTGAAAGCATCCAGGCCAGCGCAAGGGTGGCCTGCGGCATGCGGCGCTTTTGCGCGAGCGCGGCCACGGCATCGATCACTTTCCGGTCCGCTGCTTCGGTGCCGGCGTACATGGTCTTGCCAAACTGGTCGCTTTCGAGCCGCTTGGTGCTTTCCGCGTCCGACGGCCGTGCCAGCCGTCCGCGCGCCAGCGGGCTCCAGGGCAGCACGCCGATGCCCTCGGCCTCGCATAGGCCCATCATCTCGCGCTCTTCTTCGCGATAGATCAGGTTGTAGTGGTTCTGCATGGAAACAAAGCGCGTCCAACCGTGCAGGTCCGCGAGGTAGAGCGCCTTTGCAAACTGCCACGAGTACATGCTGGACGCGCCGATGTAGCGGGCCTTTCCGGCCTTGACAACGTCGTGCAGGGCTTCGAGGGTTTCCTCGACCGGCGTTTCATCATCCCACCGGTGCGTTTGGTACAGGTCCACATAGTCGGTTTGTAGCCGGCGCAGGCTGGCGTCGATCTCGTTAAAGATAGCCTTGCGGGACAGGCCGCTGCCATTGGGCTCATCTCGCATGGGGCTGTGAACCTTGGTCGCGATCACCGTGTTCTCGCGCCGGGTGTTGCTTTTGAGAAATCTGCCCAGTACTTCCTCGCTCGCGCCGCGCGAGTACACGTTGGCTGTATCGAAGAAGTTGATGCCGAGGTCGAGGGCCTGCTTCAGAAAGGGTTGCGAGTCGGCGTCGTTCAGGGTCCAGGCATGGCTGCCCGGGGTCAAGGGGCCCTTGGCGGGCTCTCCGTAACTCATGCAGCCCAGGCAGATGCGGGAAACCTGAAGGCCGGTCTTGCCAAGGCGGATGTATTCCATGGTGCGTGCGCGCTCCCCCCGGGATTTGCTCAGCAACTGATCGGTTGGATGCAGGCGCTTCGCCCGGCCTGGTTGCGTCGGCGGTCACGATCTCCTCGCTACGAAGAGGCAGCCACGATCCCGTACTTTTCGGCAAGGTACTGCCTGAGGCCGCCGGGCAGGGCGCGGGCAAGCTCCTGCCAGGTAAGCAGCTTGAGCCGGGTGCGAAAAGCGACGCTGCGCACAGCAGCCATGACCGCGTGCCACTGTGTTATCAGGTCCACGCGTCGCGCGTCGAGCAACACGCAGAACGATCTGTCCGGGCTCGCCGCGGCAGCCAGCACGCCGCGGAGCAGCTGGTAGCTCGCGTAGGCGCCCGACGGCGTGCGCGGAAGCGCGTCAGGCTCAAACACATCGGCCCAGCCGGTAAAGCGGGCCAGCAGCGTGGGCCGCGCTGTTTGGAAATCTCCTTCGGTCAGCTTGGCTTCTACCAGGAGGCCGTCAAGTTCCATGTCCATCTCGGTTGTGTCGATCAGGCCGCGCTCGCGCGGGAGCCGGGGGTGCACGCCGAACTGCGGCCGGCTCGCCGGGCTGACGCCCAGCAGCGCCGCGACCGCACCCGTGCGGTATAGCTGAGGATGGCAAAAGATATTCATCAGCAGCGCGTCCGAGCTCGCCGCGCAGTCCAGTTCGCGCCAGCGCCAGTCGGCCCGGGGCAGGGCGCGGCGGCCAGCCGTATGCGCCTTGCGCAAACGCGCCCGCCAGCACGGGTCGCTGAGGATGGCACGGTAGCTTGCCGGGTGAAAGTTGCCGTGGCGGCCATCCGCATCCTCGCCGAACAGAACGCTGGGAGCACGACCCGTGGAAAGCTCGTGCAGCAGCGCGTGCTTCCGGGCGTAAAGCGCGGCGCGTGCGTTCAGGTCGCGGTGCAAGGCCGTCGCGCTGCAGCCAGCGGGCCGGGTAGGGAAAGCAAGCACACTCACAGCGTCATCGTAGGCGAACAAAGGGCGAAGCGCAAGGAGCCGACGGTTTGACCAGAGGGTACCGTGCACTTCTGTACACGGCGTCTCGTTCTCCGATCCCCGCGCTACCGATCAAGGATCCTATAAGCTGAGCTGAACGGCCTACGTCCAGTAGAGGATGCGCGCCGCGGGCAGCAGCTCGGCAATGCGCTCTTCAAAGAAGAAGCGCATCGCGGTCATCGAGTCTTTCGGGTAGACGTACTTGAAGCCGCCAAACTTGGTGCGCTTTTCGGCGCGCGTGTCTTCGCGCATGTCGAGGCTTGTCTTCGGGTACCAGCCCAGCAGCACTTCTTTCGATCCCGGCGTAAAGCGATGGGTAATCAGCTCGGCGGTTAGATCGAGAGCGGGAACGTCGCGGACGGCCGCCGCGACCGCGCCGAGCAGCGCCGTGTACTCTTCCTGCCAGTGTTCAACCGGCATGATGGGCGCGATGGTAAGCCCGACCGGGTAGCCGGCGCGCGCCATGCGGCCGAGCGCCTTGATGCGCTGGGCAACGCTCGCCGTGCCACCCTCAAAGCCGCGCGCCACGCTCGCCGCGTTGATCGAGAAACGCACCCGCGTGCGGCCGCGATGAGGCAGGGCGAGTAGCGGGCCCACGGCGTCGAACTTGGTTGTCCAGCGCAGCTGCACGGGTGCTTCCCACTCACCAAAGAAGCAGATGGAGGCCGCGAGCGCACCGGTCAGGTGCTCGATGCCGAGCGGGTCGGTGTAGCAGGAGGCTTCAAAGGTCGTGCCTTCGCTGGCGCGCTCGCGAGAACGCGAGGTAACCCTGCCCTGCCCGGCGTAGGGGCGCAGGGCTTCGAGGATCTCCGGCAGGTTAGCGTAGGCGCGCGTCACCGGTGGGCCGGAAAGCGAGCCGGCCAGGTAGCAGTATTGGCAGTGCGCCGGGCAGCCCTGGGCGAGGTGGAACTGCCAGTCGGCCGAAGGGGGAATGGGCTGCAGCTTGCGCTGGCTCGGCGGCGCGACCACGATGGCGAAGGTGGTTTTCGCAAGCGCATAGCTTTGCCCTTCGGTTTCGCCGCGAAAGCCGGTAAGCCGGTTGTTTGGGAGCTTGATAACTTCGGCGCCGTACGACGCGGCGCGGTCGAGCATCCGCTGCCCGTGGGGCAGGGCCAGCGCGTCCGGGGTAATCAGGACGCGCCGGGGGCGCCACAGCTTGCCTTCGGGGAGAGCAGGCGCATCCTGTTCCGGGGCGACTGCGGGCATGGACGACATATGTATTGGAGAACGCTGGTCTGGGCGGGGATGCGCCTGAGGCGCAACTTGTTTCGACCCCGGTTCCGCGCAGCAGCGAAACGTTGCCCTCGCTTTCCCGCAGGAGACTCCGCGATAGACTCGAGGGAGAAACCGCGAGGTGCGCTGTGACAGCACTGGCCCTGAATCCCGAGTTCGCCATCAATCCCGACCCCCGCTGCGCGTGCGTGATGCTGCTGGATACGTCCGGCTCCATGGCAGGCGCTCCCATCGAGGAGCTGAACGCCGGCTTGCGGGCTTTTCAGGCCGACATTCAGGAGGACGGTTTAGCCAAGCGGCGCGTGGAAGTCGCGATCGTCACCTTTGGCGGAACCGTGCGGACGGTGCAGGACTGGGTTTCGGCCGGTTCCTTCCAGGCGCCGCTGCTGGTGCCCGAAGGCGGCACGCCCATGGGGCAGGCCATGGCACAGGGCGTGCAAATGGTAAAGGCGCGCAAGCAGGCATACAAGGAGGCGGGCCTGAGCTACTACCAGCCCTGGGTCTTTCTGATCACCGACGGCACGCCCACCGACGAGTGGCACAGCGCGGCGGAGCTGGTGCGTCGCGAAACCGCCGCGCGCGGGCTGAACTTTTTCGCCGTGGGCGTCAACAATGCCGATATGTCGGCGCTGAAGACCATCACGGACCGCACACTTAAGCTGAACGGGCTTAGCTTTCGGGAGCTGTTTCTTTGGGTCTCGCAAAGCCAAAAAGGCATCTCGCGGAGCAAAACAGACGAGCAAACGCCGCTGGCCCCGGTCACCTTCGGCTCACCCGCCTGAGCTATGGAGATCCGCACAGCAGCCTGGGGCGTTCTGGGTGCGTCCGTCGTGGGTACGAGCCATACGGCACGCGGCCTTCTGTGCCAGGATGCGCACCAGGGTCTTCTGCTTGACGATGGGACGGCGGAAGGAACGCTGATCGTCGCGGTCGCGGACGGAGCCGGTTCGGCTGCGCGTTCAGGGGAGGGCGCCCTCGAGGCGGTACGCGCTTCGACCCAGTTCCTGGCCGGCTGTTTCCGCTCGGGGAGACCCATCGACGACCACGCGTGGGAAGCCCTGTTGTGCGGCGCTATGCTGCACGCGCGGCGCGCGTTGGAAGAGCTGGCTGCGGCCACCGGGGAAGCAACGCTTCGTGATTTTGCCTCGACGTTGCTGCTCACCGTTGCCACCGAGACCCATGTGGCTGCCCTGCAGCTTGGCGACGGCGCCATCGTGTTTCGCTCCCCGGCGGGCGCGCTGGAGGTGCTTGCGCCCCCGGCGGCCGGAGAGTACGTGAACGAGACGACCTTTCTGACCGCGCCTGATCCGGCTGCGCACGCAGTGCTCACGGTTCGCCCTGCGGCGGCGGTAGACGGGCTGGCCCTGTTGACCGATGGCCTCCAGGCGCTGGCGCTCGAGCTGGCGACGAACACGGCCCACGCGCCCTTCTTTGCGCCGCTGTTCGACTACGTCGCCCAGCAGGAAGCCGACGGGGAAGAGCTGGTCGCGCTGCTTGCCTCCGATCGCGTCAACGACCGCACGGACGACGACAAAACACTGGTGCTCGCGGTACGCCGCGCCCTTGTCGCATGAACCTCATCGACCAGCGCGGCAAATCGATCCTGCTGGGTCCGCAGCTTGGCAAGGGTGGCGAGGCGGCCATCTATGCGGTGCGTGGGCGCACGACGCTGGTCGCGAAGATTTACCACGCCCACACCGCTGCGCGCACCGACAAGCTCAAGGCGATGGTCGACCACCCGCCCGCAGACCCTACCCAGCGGCGCGGGCACGTGTCCATCTGCTGGCCTGAGAGCATGCTGTTCAACGAAGCGAAGCTGTGTGTCGGCTTTCTGATGCCGTTGCTCGACCGCTCCAAGCATCGCGAGCTTTTCCAGCTGTACAACCCCATGGACCGGCGGCAGCAGGCGCCCAACTTTACCTGGGCCTACCTGCTCAAGGCCGCTGAAAACATCGCCATCGTCATGGAATCGATTCACAGCCGCGGCTACGTGGTCGGCGATGTAAACGAAAGCAACTTCTTTGTGTCGGACCAGGCGCTGGTCACCCTCGTCGACTGCGACTCCATGCAGGTCCGCACGCCCACAACCGTCTTTCGCTGCACCGTCGCCAAGCCGGAATACCTTGCCCCGGAACTGCAGGGCCGCGACCTGGCCGTTACCGATCGCACGCCGGAGCAGGACAACTTCGCGCTCGCGGTGCTGCTGTTTCTTCTGCTCATGGAAGGCGTGCACCCGTTCAACGGAGCCTGGATCGGCGCCGGCGATGCGCCCCCCCTTGAAAAGCGGATCGCGGGAGGGGACTGCCCCTACGCCGGCGCCCCGCGCATCCGGCCCATGCCCTCGGCTCCGCCTTTTGACCTGCTGCCTGCCGCGCTTCGGTCGTTGTTTGTGCGCGCCTTTGGGC
>CALMAN010000047.1:50172-53601 GCA_937859835.1 uncultured Acidipila sp. | reverse complement strand
CACCGTGAACCCGATCCTGCAGCACGGCTGTGTTCCCGTCTTCGTCGATGTGACGCTGCCGAACTACCAGATCGACACGGGCCTCCTCGATGCGGCGCTAAGCGAGAAGACCAAAGCCGTCATGGTGGCGCATACCCTGGGCAATCCGTTCCCGGTGCGCGAGGTCGCAGCCTGGGCGCGCGAGCACAATCTTTGGCTGGTCGAAGACTGCTGCGACGCGCTCGGCTCTACCTACGACGGGCAGATGGTGGGCACCTTCGGCGACTTCGCAACGGTAAGCTTCTACCCGGCGCACCACATCACCATGGGCGAGGGCGGCGCGGTGCTGACCAACAAGCCGCTCTTGAAAACGCTGGCCGAGTCGTTCCGGGACTGGGGCCGGGACTGCTGGTGCGAGCCGGGCGCCGACAATACCTGCGGCAAGCGCTATGACTGGCAACTGGGCGGGCTTCCCTACGGCTACGACCACAAGTACACCTACTCGCACATCGGCTACAACCTGAAGCTGACCGACATGCAGGCGGCCATCGGGGTGTCGCAGCTTGCGAAGCTGCCGGCCTTTATCGAGGCCCGCAAACGCAACTACGCGTACCTGCGCGCGCAGCTCGCGGAGCTCGAAGAGTTCTTTCTCCTGCCTGAGCCCACGCCCAACTCGGCCCCCAGCTGGTTCGGCTTTCCGCTTTCCGTGCGCGAGGGCGCACCCTTTGAACGCACCGCCTTGCTGCGGCACCTGGAAGGGTGCAAGGTGGGGAGCCGCCTGCTCTTTGGCGGCGATCTGACGCGGCAGCCGGCATACACGGGGCTGCCGTTCCGGGTGGTCGGCGAACTGAGGAATACCGACTACATCCTCCGCCAAAGCTTCTGGATCGGCCTGTACCCGGGCCTCACCGAGCCGATGCTCGACTACGCGGTGGGTGCCTTGCGGGGCTTCCTGCGCTCCCTTTAGCGCCGGCTGGTTCAATGCCCGAGCAGCGGCGGCACGGCCGGCTTCTTTTCGGCACGGAACGAAAAGTGCTTGTGGCCGAGGAAACTCATCATGACCCCCGCCGCGCACACAATCGCCCCTGCAAGGTAAGGCGCGGCCCGGTGGTACGGCGTGGTATGGCGCAGCAGCCCCACGATCAGCGGCAGCGCGGCCGTGGTGATCAGGATGGAGGTCGCGTAGACAGCCATGGCCCGGAGCCACTCGCGCAGGTAGTTACCGCGCGTTCGAAAAACAAACCACTTGTAGCCCAGAAACGACAGCGTGATATTGACCACGTTGCCCACGATGGCCGCAAAGACGTAGGGGTAAAAGCTGGTCAGGCGAGTAAATGCCGCCGTCAACCCGGCGTAGGCCAGGTAGCCGAACAGGGTGTTGCAGCCGCCCACCAGGATGTACCGGACCACCTGCCGGTCAGGGATGTGCCCTGTGATCCTGCGCAGGCCGGGCGGGATGACCGAGCGACGCGGCACCGGCTCGCGTTGCGCGGCGACCGCGACGTCGGGGTTTCGCTCGTTCACGCGTCCAGCCCGCGGTACCAGCTGGCGGTGCGGCGCATTGCCTCGTCGAGCCCGATCAGACTTTCGAGGCCCAGCTCGCTCCGCGCACGCTCCGTGGAAGGGACGTAGCGGGACGGCAGCTGGTCTGCTGCGGGTCTCGCGATCTGTACGGGAAGTCCGGGCTGCACGTTGGCTACCGTCCGTTCGGCGAGCTCCCGGATGGAAACCGCCTGCTCTGATCCTACGTTGTATGCCCGCGCCGGCGCGCCGCGCAGCAGGATGGTCCAAAGCCAGACGGCCAGGTCGGCAGCGTACAGGTAGGAGCGGAGCGGGGTTCCGTCGCCCCCAATGGCGATCGCTTTCCCATCAAGTGCGTCGGCCAGGAAGTTGCCCGCGGCGAAGTGCGCCCGCAGCGGCAGGTGCGGGCCGTAAAAGGCGAAGCCGCGCGCGATGGTGCAGCAGAGTCCGGAGCCCCCGTGGGCCAGGCAAAGCGACTCGGCTGCCCGCTTGCCGCGCGTGTACACGTCCTTGTTTCCCAGATCGACGGGCGCGAAAGGGTGCTCTTCCCCGATGCGGGGCAGGGTACGCGGCTGCGGGCCATACACGGCGCCGGAGCTGGTAAGCAGAAACCGCACGGAGCCGGCCCGCTGGGCAAACTCGAGCACCCGGGCCGTTCCTTCGACGATCGCCGTGTACTGATCCTCGGGCAAGGAAGCAACCGGCACCACCGCGTCTGTTGCAGCATGGAGGACATGGGCAAACTGCCCCGGCGGAAACGCGAAGCTGCGGACGTCGCCCGCAAGCAGCGACACTGCCGGGTCGGCCGCCACACGGGGCGCTCGCCGCGCGAAGCGCTCCGGCGCACGGCTCAACAGGGTAAGCTGCGCACGGAGCCCGAGAGCACGATTGGCGTGGAGAAAGCTTTCGGCCATCCACAAACCAAAGAAGCCGGTCCCGCCCGTAACAAACACCCGCTCGCCGCGCAGATCAGCCCACAGCGGCTCTGTGCGCGCCAGCACGTGGCGCATATCTGCTTCCGCCAGGGGCTGCGGAGCAAGCGCGATGCCAAAAGACAACCCTGCGTTGCTGATACCGGCATCCATCAAGCCAGATACTTGCTGTTTCTCCCCCAAGTAGATTAAACAAGAGGCACGTCCTTTGTTCCGACCGAACGCAGAGTCTGGGCGGCAACCAGGTAGCAACTCGATGCAGGAAAAGGGAGTCCCCCACGTGAGTACGTTTGGAAGAGCGGTAGCCATCGGAAAAAAGCTGGTCGGCGACGATTTGCCGGCCTACATCATCGCGGAAATCGGGATCAACCATAACGGCGATCTCGACATTGCCAAGCGCCTCATCAGCGTGGCGGTCGCCGCGGGCTGCGACGCAGTCAAGTTCCAAAAGCGCACCATCGAGGTCGTGTATTCGGCCGAGGAGCTGGCCCGGGTGCGCGAAAGCCCCTTCGGCGCCACCAACGGCGATCTGAAGTACGGCCTTGAGTTCGAAGAAGAAGAGTTTGGGGAACTGGATGCGTATTGCCGGGCCGTCAAGATGCCCTGGTTCGCCTCCTGCTGGGATGAACACGCGGTCGACGTCATTGCGCAGTTCGACGTGCCCTGCTTCAAGATCGCCTCGGCCTCGCTGACCGACGACAAGCTGCTGCGCCACACGCGCGAGATCGGCAAACCCATCATCCTTTCTACCGGCATGAGCACCTACGACCAGATCGACCATGCCGTTTCCGTGCTGGGCAAGGAAGACCTGATCGTGATGCACAGCTGCTCGACCTACCCGGCCTATTACGAGGAACTCAACCTCAAGGTGATCCCGCGCATGCGCGAGCGCTACGGGGTGCCGATCGGCTATTCCGGCCATGAAACCGGCCTAAGCTCAAGCGTCGCGGCGGCGGTGCTGGGCGCCTGCGCCATCGAGCGCCACATCACGCTCGAC
>CALMAN010000047.1:21285-50162 GCA_937859835.1 uncultured Acidipila sp. | reverse complement strand
CGACCGGGCGATGTGGGGCAGCGACCAGGCGGCTTCGCTTGAACCAAACGGGATCCAGCGCCTGGTGCGCGATATCCGGCTAGTGGAGCAATCGATGGGCGACGGGGAAAAGCGCGTCTTTGAGCGCGAAGTGCCCATCATGAAGAAGCTGCGCCGGGTCTACGCGCGCCTCCAATCCGTGTGAGCGAGAGGGCGGCTCTCAGGTCGATTCGCGCACTGGCTCTGGATGTGGATGGGACTTTGACCGATGGCGGTGTGTGGTGGGGTCCCGGCGGGGAAGAGTGGAAACGCTTTTGCTTCGCCGACATCATGGGAGTGGCGCGGGCACGGCGGGCGGGCTTGCGGGTCACTTTGATCTCGGGCGAGGACAGCCCGCTGGTCGACCGCTTTGCGAGCAAGCTGGGCATTGAGGACTACACCAAGGGCTGCCGCGACAAGGCTGCGGCGCTGCGCCTTTTTGCGGACAAACACGGGTTCGCACTCCGTGAGATCTGCTTCATGGGCGACGACGTGAACGATCTCGCCGCGATGGAGCTGGCCGGCTTTTCAGCCGCACCAGCCGATGCGCAGCCTCCCGTGCGTGAGGCCGCCATGCAGGTGACCGGGGCGCATGCCGGCTTTGGGGCGGTGCGCGAGTTGATCGAGCTATTGCTCGCGGCCGGAGCCGCGGCCGGATAATGAACGGGGAACATGCAGAAGCTTTCTGATTTTGTGTTTGACTTTGTCGCCGCAAAAGGCGTGCGCCACGTGTTTCTGGTTACCGGCGGCGGGGCCATGCACCTGAACGAATCGCTGGGCCGTGCTGCTGCGATCCAACCGGTCAACAATTCTCACGAGCAGGCAAGCGCCATCTGCGCCGAAGCCTACGCCAAGGCCACCAACGGCCTGGGTGTCGCCCTGGTCACGACCGGACCCGGGGGCACAAACACCATCACCGGGGTCGCCGGAGCGTGGTTCGACTCCACGCCTACCCTGTTCATCTCCGGCCAGGTCAAACGGCCTGATCGCATGTTTGACACGGAAGGCCGGCCGCGCGGCATGAGACAGCTCGGCGTGCAGGAAGTCGACATCGTTTCAATTGTTGCCCCCATTACCAAGTACGCCGTCACGGTCACGGACCCCCTGTCCATTCGCTACCACCTGGAGCGGGCGTTTCACCTAGCTGTCACCGGACGGCCGGGGCCGGTTTGGATCGACATCCCGCTGGACGTGCAGGCTGCCCCGCTCGAAGACCCGGCTGCCCTCCCGGGCTACGAACCGGAACCTGAGCCGGCCGGCAGCTCGCTCGGGGAGGAAGTCCGCGCGGTGATCACGGCGCTGAACCAGGCAGAGCGTCCCGTCCTGTTTGCGGGCAACGGCATCCGGCTGGCCCATGCCGAGCAGGCATTTGAAGAGCTGCGCACGCTGCTCGCCGTGCCCATGCTGGCGACCTGGTGCGCGGCCGATCTTGTTCCCAGCGATGAACCGTTGTATGTGGGCAGGCCGGGCTCGGTCGCTTCGCGGGGCGCCAACTTTGCGCTCCAGAATGCGGATTTTGTGCTGGCGCTCGGCGTTCGGCTCGACTTCGCCATCACCGGCTACGCCCCTGAAAATCTGGCCCGCGAAGCCTACAAGGTTGCCGTCGACGTGGACCCGGCGGAGCTGGCCAAAATGGATGGGCATCTTTCGCAGGCAATCTGCGCCGACGCAGGCGCGTTTCTGCGCGAGCTGTTGCGGCAGAAGGATGCCATCGCCCTCCGCGATCACGCCGCGTGGGACCGGCTTTGCGCCTCGTGGAAAACCAAGTACCCGGTTGTGACGGACGAGCACCGCAATCCCGAAAGCCAGGTCAGTATCTACTACTTTGCCGAGGTGCTGGGCACAGAAACCCGGCAGCAGGACGCCATGGTTGCCGGCTCGTCCGGCGCGGGCAGCGAGATGTTTCTGCTCGCCTGCCCGACGCGCAATGGGCAGCGCATCCTCCACACGGCCGGGCTCGGCTCCATGGGCTTCGGGCTGCCCAGCGCCATCGCCGTGGCCCTGGCGACGGGCCGGGAAACCATCTGCGTCGATGGCGACGGCGGCTTCCAGTTCAATATCCAGGAGCTTGAAACCGTGCGCCGGCTCGCGCTGCCGATCAAGTTTTTCATTCTCAACAACAACGGGTATGCCTCCATCCGGGCCTCGCAGACCAACTACTTCAAAAAGGCCACCATCGGCTGCGACGCCGAAACCGGGCTCACCGTGCCCGATCTGGAGGGGCTTGCCGCGGCCTACGGCATCCCGTTCCGGCGCATCCGCGATCAGCGCAACCTCCGGGACGCGGTACGAGACGTACTTGACCTCCAAGGGCCGGTGTTGTGCGATGTTATGGTCATCCCGGACGAAACGCGCGCGCCGCGCTTGTCTTCCGTTCAAAAGCCGGATGGCTCGTTCGCCTCCAGGCCGCTTGAAGACCTTTGGCCGTTTCTGGACAGGGAAGAATTTCTTTCGAATATGATCGTCACGCCGCTCGATGTATAAGCCGGCGTGTACGGTGAGATAAGAGGCCGCTGCTTGAAGCTCGTCAGCATCGTCACACCCTGCTACAACGAGGAAGCGAATGTGGAGGAGCTGTATCTCCGCGTGCGCGAGGTCATGCGAGGCCTGCCCCGCTACCACTACGAGCACATCTTTATCGATAACGCTTCCAGCGATCGCACCGTCGAGATTGTGAAGCGACTCGCAGCGGCGGACGCAAATGTGCGGCTGATCGTCAACGCGCGCAACTTCGGCCACATCCGCTCTCCGATCCACGCGTTGTTTCAAGCGCGCGGCGACGCCGTGATCGGCATTGTCGCCGACCTCCAGGACCCGCCCGAGATGATTCCCCTGCTGATCCAGGGCTGGGAAGAAGGCAACAGCATGGTCCTGATGATCAAGCGGACCAGCGAAGAAAACGGCCTCATGTTCTGGGTGCGCAAACGCTACTACCGGCTGGTGAGCTGGTTTTCGGCCATCGAAACCTTTGAAAACTTCAGCGGCTACGGGCTCTTCGAGCGGCGTGTGGTCGACCTGGTCAAGGACCTCAAGGATCCCTACCCCTACTTCCGCGGCATGATCGCGGAGATTGGGCTGCCGCACAAGAAGATTTACTACGACCAGCCGGCGCGCAAACGCGGACTCACCAAGAACAACTTCTACACCCTGTATGACATGGGTATCCTGGGCATCATCGGCCACTCCAAGGTGCCTTTGCGCATCATCGTGTTTTCGGGCTTCGCCGGGGCGATCCTTTCCTTCCTGCTGGCAATCGCTTACAGCATCTACAAGCTGCTGTTCTGGAAAAGCTTCTCGGTCGGCGTGGCGCCGCTGGTCATCGGAAACTTCTTTATCTTCTCGGTGGAGTTGCTGTTTCTGGGCATCATCGGCGAGTACGTCGGCGCGATTCACACCCAGGTGCAGAAGCGGCCACTGGTCGTGGAGCGAGAGCGCGTCAACTTCGAACGCGCGCAGATCGACCCTGCCGAGCTGCCGCCCGAGCGGGCCGAGTACCTGCCGCACGAGGCTGAACCTAGTGAGCCGCCTGTGCCGCGACCATCGCTTCGTAGTGCTCTGCTTGCTCCAGACATAGTTCCCGCGCTGCCTCTCCGGCAAGGAAACGGCCATACCACGCTGCCGTCAGACGCACCGCATCGCTGAAAGAAAGCACCGGCCGCCAGCCGAGCCCGGCCGCGGCCTTGGAACAATCGAGCGCAAGCGTATGGGCCTCGTGCGGGTGCGGGCCAGCGTCCTCCATCCACACGCCGGGCCGGCCGCCGCTGGCGTGCCAGGCTTCCTGAAAGCCCGCGATAACGGCCTCGACCGGCTGGATCGCTCCGGCATCGGGACCGAAGTTCCAGGCGCCGTCGCATGCCGGTCCCTGCTCTACCAGGGCTTGCGCCAGCAGCAGGTAGCCCCGCAGGGGTTCAAGGACGTGCTGCCAGGGCCGGGTCGCGCGCGGGTTGCGAATGCGCAACGGAACCCCGGCGCCAAAAGCCCGCACTGCGTCCGGCAGCAAACGGTCCGCGGCCCAGTCCCCTCCTCCAATCACATTGCCGGCGCGCGCCGAAGCCACAGCTACGCCATGCTCGGCAAAACGAGCCGGGTGAAAGAACGCCGAGCGGTAGGAGCTGGTCGCCAGCTCGGCGCACGCCTTGCTGTTGCTGTACGGATCGTACCCGCCAAGCGTGTCTCCCTCGCGGTACGGCCATACCCACTCGCGATTCTCATAGCACTTGTCCGTAGTCACAATCACAACCGCCCGGACCGATGGACACCCGCGCGCGGCTTCAAGCAGATGCACAGTGCCCAGCAGATTGGTGGCATAGGTGCCAACCGGATCGGCATATGACGCGCGCACCAGGGACTGCGCGGCCATGTGGATCACCACCTCCGGCCCGGCCGCATGCAAGGCTGCCCGCAGCGAAGGGAGGTCGCGAATGTCGCCAAACACGGACTGCATCCCGCGGGCTACCTCTGCGGCGGCGAACAGGCTGGGCTGCGTCGGCGGCGCGAGCGAAAAACCGGTTACCTGGGCGCCCAGCCTCCGGAGCCACAGGGAAAGCCACGCGCCCTTGAAGCCGGTGTGCCCGGTCAGAAAAACCTTTCGCCCCGGCCAAAACAAGTGCTACCAGACCTTCCAGGGCCGCTTGCCGCTTTGCCACAGATCTTCAAGAAAGGTTTTGTCGAACAGCGTGTCCATCGCCCGCCAGAAACCATGGTGCTTGTAGGCTGCAATCTCGCCGGCGACGGCCAGCCGCTCCAGCGGTTCGCCTTCCCACACGGTTAGGTCGTCGTCGAGATAGTTCGCCACTTTCGGCGACAGCACAAAGTACCCTCCGTTGATCCAGCCGCCATCGCCCTGCGGCTTTTCCGCAAAGTGCGTCACGCGCTGGTCCGGCGCGATCTCAAGCGCACCGTAGCGCCCCACCGGCTGCGCGGCGGTCATGGTGACAAGCCGCCCTTCCCGCTGGTGAAACGCAATCAGCGCCCCGATGTCAACATCGGCAACGCCATCGCCATAGGTGAAGCAAAACGCTTCCTCGTCGGCTACGTGGTGCAGCACGCGCCGTAAACGGCCGCCGGTCATCGAGCTGTCGCCAGTGTCAACCAGTGTCACCCGCCAGGGTTCGCAGCTGCTCGAGTGCGCTTCCACCCGGTTTGCGCACAGATCGATGGTCACGTCCGAGTTATGGAGGAAGTAATTGGCGAAGTACTCCTTGATCATGTAGCCCTTGTAGCCGAGGCAGATGATGAAGTCGTTGATCCCGTAGTGGGAGTAGGTCTTCATGATGTGCCAAAGGATCGGCCGGCCGCCGATCTCGACCATGGGTTTGGGGCGCGCGGAGGTTTCTTCCCCAAGGCGGCTGCCCCGGCCCCCTGCGAGGATGATGGCTTTCATGCTGGGCTTTGCGGACCCTCCTGATCAACACAGCTTACTCTACGGCGCGGGCGGCGTGGGGTGAAGCTTACGCGAAGCCGACCTCGTAAACGCCGCCCGGCTCGGTTTCAAAACGCACGCAGTTGTCCCCTAGCCGCTGCAGGTTCCGGGCCCCGCTGACCCGCGCGACCGCCTGGTTTTTCGGTGCACGCAGCACCGCTTCGCCCCCCGTGCTGGCCCGCAATGCCGCGCGCGTGGCACGCTGGTTGTTCCATGCCAGGTCCACTTCAAGGCCACCGCGCGCGCGCAGGCCGCGGAAGCTCCCCGTGCTCCAAGCGGCAGGCAGCGCCGGGAGGAAGTGGATTTCCTCCCCGTGGCTTTGCAGAAGCATTTCTGCGATGGCTGCGGCGATGCCGAGATTGCCGGCGATGGCAAAGTCCTGCCCCTGCGTGCAGGCCGTGGACAGGAAGTTCGGCTGCACCGCCGTTCTCAGATGCAGCTCCACGACGCGGTACGCGGTCTGCTCGTCGCCAAGCCTTGCCAGCGCGTTGGCATACCAGCCGCCCATCCAACCGCCGGCATCGTCCTGCCAGGGCGCGCGGTGCAGCAGGCTTTTCCGCGCGGCGCCCGCCAGCTCCGGCGTAGCGGCGGGAGTGATCTCCCGGCCAGGCATCAACGCCCACACCTGCGGCACCTGCGGATTCGGCGGCAACTGGGGCACCCACGAGGAGTCGCCCCATTCCGCCAGCTCGCCGGTGCGGGTCACGGCAGGCGGACGCATCTGCCCGGCGACCGCAAGCATGCGGGTCTGCAAGTCACTGTCAATGCCGAACAGGGCGGCGGCCGCGGCCGTGTTGCGCAGCAACTCGCGCACAATGGCGTTGCTCATGGAGGGTCCAAGGGCGCTGTACGCGACGTGACCGCTGGACATGCGGTAAGCATTGGCAAGCGAGCTTTCCGGGAACATCCCCAGCCAGCCATCGCGATCGGCGCTCATGTGGTCAAGAAAGAACAGCGACGCCCCTCGCAGCAGGGGGTAGTGCACGCGCAAAAATGCCTGGTCGCCGCTGAAGCGATAGTGCTCCCAGAGATGCTGGCAAAGCCATGCGCCGCCGCTCTTCCAGATCGCGGCAGCTGTTGCGTCCGCGTCCGGGGCGGTCGAGCACCACAGATCGGCGCTGGTGTGCGCCACCCAGCCGGGCGCTCCGTACACCAGCCGCGCCGTGTCTTCGCCACTCGCGCGCAGCTGCCTGGCAAGGGCGACCAGGGGTTCGGTACACTCCGGGAGATTGCCGACTTCGGCAAGCCAGTAGCTGACCGGGAGGTCCGAGTTCAGGCTCCAGGCCGAGCACCGGGCCGGCCGCATACGATGCGACCAGATTCCCTGGCTGGTCGCAGGCAGGCTGCCCGGGCGCGAGCTGCCCATGGTCAGGTAGCGGCCCATCTGGAAGTAAAGGGCGGCGAGCCCGGGGTCCGCGCCGCCTGCCGCGAACCGGAGCAGGCGCTCGTCTGTGGGCAGGGCGCTCGGCCCGGACGCGTCGCCCAATCGCAAGTCCGCGCGGTCGAACAGCCCGCGATGGTCGTTGAGGTGCCGTGCCTCGAGCGTCGCTGTGCCGCCCCGGGCGCGGGCTTTGCCCAGCGTGGCGAGGGCCAGCGCCGTGGCGTCGCGCCCAGCGCGACTCGGGCTCGTGCGAGGGCCGGCGTAGCTGGTCGCGGCACTCACAAGCAGCGTGATGGCCGAAGCACCCTCTACACGCAAGCCGTCCTGGGTCAGGGATCGCTGCCCACCTGTCTGGTCGATCGCACACAGGGCGACCGTGGCGCGCATGCCTCGGGCTTCGCGCGAGGCGTCGTCCCAGGTTACCGCCCCGATCGCGTTGCCCGCTTGCTGAGGAACCACATGCGCGGGCGCCCTGGCCTGCAGCAGCAGGGCATCGTTGCCGTCGATTCGCAGGCTGTGGTGCATGCTGCTGCCCAGCTTGGCCGTGCAACGCAGTCCAGCCGGACTTGCGCTGGTAAGCTGCACCACCATGACCTGATCCGGAGCAGAAACAAACACCCTTTCCGCGCGCGCGCGTGCCTCCACCGTGTGTATCCCGTCCCGCAGGTTCAAGGACCGGCGATAGTTCGGGCTTTCCGCGGGAGCTTCCTCGTGGAGCACTTCAAGAAAGGCCAGCGGCTGGTAGCTCTCGTTGATTTTGCTCAGAACCGATCCCGCGACCATCTCGTCGACCGAAGAACCATCCTCCCCGACCAGCAGGTTGCGCATCGACCACAGCTGCGTGGGAGCGACGGGCTTGTCGAAGCTTTTCGGCTCACCCGACCAGAACGTTTCTTCGTTCAGCAGAATACGCTCGCAGTACGGGTCACCAAAAACCATGCCGCCAAGCCGGCCATTGCCGACCGGCAGCGCCTCGCCCCACGAGCGGGCAGGCGCACGGTAGCAGAGCTCGGGCTTGTCCGTAGCGGCCGGCGCGTCCGGCTGGGCAGGCCGCGCGGACGCCGGCCATTGCCAGAGCGTGCCCACGGCAAGCGAAATACCCCGGATAAAGCTCCGCCTGGTAAAGATGCGCATCCGACCCATTGCTCCCAAAGCATATCGCGCTCAACCCGGCCGCACCCCTGCGCACATGCGGGCCGCCGGGTTCCATGCGCTATTCTCAGCTCAGCCTTGTCCCTATCCGCCCCGCGGGCCCCCTGAAAGCCAAAGCAAAGCATGACCTACTTTACCCTTCGGGATCTGAGCCAAAGCGCGCTGGCGCTCGTCTTGTTTTTCTTTCTCTTTTTCCCCAGCGGCTACCTCCTGTGCTGGGCGGCCAGCGTAGCCGGGTTTCGGCGTGCCTCCTGGCCGGAGCGCGTGAGCTGGAGTGTTCCGGTCTCGCTTGCTACGGTCCCCGTGCTCACCGTGTTTGCCGGATCGCTCGGCGGTTTGTGGTTTGCGGTTGTCTGCTGTGCGCTGCTGGCGATTGCCGCCGCCGCGTTGATCGCATGGGAGTGGCGCAAGGGCGCACTCCGCTTTCGAAACCAGTTTGACCGCTACACCCGGCTGGCGCTCCTAGCTGTGCTCCTCTGGTGTGCTGCTGCGCTGCTGCAGTTGGTCGATCTCCAGTGGGGCCATAGCCTCCTGGTCTCTGTTACCGTGCGCGACCACAGTTATCGCACCGCGTTTATTGAAGCGGTCCTGCGCTCCGGCGTGCCCCCGACCAATCCGCTCTACCTTGCCGGTCACGCGGCACCGATGCGGAACTACTATTTCTGGTACGTGGTGTGCGCCGTTCTATGCAAGGCAACCCTGATCCCGGCCCGGAACGTGCTCGTTGCGAGTTGTGCATGGGCAGCCATCGCCTTGTTCTGCACAGCGGCCTTGTTCTGCAAGTACTTTCTTCCGCGAGGCGCTGCCCTGCGCCGCACGGCGCTGTTGTCTATCCTGCTGTTCGGGGTAACCGGGCTCGACCTGATCATGGTCGTTTATCTGCACCTGACGCCCATCCACCGCTTTGACGGGGATATGGAGTGGTGGGACGTGGATCACTGGCCCTCCTTTCTCGACAACTTCCTGTATGTGCCGCATCACGTGGCGAGCCTGGTCTGCTGCCTGGTCACGCTGCCCCTTTTGTGGACCGCGCGCGGCAGCCTCGAGCGAGGCACCCGCTGGCTTACCGTCACCATTGCGGCTGCGGCCTTTGCCAGCGCGTTTGGTTTGTCCATCTATGTCGCCTTCGCGTTTGCCGTTGCCATGCTGGTATGGTGCGTTGCGCTGCTGGTCGACAAGCAATACGGCCTCGTGCGCATGATTGTTGCGGGCGGGGCGCTCGCCGCGGTGCTGCTCCTACCCTTTCTTTTGCAGCTGCGCAGCGAAACCGCCTCTTCCGGTGAAAAGCAGCACTTCCCTTTGCGCTTTCAACTCCGCGAGCTGTATGGGCAGCAAGAGTGGGCCGAAGCGCTGACGCACCATCACACGCGCTTCTACGCCCATCACCTTTCCCTGGTAAAAAGCGTGCTCTGGGCGGTGCTGCTCCTACCCGACCTGACCATTGAGCTTGGCTTGTACGGGCTGGTGCTGGTGCTTGCCGTACGGGAGTGGCGGCGCGGGCGCTACCGCAGTGAGCCCGGCATGCGCGCACTGCTGGCCCTGATTGCCGGCAGCCTGTTCGCCACCCTTGCGATCCGCTCGTCGGTGATTGCAGCCATCAACGACTACGGCTTTCGCACGGCCATGATCCCGCTGTTCCTGTTGCTGGTCGTGATGGCGCACTTCCTCGCCGAAGGGCTGGTGTCGCTCAAGCGGCAGCCCCGGAGCCGCCCGGAGGGCGCTCGCTTTCCGCTGCCGGTGCGGCTAGCCGCACTGGTCTTTCTCCTGATGGGCGCGGCGGCGACGCTGTACCAGGCCGTCGGTGTGCGCTTCTACCTGGCCCTGTACGAGCACGGCCGGCTGCGCGATCAACGCACCAATGCAGCTTTCCCTGAGATGGGGCAACATGTCTACGAGCTGCGCCAAGCCTACGACGCGCTTGGCAGGATCGCGCCCGCGAGGGCAACCGTGCAGTACAACCCCATGACGATCGGCGACTACTTCTTCTGGATCAACATGATCAATGCCGGCCACCAGATCATTACCGCCGAGCCGGGTTGCGGCAAGTCATTCGGCGGCGATGAAAAGGCGTGCCCGCTGATCGAGGATGCAGTGAATGCACTGTACCTGGACCCCGCGCCGACCGGCGATGCCGCCATGCAGATCTGCCGCGGCCTCGGCATCGACTACCTTGTTGCCACCGACCAGGACCCGGCCTGGCAGGACAGCGCAAGCTGGGTTTGGAGCGGCGAGCCGTCTGTTGCTGAGCCGGATGTGCGTATCCTGCGCTGCCGCTAGCGGCATTTCCAGCATGAGGGTTGTGCCTCCACGCAGAAGCGGGCTCTGCAAAAACCGTAATGACGCCGCAGTCACGCCGTAGCCAAGAGGGACTTATGAAGAGCCCTGACCGATCATGACAACGGGGACAATCCTTTCGGACCTGGAGTGGATGCCACCCGCGCGCGCTCACGGGCACGCTTGACAATGATCTGCCGGAAAGGCGCGAGCAGCTGCGGGCTGAGCCGGTCACACAGCCACCACAGCCGCGCGTAGGCGGGGAAAACCAGGATGCGCTTGCGCGCGAGCAGCATGCGCAACATGCGGCGCACGGCGTAATCCGGCTGCATGATCTTCATCAGCCCCGAAACGTGGCTGGGCAGGATTTTTGTCTGCACGTTGCCTGGGCAGCCCACCGCGACATGCACGCCAAACGCGACTGCCTCTTCGGCGAGGCCGCGCGAAAACGTAACAACGCCTGCCTTGCTGGAAGAGTAAGGCAGCAGCATCGGCGTGAGCGCCAGCCCGGTAAGCGAGCCGATGTTGAGGATCCACCCGGAGCGCTGCCTGCTCATGATTTGGAACGCGGCAAGCGAGCCCGCGATCACGCCGAGCAGATTGACCTCGAGCACTCGCCGCCACTCTTCCAGCGGAACGTCGAGCGACTCACCACCGGCGCTGATGCCCGCGTTGTTGATGATTAAATCAAGGGAACCGTACGCCCCATGCACCTCGGCAATGAGCTGCTGAAAAGCCTGGAGGTCGGCAACGCTGAGCCGCCGGAACTCGGCACCGGTTTCAGCCGCCAGTGCAAGACCATGCGGCTCGTCGATGTCCACGATGACGACGCGCGCGCCCTGGGCGACCAGTTCGCGGACAAAGGCCTCGCCCAGCCCGGTGCTGCCGCCGGTGACAATGGCGACCTTGTTTTGAAAGCTCTTCATATCTTGTGTGCGGGCAACGGCGGCGGTCATCGCTCCCTAGACTACCGCATCGACCCCCTGCGGCGAGACTGCCGGCACGCGCTAAGATCGAGCTCTGGAGCTTTCCCGAAGCGAGGGTCCGCGGCATGAAAATCCTGGTGATCGGCCTTGGCAGCATCGGCCAGCGCCACGTGCGCAACTTGCGCCAGCTCCTTGGCGATGAGCTCGAGCTGCTTGCCTACCGGGTGCGGCGCCTCGGCCATGTCATTACACCGGGCATGGGCGCCGATAGCACGCGAAACGTTGAGGCTGAGTACACCATGCGCGTGTACACAGACCTCCGCGAAGCGCTTGCGCAGCAACCGGATGCTGCCTTTATCTGCAACCCAAACAGCATGCACGTTGCAACCGCAACAGTTTGCCTGGAGTCCGGGTGCGATCTGTTTATTGAAAAGCCGGTGGCCACCTCGCTCGATGGGGTGCCGGAGCTGCTGCGCTTGGCCGAAGAGGCGCGCCGGGACCGGGTCATCATGGTTGGCTACCAGCTGCGCTTCCACCCTTGCCTTCGCAAGCTGGCCGAGGTGCTTGGCTCGGGCGAGCTCGGGACGCTGCTCGCCGTGCGCTGCGTGACCGGCGAGTACATGCCGAACTGGCATCCCTATGAGGATTACCGGGAGGCCTACGCGGCAAAGGCGTCGATGGGTGGAGGCGTGGTGCTTTCGCAGATCCACGAGACCGACTACCTTTATTCGCTTTTTGGCCTGCCCCGAAGCGTGTACGCGCTCGGCGGCCACTGGAGCGAGCTCGAGATTGCCGCTGAGGACACGGCCTCCATCCTGATGGACGCGTCGCTGCGGGGTGCGCCGGGAGGCCGGCGCAGCCTGCCTGTGCACCTCCACATGGACTTCCTGCAGTCGCCGCAAACCAAGCAGTGCGAGGTGATCGGAGATCGCGGCCGGGCGGTGATGGATCTGGTCGCGACCACCGTGTCGGTGTGGACGCGCGACAATCCCGCGCCGCAGATTCATGCGTTTCCAGGCTTCGAGCGCAACCAGCTTTTTCTTGATCAAACCCGGCACTTTCTCGCTTGTGTGCGCGATCGCACGCGCCCGGTCGTAGGCTTGCGGGACGGTCTCGAAAGTGTTCGCATCGCCCTTGCGGCCAAGCAGTCGATCGCAACCGGCGCGCCGGTTTGGCTTACGCAAGGGAGGGATTGGTATGCCGAGTCTCTTTGATCTGTCAGGCCGCGTGGCCGTGATCACGGGCGGCGCGGGCCTGCTGGGTGTGCAACACGCCCGCGCCATTGCCGGCGCGGGCGGGACGGCTGTGCTTGTCGACCTCGACGCGGACCGCGCGCGGGAGCAGGCAGGGCAGCTCGCGGCGCAGTGCGGTGGAACAGCCCTGGGCCTGGGCTGCGACATCACGGACGCTGCGGCGGTCGCGGAGGCGCGCAACGAAGTGCTCCGGCGTTTGGGCCGCATCGACATCCTGGTGAACAATGCCGCCAACAACCCAAAGATGGAGAACAGCGCCGAGGTCAACTTTTCGCGGCTGGAAAACTTTCCTCTCCGGCAATGGCAGGATGACCTAAACGTCGGGTTGACTGGCGCTTTTCTGTGCGCACAGGCGTTCGGCACACACATGGCCGCGCAGGGTCGGGGCGTGATCGTGAACATCGCCTCGGATCTCGCACTGATCGGCCCCGACCAGCGCTTGTATCGCCAGCCAGGGACGCCCGACCACTTGCAGCCGGTCAAGCCGGTAACGTACTCGGTGGTCAAGTCGGGCCTGCTCGGGCTTACGCGCTACCTTGCAACCTACTGGGCCGACCGGGGCGTTCGCGTCAACGCGATCTGCCCCGGCGGCGTTGAAAACCATCAGCCTCCGGAGTTCCTCCAAAAACTCCATGCGCTCATCCCGATGGGCCGCATGGCACAGGTCGATGAGTACCAGGGCGCTCTCCTGTTTCTCTGCTCAGACGCGTCTTCCTACATGACTGGCGCAAACCTGGTGGTGGACGGCGGCCGCACCTGCTGGTAGCAGCCGGCAGCACGCAGATGCGCTTGCCCCTGCTACCGCACGAGGAACAGGCGGCAGCGTTCAGAAGTGCTGACTTCGTGGCAGAATACTGCTATCACTGGCCGTGACTGCGCGCCGGGACGCCCGAAGTCTGGGAGGGTTTCTGATCCACGCTGGCGACAAGCTCCAAGCTGTTGAGCCCTCCCCTGAAAATGCGGTTCTCTCCCATCAATCTGCAGACGGGCTCTTGCCGGGTGTTCCGCCCCCTGAAAACAAGCTGTTCTATCCAGCGCTCGACGGCTTTCGCGCCGCTGCGGTGCTCCTTGTTTTCTGGGGGCACTACGAGGGCGGCGCCCACCCTCTTCTGTCCTGGGGGTGGGCAGGTGTTCAGTTCTTCTTTGTGCTTTCCGGCTTCCTGATCACCGGCATTCTTTATGACACGCGCAACAGCGCTCACCGCTTCCGTAATTTTTATGCGCGACGCACCTTGAGAATCTTTCCCCTCTACTATGGCGTGCTCTTGCTGGCGCTTCTCACCACGCCCATCTTTCACTGGTTATGGAACCCTGCCTGGCTGCTCTGGTTCACTTACCTGGGCAACTACGCGCGCTTCGTATTTCTGCATAACCCTGCTGTGCCGGCCGTAGCGCGCGAACACCTGGTTGCCCAATCACCATTTCCCACGGCTTTTATCGCGTACACCGGCCATTTCTGGTCGCTTTGCGTTGAGGAGCAGTTTTATCTGGTCTGGCCTCTGGTGGTTTTCTCAATAAAGAAGCGCGCCACCCTCCGTAACGTGTGCGCAGGGGGATTCTTGTTTTGTCTGCTGGCGCGCGTCGCATGCTACTTCCTTCTTCCGCCGGACTTGCTGCAGGCTGATTTTCTATCCCGGGTTACACCCTTGTGTGCGGATTCACTCCTTGCCGGGGCTTTCGTGGCAGCCTGCCTCCGGGGTCCGGAAGCAGACTGGCTGCGCCGGCTTGCACGCCCCATGCTTGGCGTCTTCTGTGTTGGGTTCGCTGTTTTTGAACTTACGTGCTTGTGCGTTTCCCCAAGCCACACCGTCTACCAGCCTGACTTCAAGTCGCCGGTCCTGATCACGATCGGCTTCTCGCTTCTTGACCTGTTTGCCGCCCTGCTGGTCGTCGCGCTCCTTACGCCCAAAGGCATCCTCTTCCGCAGCTTCAACATGAGGTGGTTACGGCGTCTTGGACAGGTCAGTTATGGCTTCTACATATTCCACGATCTGTTGCACTCCTTTTATGCAGAGCTTGCGCACAAGTTAACCCACTATCGCGGGCCTTCGGTCAACCTGACTGCAAGCATAGGGCTGGTTGCAACGACCATCCTGGCTCTTCTCAGTTATCGCTTTTTCGAAACACCCTTTCTGCGGCTGAAAAGCAGGTTCACCGTCGAATAGTGCTGGCCTTCTGCGGCCAGTCGGCAAAACAGCATCGCGCGGAAACGGAAGCCGCGTCTCCGAGCTGTCCCCCTGCGCGCGCCTACTGCTCGCGCAGGACCTCGACCGGGTTGATGCGCGCCGCGCGCCAAGCGGGCGCAGCGGAAGCGAGCAGGGCCAGCATGGCGACCAGCAGGGCGGTGCCGGCGTAGGTCGCAGGGTCGGCCGCGGCAACGCCGTAAAGCATGCCCGCCAGCAGGTGGCTGCCCAGCCAGCCAAGCGCAAACCCCACGCAGGACCCAACAGCGGCGACGCGCAGCCCTTGCCGGAGAAAGCGCCTGGCGATCTCCCAGCGCGTGGCTCCCACCGCCAGGCGCAGGCCCATTTCGCGCTGGCGCAGGCGGCCCAGGTAGCTGAGGGTCCCGTAGATCCCGAGCGACGCGAGAGCGATTGCCGTTGCGGCAAACAGCGTGAGCAGGGTGGTGCGCAGGCGGTTCTCAAGCTCCGTGTCACTGAGGGAGTCAGCAAGCGGCGACACGGCGTACACAGCGCGCCCCGGCTCCAGCGTATGCACAACGGCGCGCAGCGTTGCCGCCATCGCCATGGGGTCGCCCTCGGTTCGGACCAGGTAGTAGGGAAAGGGAGTGCCCGCCTCCACGCACCAGTACACGGTAGGGATGGGAGCCTGGTTCAGGCCTTGCTCGCGAGCATCGGCGACGACGCCCCGCACGGCGGCACCCGTCGCATAGGAGGGTTCGGCGGCAAGCTGAAGATGACGCCCGAGCGGGTCGCTGCCCATGAGGTACGCGGTGGCAAAACTGCGGTTGACCAGGACTGCCGGGACGGGATCGCCGGCCCGGCACCCCTGTCCGCGCAGCAGGGGAATGCGCATGGTCGCGAGGTAGCCCGCTGAAATAAAGCGCGAGTCGGCAAGGACCTGCCGGTCCGGGTCCTGTTCGCCTTCGCTCAGATGGAAGGCCGTGGGGGCGGCGCCGCCGGTCCCGGGCAGCGCCGCCGCAGTGGAAGCGGCGCGAACCCCAGGGGTCGCGCGCAGTGCGTCGAGTGTTTGATCGACGCGTTGTGTCAGCCGGCCCATGTCGGCCGTTTCGCCCCAGGAGCCGCTGATCTGGAAGCACAACACGTGCGCGGGATCAAAGCCGGCGCGCACGCGCCGAAGCTGATCAAAGGAGCGCAGCAGCAGCCCCGCACCCACCAGCAGTGTGACCGCAAACGCCACCTGGGCGGTGACCAGCACCCACGGCAGCCTGCCCCGCGTGGAAACCTGGGTGCGGCTGCCGCGCGCGAGCGCCTGGGCAAGCTCGCGGCGCGTGCCCCGCAGCGCCGGAAGCGAACCGCACACCAGCGTTGCCAGCAAGGCGCAGCCGAGCGTGTACAGCAGGAGTTTCAGATTGAGCGTGATTTCTCCCGTGCGGGGCAGCGCCTTGCCAAGCTGGTGCAGGACGCGGATTGCGCCCGCGGCCACCAGCAGCCCCAGCGCAGCACCGAGCAGTGCAAGCGCTCCTATTTCGCTCAGCAGCTGCATCCCGACCGCGCCGCGCGAGGCCCCCAGCGAGAAGCGCAACGCAATCTCCTGCTCGCGCTCGGCTGTCCGCGCCAGCAGCAGCGCTGCGATGTTGGTGCAGGCAATCAGAAGCAGCAGCGTCACGGAGCCGTACAAAAGCCAGAGCGAGCTCCCCGCCTCGCCGACCACCAGAGTTTTCTCTGGCACCAGCACCGCATGGAGGGTGCGGTCGGTCCTAGGGTACTGGCGGCCAAGCTGCGCCTGCACGATCGCAAGATCGGCGCGCGCCTGCTCCAGCGAGACCCCAGGCTTGAGGCGGCCAACCGCGGTGTACCAGGTCGACTCGCGGCTCTGCGCGTAGGGCGCGTCCACCGGTTGCGGGGTCCAAAGGTCGGCCTCGTGCGCAGGAAACGCCGTTGAAAACGATGCGGGCATCACCCCCGCGACCGCATAGGAGGAGCTACCCAGCCGCAGGTGCTTGCCGGCCAGGTCCGGTGCGGCGCCAAAGCGCCGGCGCCACAGCCGGTCGCTGATCAGCACCGCCAAAGGGCCGCCGAAGTGTTCCTCCTCCGCTGTAAACGAGCGGCCAAGCGCTGGCGCGACGCCCCAAACCTCGAGAAAGCGTGGCGCCACCAGCACCTGCTGGAGCCGCTCGGGCAGCGCGCCCGCAGTTTCCGAAACATCCTGCGTGTAGTAGCCGCTGATGGCCCCGAAGGTGTGATTGAGCCGGTTCCAGTCTTCCAGCCGCGGCGGCGCCAGCTTTGTTTCCGGGTCTTTGCTCCCATCGTCGTGCTGCTCCAGGGCCACCAGCCGGTCGCCCTGCGGAAAAGCCAGCGGCCGCAGCAGCACGGCGTCGATCGCTGAAAAGACAGCCGTGTTTGCGCCGATGCCGAGCGCGAGCGTCAGGATGATGGCAAAGGAAAAAGACGGCGACCTGCGAAGAAAGCGCAGCGCCGCGCCGGTGTTGATCGACAAGGCCTCCCAGAGCACGGAGCCATGGACCTCACGCAACTGCTGCGCCGTTTGTTCCCTTCCCCCCAGGGCGATGCTCGCTTGCCGTCGCGCTTCGGCGACGGACATGCCGGCCTGCCGGTTCGCCCGCGCAGCCTCGTCGAGGTGAAACGCAAGCTCACGATCAATCTCCTCCCTGGTGGCTTTGCGACAAAAGGGCACGCGCATCAACGCTTCCTCCTAGCCTTTTGGCTTGCGCCATCAGGATGTTTGCAGCACCAGGGAGACAGCCTCGGCCAGCCGGTACCAGCTCTGTTCTTCTTCGGCCAGCTGACGGCGGCCTCGGGCCGAAAGCCGGTAGAACTTGGCTTCGCGGCCGTTGTCCGACTCACCCCACTCGGCGAGCAGCCAGCCGCGCTTTTCGAGCCGGTGCAGCGCCGGATACAGAGAGCCTTGCTGCACTTGCAGGATTTCCTTTGAAACTTCGCGGATGCGGAGCGAAATGCCGTAGCCGTGCACCGGGCCGAGCGCGACGGTTTTCAGGATGAGCATGTCGAGCGTGCCCTGGAGCAGGTCTGCTTTTTTCTCTGGCATGGTGACTGGCGTGACTCTCTCTATGACGTTCTACTCATACCGCTCTGATGGGTAGAATGTCAAGGAGAGAGAAGTGCCAAAGCTCCCGCGCCGCCGTCGCCGGGTCCGGCAGGCTGGGCACAAGCGCTTGGGGCTCGGAAAACGGCCGTGGACTTCCTATCCCCGTCTGCTCGCCGGGTGGCTGCGGGGCTAGATGCTCAGGTGGAACGCTGGAACGACCATGAAAGTGAGCGTTCCCGGCAAACGAGGAGACTGCCTGGACGGACCCTCTACAGGGGCAGGCGCAGTTCAGCTTCCGCGCCGCCTTCCGGCAGGTTAGCGAGCGCAATGCTGCCACCGTGCGCTTCGGCGATCTGCTTTACGAGTGCAAGGCCGATCCCGGCGCCGTCCTGCTTGGTGGTGTAGAAGGGCACAAACAGATTGGAAGGATTCGCGATCCCCAGCCCGGAGTCGCGGATCCGGATCTCCGCGCGTCCCGCCTCTGCGTGCCAGCTGAGAAACACCTCCGGCGGCCGGGCCGGGTTTTCGAGGGCAGCTTCTGCGCCATTGCGCAGGAGATTGATCACAGCCTGCCCAAGCTGGTCCTTGTCCGCAACCAGCAACAGTTCCGGGCCTCCCTCGACGCGTACCGGGAGCCGGTCCTCAAGTGTGGCGAGCTGCAAAAGAAAGCCGGCAAGCGGAAACGCTGCCCGCTGCGGCGGAGGAAGCTGCGCGAGCTTGCGATAGGCGGCAAGAAAGCGGTTGAGTGAATCGGCTCGCTCCTCGATAACGGCAAGCGGCCGGTCAAACGCGGCAAGCTCGCCCGCATTTGCGGCCGTCGCGAGCATGCCGCGCAGCGAACCGGCGAGCGACTTGATGGGCGTGAGCGAGTTGTTGATCTCGTGGCCGAGCACGCGGATCAGCCTCTGCCAGGCCTGCCGTTCTTCCTGCCGCAGCGCGTGGCTTACGTCAGACAGCAGCAGAAGAATGTGCGGGACGCCACCCTCGCGGAAGCGACTGCGGCGGACCATCCACTGTGCGCCGGAGCTGCCGGAGCCAAACGTGGTAACTCCCTCGTCCTCCATGCGCAGCAGGTGATCGAGCGCAAGCGCTGCCGCATGCCTGCCCAGCAACCGTGACGCTTCTGTGCCAAGCAGCTGCGCGGCGGCAGGGTTCAGGAGGCGCAGAAAGCCGCGCTCATCAAAGGCGAGCACCGGCGCTTCCATGACGGCAAGCACGCGGCGGACCAGCGCGGCCGACTCGAGCGAGGCCAGCCGCTCCGCCTGGAGATCGTTTGCGAGCGCGTTGATTTCAAGCGCGAGATCGCCGAGCGAGTCGCCTCGCCGTCCTCCACGCGCGCGAAAAGAATAGTCCCCTTCGCGCAGCGCGGCGACCACATTCGCCAGTGTTTGAAGCGGTCGCAGCAGCCCTTCGGCGAGAACGCTTGCGAGCGTGGCCCAGAACAGCAGGAGCACCCCGATCGTCGCCACCGAGATGCCGGGCGAAACCCGCCCTTGGACAAGCAGCAGCCCGGCAAGCACAAACAAGGGCAGCCCGAGCAGCCAAAGCGTGATGCGCAGCCGGCGCTCGTAGCCGAGGCGGCGTGCGCTGCGCCCAAGCGGAAGCCGCTTCCTCGGCGCCGGACGCAAGCGCGGCCGGTCAGCTCGATCAGGGTGCGATGCCATGCTTTTCCAGGCGACGATACAGGGCGCCGCGGCTGAGCCCGAGCAGCTCGGCAGCCTGCGTGATGTTGCCGTTGGCGCGAAGCAGCGCCTTGCGCACCAGCACCGCTTCGACTGCGTCGATGGAAAGCTCGTCGAGCGTGCCGGCCGAAGCCGGTCGCGCCGGCGCCAGGCCCAGGTCCACGGCTTCAATGCGTGGTCCGCGCGCCATCAGCACCGCTCGCTCCAGGGTGTGATCCAGTTCGCGCACGTTGCCGGGCCAGCTGTGCTGCAGCAGCGCCCCCAAGGCTGCCGGCGCAAGCCCTTCCAGCGTGCGGCGGTAGCGCGCGGCATGGTGCGCGAGAAAGTGCGCGGCCAGCAGCGGCACATCTTCGCGACGCTCGCGCAAGGGTGGCAGCCGGAGCTCGACCGTGTTCAGGCGGAAAAGAAGGTCCTCGCGAAAGCGGCCTTCCTGGACCTCGTGGGGCAGGTTCGCATTCGTCGCGGAAACAACGCGCACGTCGACCCGGCTGGTCTTCGACGAGCCCACCCGTTCCAGCTGGCCGGTTTCAAGCACCCGCAGGAGCTTGGCCTGCTGGCGCATGGGGACGTTAGCAATCTCGTCGAGAAACAGGGTGCCGCGGTCGGCAAGCTCAAAGCGTCCAACCCGGTCGGTGCGCGCATCGGTAAAGGCGCCGCGCACGTGGCCAAACAATTCACTTTCAAAGGTCCCTTCTGGCAGCGCCCCGGTGTTGACCGCAACCAGCGTTTGCGCGGCGCGCGCAGACACGGCGTGCAGGGTTTGCGCGACCACCTCCTTGCCCGTGCCGTGCTCGCCCGTGATGAGCACGTTTGCATCGGAAGGACCGATGCGCGCGATCGCATCGAGCAGCGGCCGCATGGAGGGTGCGCTTGCAATGAATGGAGGACGCTTTTCGGCGCGCAGCAGCAGGTTTTCCGCTTCCAGCATGCGGGTACGCTGGAGCGCCTGGCTCAGTTCCACCTGCGTGCGCAAGATGGTGAGCAGCCGCGCGTTTTCCCAGGGTTTGGACACAAAGTCGCGTGCGCCCAGCCGCATGGCTTCTACCGCGAGCTCGATGTTGCCCCAGGCCGTCATCACCACCACCGGCACGCGGCTGTCGGCGGCCAGCACGGCGCGCAGCAGTTCCAAGCCCTCGGTGCCTGAAGTGGTGTCGCGCGAATAGTTCATGTCCAGCAGCACGGCGTCAAAGCTTTCGCAGCCGATCTCGGCCAAAGCCTCGCCCGGCGAGCGCGCCGTGTGCAGCCGGTAGCCTTCAGGCTTGAGCAGCAGCTGCAGCGCTTCCAGAATGTGCGCCTGGTCGTCGGCGATAAGCACCCGCGCCCGGGCGGGCGCGGGTGCTGTTGGCGAAGCGTGTTGGGCGGTGTGGGGCACCATCGTGGCTGTTCTTTGATTATGGGCGCGCGGGCTGGGCGCTGCCAGCCTGCTGTTGCGCTACCCGTTCCCCCACGATGCCCGTCTTGGCGTCGCCGATCGAAACGCCGTAGGTTTCCAGCGTTTGCCCGGTCGCACGCGCCAGCTCCACGCGCGATTTTTCAAAGGTCGTTTCCGCAGCAGTCAGGGCGGAGTCGGCCAGGGCGAGATCGTGCTGGGCGGCCAGCGTTTGCAGGTTCGAGCCCGCACCCAGCTTCTGCTCCTGCCGGCTGATATCAAAGGTTTTCTGGTCGAGATCGCGCGCTTGCCGGGCTGCCGTGACCCGCGCTCCACTCTGCTGCAGCGCGTACTGCGCATTGCGTACCTCGATGCGGATCTGCTTGCGCAACTGCTGGACGCGCAGCTCCGATTGCCGGTACTCGAGCTCGGACCGGTACTGATCGGACTTGGCGACGCGGTTGCGAAGCGGGATGTCGACCGACAGGCCCACGTAGTAGTCAGGGGAGCTGTTGTTGAACGCGCTGGACACGGAGCTGCCGAAGGTTGTGCCTACTGACGACGCGATGCCGGGCTGGAAGTACGCGGTGTTTCGCTCGCCCGCCAGGCCGGTGCCGCCGTAGAACGCCTGCAGATCAACGGTCGGCAACACTGCATTCCGCGCGGCCTTGCGGCTGATGTCGCGATTCGTCAGGTCCACGTCGGACTCAAGCAGTTCAGGCCGGTCGTGCAAGGCGCGCGCGATCAGTTCGGCAAGCGGCGCGATGTCCGGCGCTTCGTTGACGCGAATCTTTTCCGTGGGAACGACCGGCATCTCGTCGAGCCGCGCGTTGTCGAGGTTCTTGGTCAGTGCGTTTTTGATCAGCGACTCCTGCAGCTGCAGCGTGGTTTTCGCGATCGACAGCTCCTCGTCGCGCACCGCGACTTCCCCTTCGGCGCGTGTGACGTCCATCGCCGGAATGGCCTGAAGGGCAAGCTGCTGCCGGTCGCTCGCCAACTCATCCTGCGCAAAAGCAAGCGAGCGCTCCTTGACCTGCTCGTCCTCGTAAGCGCTGAGGAGGTCCCAGTAGATGTTGGTCACCTGCGTGATGGTGACGATGACCTGGTCTTTGAACGCGATCTCAGAGATGGTGCGGTCGTTGCGTGCGATGCGGAGGAAGCGCAGGTTTGGCCCCAGGCCGAAGCCGGCCAGCAAAGGCTGCTGCAGCGTAAAGCGGTAATACGTGTTCAGCGCGGGAGTCAGCAGGGCAAACGGGCTGTTTTCCGTGACGCGGCTGTTTTCAAGCTCGAGGCTTACCGCTGTGCCGGTTGGAAAAGCTTGCGCGTACTCGAGGACGCTTGAGAGCGTGTTGGCCTGCAGCGATGGAACATCGTAAAACTGCAGGTTCGACTCCGGAGACGTGAAGTGTTCCGTGCCGATCGAGCCGGTGATCAGCGGGTCGTAGGAGTTGACGGCAGTGCCCGTGCCGAGTGTTGAGGACACCAGGCCGGATGCGCCCGAACCCGCGCCACCCGCGCCGCCCGTGGTACCGCCCGCGCCTGCCCCGGGTGCGCCCGAGCCCAAGCCGCCGACGCCTCCGCCGGGTGTGTTCTGCACGATGCCGGTGTTGACGCCGCGGGTGCTGCCGCCGGCCTTGGTACGCTCGATGTCGGCCTCGGCGATGGGCAGGTTGTAGCGTGCAATGGCGATGTCGAGATTGTTTTCAAGCGCGAGCAGAATGGCATCGTCGAGCGACAGATACAGCTTTCCATCGCGGATCAACTCGTCGATGCGCGGTGAGTTGAGGAGACTTGCCTGCGGAACAAGCGTCGGGAGATAGGTGTCGAGCGGGTTGTGCGAATGCGGAATGTCGAGTCGCAGCGCCGGGGCGCTCGCGGCGCGCACGTCCTGGCTCCTCCCCAGAGCAGGCGCCTGCTGACCAGCCGGTGCTTGCGGTGCGGCGATCTGCGCGGGCAGCAGAGCAGGCGCTTCGATCGCCAGAAGCAGCAAGCGAGCGGCCGCGCGGCGCAGGGCGCGAGCCGGGCGTGAGTTGCGTACAGAGGAAGGGGAGGTCACGAGGCGTGCACCCCCGAGGCTCCCTGCGCGGGAGCCGTGTCGCGCGTCAGCCAACCGTCGCGCAGCTCCAGGATGCGGCGGCCGTAGGTGGCGTTGAGCTCTGAATGCGTAACCTGCACGATGGTGGTGCCTTGCTCATTGAGCGTGCGAAACAGCTGCATGATTTCAGCGGCCTGCGCGGAATGGAGATTGCCGGTCGGCTCGTCAGCGAGCAGCAGCGCGGGCGAGTGGATGACCGCGCGCGCGATCCCGACCAGCTGCTGCTGTCCGCCTGAAAGCTGACTCGGGTAGAGATCTTTCTTCCCAACGATCTGGAACCGGTCAAGCGTGTCGGCCACCATGGCCTGGCGTTCGGCCCTGGGCAGGTTCTTGTAGGAAAGCGGCAGGTCAATGTTTTCGGCGACGGTGAGGTCGTCGAGCAGGTGGTAGCTCTGGAACACCATGCCGATGCGCCGCCGCGCCAGCTCGGCCCGACCCTTGCGGCTCAGCGCGTGCACCTGCTCGCCATCAAGGGAGTACTCGCCGCGCCACTCGTCATCGAGCAGCGCGAGCACGTTCAGCAGCGACGACTTGCCCGCGCCCGATGGGCCCATGACGGTGACAAAATCGCCCTCACGAATGGTGAGATTGATGTTGCGCAGCACAAAGGTTTGCGCCGCACCGGTCTTGTAACTGCGTTCGATCTGTTTGAGTGCAATCATGGGTCGCTCCGTTCTTTACTGGCCGTTCTTTCTGGCTGTTCTTCCGTTCTAAGTGCCTGCACCGGGAGCAGTGGAGGCGGCGCGGCGCGCCGGGGAGCAGCGAGCACGGGCGGCAGTTGCCGCGGTGCAAAGCGAGGTCTTGCCAAAGTGCCTGCATCGCTTACTCCATCCTCAGTGCTTCCATCGGTTCAACCCGGGCGGCGCGGCGCGCGGGCACCAGTGCCGCGACCAGAGCGGTGAGCAGCAGAAGCAGCGCCGCGCCCAGGTAAAGCAGAGGCGGCGCCGGTACCAGGTCGGCCATGCTGCTCGCAAGCAGGCGGGCCGCACCCAGGGCCAGCAGAGCGCCTGCGCCCAGGCCGCCCGCGGTGAGGCGCAGCATCTGCCCGAGCAGCAGCCTGACCACGCGCGCCCGGCTTGCGCCTACCGCCATGCGCAGGCCGATCTCTCGCCGGCGTGTTGTTACCTGGTAGGCGAGCACCTCATAAAGACCTACCGCCGCAAGCGATGCGGCGAGCACGCCCAGCGCGGAAGAAAGGATGGCAAGCAGGCGTGTGTCGGCGATCGAGCCGCTGACCTGCTCCTGCATGGTTGCAAGGTCGAGCACGGGCAGCCGCGGATCGGCGCGATGGACGAGCAGGCGCATATCGGCGGCGAAGGTAGCCGGGTCCCCTGCGGTGCGGATGTAGAAATGCGCCGCATGTCTGTTGCCAAAGAAGCTTTGCTTGCCGTACGTCTGCGGGTAGGCGAGGTACAGGTACGGAACGCTCGGCAGCGAGTGCATGGAGTCTTCGTGGATCGTTGGAACCACGCCGACGATGCGTATCGGGTAACTCGTGGTCGAACCCGAGCCGAAACCGAAGTGCTGGCCGAGTGCGCGCGACGCGTCGCCGTCGAAAAAGGCACGCACAAACGCCTGATCCACAACCGCAATGGGCTCGCTGGCTGCGGTGTCCGCGTCGGCGAACTCGCGCCCGCGCAGCACCGGAACGCCCAGCGTCTTGAAGAAGCCCGCGCTCACCCAATTCTGATTAGGCTCGAGATCGTTGTCTTTGTTGGGGCGGCCCGCAACCGAGATGTTGCTGCCCATCTGGTCTCCGCTGAGCAGCCCTTCGTGCGCGTAGGCCGCGGTGCTCACGCCTCGCTCATGCGCGATGCTTGCAAGCAGGCCGGTGTACACCTCGGCCGTGCGCTGCCGGGACGCGCCGGTAGCGGACTCGTCGACCTGGAAGGTGAGCAGGTGGTTGGGTGTGAAGCCGGGCGACGTGGTGCTGAGCCGGTACAGGTTCCAACCCATGAGTGAGGCGCCGAGCAGCAGCACCAGGCTCCCCGCGATGGTCGCTGCGACCATGACGCCCCGGGCGCGGGCCGCCGTGCCGCCGACCACACCATGGCTGCTGTGCAGCACTTCTCCAGGGCTGACGCGTGCGTGCGCCACGGCCGGGCCGAGACTAAAGAGCAAGCTGGTCAGCACTCCCGCCGAAGCAGCAACCAGCAACACAGACCAGTGCCAGGGCGCTGCCAACGCAGCCACCAGATAGTTATCGCTTTCGGCGAACATGTGCAGCAGCAGGTGCAGGCATGCCCACCCCAGCGCCACGCCGGCCGCCGTTCCGGCGCCCCCGAGCAAGAGCGCATCCGTGATGGTGCTGCGCACAATCTCCGAGCGGCTTGCGCCCAGGCAGGCGCGTACCGCCATCTCGCTGCGCTGCGCGGCCGCGCGCGCCAGCAGCAGGCTCGCGATATTTGCGCAAGTCACAAGCAGCACCAGTGCAGCCATGGCCTGCAGCACCAGCACGGGTGTACCCAGCCGCTGCTTAAGCAGAGTGATCCCGCGAGCGCCGGAGGTGAGGTGCAGCGAGGTTTTCATCCAGCCCGCAGGGTTGCTGATTTTGTCGGCGCGCGTATGCAGAACCTCGCGCCGCCACGCGATCCAGCTGCCGTTGAGCCTGCTTTCAAGCTGCGCACGCGCGCTGCCGGCGGGCACCCGCCCCAGCACCAGCAGCCAACGCGCAAGCGGGTCGTCCTCCGTATCGGGGCGCCCCAGGGAGATGGCCTGCTGCATGGCTTCGGGTACAAACAACGACACCGGCTCGGCAGCCCCCATAAAGCCCTCATCGGGCACCACGCCAACAATCGTGAACAGGACGCCGTTGACGGCTACCCGTAGATTCAGCACCGCCGGGCTCGCGCTGAAGTGGCTGCGCCAAAAGCTCTCGCTCAGCAGGGCCACGGGGTTGGCGGCATGGATGCGGTCGTCTTCGTCGTTGAACAAGCGCCCAAGCGCCGGACGCTCGGCAAGCAGGCTGAAGTAGTTGCCGCTTACCAGCTGCGCATTGACTTGGAGCGCTTCGGTTGCGGTGGCAAAGTTGACCGGCTGCCGTGCAATCGCGGCGAGCTGCGGCACAGCGGCACGGAGCGTGCGATAGGCGGGCGCGGCGAAGTAAAGCTCCTGGCTGCCGCCGTACGAGTTGAGCGAGCCGGTGTCATAGGCTGACTGCTGCGCAAGCAGCAAAAACTCGCCGGGCTTGTGGACGGGCAGCTCGCGCAGCAGTACCTGGCGAAAGACCGCGTACACGGCAGTGGTGGGACCGATGCCCACGGCAAGGGTAAGCACGGCGAGCAGGGCGAAGCCGGGCTGCTTGCCGAGGCGGCGAAGGGCGAGTCGGACTGTCTGTGCGTTCGGCATCGGGTAGACCTCTTTTCCAGTGCTGTTTATTCGGTTCTGAGCGCTTCCACCGGATCGATGGACGCGGCGCGCCGGGCTGGAACCAGCGCCGCAATCAGCGCGGCACAAAGGAGCAGAAGCGCCCCCGCGACAAGCACAAGCGGCTGAAAGCTGCCTGTCTGGTACAGCGTGTGCGCGAGCAGCCGCGCGGCAAGCAAGCAAAGAGGCAAGCCCAGCGCGAGGCCAAGCAGAGTTTGTGCGAGCGCGCCGCGCACAATCATCGCGAGCACGCGCACCCGGCTTGCGCCGAGCGCCATGCGGATGCCGATCTCGCTTGTGCGCCGCGCTACCGCGTACGCAGTGACGCCGTACAGGCCGATCGAGGCCAGCAGAAGCGCGAGCAGTCCGAAAAGCGTGGTAAGCCGAACCACCAGCTTTTCCTGCGTGAAGTTCTCGCTGAGCTGATCGGGATACGAACGCATCTTCAGGATCGGGATGTTCGGGTCGATCTGTTTAAAAGCCGCGCGGATTGAGGCGGCGGCTGCGCTTTCGTCCCCGCGGTAGTGGAAGATCAGGGCATTCGGGAAATGCGTAGCGTGCTCGTTCGCGATCTCGCGGTCCTTTGTGTAGATCACCGTCTGCGCGATGGGCGCGAAGAACATGGGGTGCGGCGGCTCGGTCGGGCCTCCATACTTTGTGTCGTCGACGACGCCCACGATCTCGTACGATTCGGACCGGTTCGGATACACGCCAAAATGCTGACCAACCGGCTGCTTGCCCTTCAGGAACTCCCTCGCGACGACGGCTACATGCGGGCTGGTCTCGGTGTCCTGCTCGGCTATCCCGCGCCCGAGCAGCAGGCGCGTGCCCACGGTTTCAAAGTAGCGCGGGCTCACGTCTGTGTAGAAAGCGTTGTCCTGGGTGTGGACGTCGACGCCGGGAAGGTAGATGTTTGTGGCCCAGGCGGCGCCAGTCATGGGACCATAGGTCGCATAGGCAAAGTTCTCGATACCCGGCAGGTGCGGAAAGGTTTCGTCAAAGCGTCGGTAAAGACCGGCAAGCCGGTCATACGAGTAGCCGGCGGCGTGCGAATCCACAGACAGGATCAAGCGTCCTTCCGGCTCAAAACGAAAGTTCTGGTGCTCCAGGTGACGCAGGCTGGTAAGCAACAGCCCCGCAGTGGAAAGCAGCGCAAGCGAAAGGGCGGCTTGCAGCACGACCAAAGCTTTCTGCCCCAGCGCACCGGCATCGCGGGTGCTGCGGTTCGCGCCCCGGAGCGCCTCGACCGGATTGGCGTGCGAGCTGACCCAGGCAGGCGCTGTGCCAAAAAGCAGCCCTGTAAGCAGGGAAAGAGCAAACGCGAAGCCGAGTACCGGCTGCGACGGGCTGGGATTGATCATGTTGACGGCAACGCCGGGCATCGCCAGCGCAACGATGCCGCGCGTGCCCGCATAGGCCACGGCGATGGCCGCCGCGCCGCCGAGTAGCGCCAGCAGCAAGGCTTCGACGAGCATCTGCCGCAGTAGCCGGCCGCGAGGGGCACCCAGGGCCGCGCGTACGGCCAGCTCCTGCCGGCGGGCCACGCCCCGCACAAGCAAGAGGTTGGCAAGGTTCGCGCAGGCGATCAGCAGGACAAAGCCCGCAACCAGGAAAAGCAGCTTGAGGCTCCCCTCGTACTTGTCCCGTAGATCGTTGATGCCGCCCGAAGCTGAAGCGAGTTCGGTCGTCTGCCGGGCAACGTCCTTGTCGGTGACATCCGGCCCTGGAAAAAGCCCCCGATTGGCGCTGATCCACTGGCGCAGCTCACCCGCGATCGCCTGCTGCGCCCCGGGCACGGCGGCCTTGTTCGGAAGGCGCACCAACAGGTCCAGCCAGTTCGAGGCCGGAAAGTCGTTGATCTTCTGGTCAGGCTCGAGCGCCGTTTCCTGAGCGAGCGGCAGCCATAGGCCAGCCGGATCGGGCTGATTGCGCTCGCCCAGAAAACTGGCAGCCGCGATGCCGACAACCGTGAACGGGTGCCCGGTAAGCAGCAGCGTACTGCCAAGCAGGTGCGGGTCGGCGCCGAATTTGGTCTGCCATAGCGTGTAGCTCAGGACCAGGACCGGCGGGGCGCCCTCATGGTCGTCCTTCGGGTGCAGCAGCCGCCCCGCGTACGGCACCACGCCGAGCAGAGGAAAGTAGTTGCCCGAGACGAAGCGCGCACCCAGGGGCTGCGCGGCGGCGTTCTCCCCGGCTTCCCGCGCGCTCACATTCACGGTTCCGGCCTCCACGGCCGCCATGCCCGCCACGCCGGGCGTGTGGTCGCGCAGGTAGCGGTACAGCTCGGTCGAGAACAGGCTCCAGTCGTCCTGGAAGCCGCCCATCTGGCAGCACGTCACCTCCTTGCCGACCTTGTACAGCTGCTCCGGGTGCGCCACCGGGAGCGAACGGAGCAGAACCTGGTAGACCAGCGTGAAGATGGCCGTGGTCGCGCCAAGCCCGAGCGCGAGCGTCAGAACGGCGGTCAGCGTGAAGCCCGGCGACGTACGGAGCTGCCTTGCTGCATAGCGAAGGTCTTGCGCAAGTGTAGGCATCGAGTGGACTCTCCCTATTCCGTTCTGAGCGCTTGTATGGGATCTACTGAAGCGGCGCGTAGAGCCGGGATCAACGCCGGGAATAGCGCGGGGAAAAGCAGGGTGAACCCGGCAGCGAGCAGCACCAGCGGCTGAAACTTGCTGGTGCCGTACAGGGCGTGCGCGAGCAGCCGCGCGGCAAGGAAGCAGAGTGG
>CALMAN010000047.1:7242-21185 GCA_937859835.1 uncultured Acidipila sp. | reverse complement strand
TGCTGGTGCCGTACAGGGCGTGCGCGAGCAGCCGCGCGGCAAGGAAGCAGAGTGGCGATCCGATCGCAAGCCCGGACAGTTGGCTGGGGGCATTCATTGGGCGCGCAACACTTCAACCGGGTCGACGGAGGCGGCACGTAGCGCCGGCGCCGTGCAGGCCAGCAGCGCGATCAGCTCCATGCCGGCGCCGAGCGACGCAAGGAAGAGCACCTCGTGCTCCGTGCGTAGGGTGAGGATGGAGGCGATGACGCGTCGCAGCGCGAAGGCGAGTGCGAGCCCGGCACACAAACCCGCGAGCGAGACAGCAGCCACGCGGCGCAGGAGCAGCGTAAGCACCTGCCAGCGCTGCGCGCCCAGCGCCATGCGCACGCCAATGTCGCGCCGGCCCTGCTCTACCCCTTGTGCGATCAGCCCGTAGAGGCCAAGCGCGGCGAGCAGCACCGCGAGCGCGGCAAAGACGCCGAACAGCCAGCTCTCCATGCGCTCGAGCACCAGCGACTCCCCGACCACGCTCGCCATGGTCTGCGCCGGGCGGAAAGGCAGGCCCGGGTCGAGCGACTGCATGATCCGGCGCAACGGCTCAGCGAGCGTGAGCGGGTCAACGCTTGTGTGGATGACGAGCTGCATCTCCTGCAGAACGTTGTTGTCCCCGGGTGTGAGCGCCGTAATGGAGTAGTCCATCTCCGCGCGCGGTGGTTCGTAGAGCCCCTGCCGCTGGTCTGTCACCACGCCCACGATTGTGTCCGGATCCTTGCCGGCTATGTGCTGGCCGATCGGGTCTTCTCCGGGTGCAAAAAACTTCTTTACGAATGCCTGGTTGACCACCACAACGCTTCGCGAACTCGGTGTGTCCAGAGCTGGATCAAACAGCCGCCCACGGACAAGGCGCGTACCCATCGTCCCGTAGTAGCCGGGCGAAACAAATCTTTGTTCCGCGAGTCGCTCCTGATTGCGCGGTGCGGGCGGCTTCCCGACGATCTGTACCTCGCTGTTGAAGCCATTGTCCTCGATCGGGAGCAGGCTGATCACCGCGGCAGACTCAACGCCGGGGAGCGCGCGCACGCGCTCGAGCAGCGGGTCATAAAAGGTGCGAACGAGGTCGCGGCCCTTGATGGTGCCGGGCGACAGGTTTACGTCTTCAATCAGCAGGTGATCGGTGCGGAAGCCGAGATCCGTTGAGCGCAGCGTCGCAAGCGAGCGCAGCAGCAGGCCGCTTGTGATCAGCAGCAGCATGGCGAGCGCCATCTGCGTCGAAATAAAGGCGGAGCGGAGGCGCTGCTGCCCTCGGCTGGTTCCTGAGCCGGAGCTGCCGCTGCGCAGCGCATCGGCCGGCGCAACAGCAAGAAGCTGACGCGCGGGCAGCAGACCCGCAATCAGAAGAGTAAGCAGCGCGGCCAGGAGCGAGGCCAGCAGAACCGGCGCGTTCAGCTGGACCTCTGCCCCGCGCTCGAGTGAGGCTTCAAGCAGGGTGCGGATGGCAGCGAGCAGCGCGGACGCGGCAAGTGCGCCTCCGGCCGTACCGGGGAGGGCCAGCAGCCCGATCTCGGCAAAAAGCTGTCGCAGCAACTGCCCGCGACCCGCGCCCAGCGCAGAGCGCAGGGCGAGCTCGCGTTCGCGCCGCAGACCGCGCACCAGCAGAAGCCCGGCGATGTTGACGCAGCCGAGGGCGAGCACCGCGAGCACGGCCAGCAGCAGTCCGTGCAGCAGGCCGCCGGTCTGGCCCAGCAGCTCCTGCTCCACGGGAACCACTTGCATGCGCCGGCCTGCACTCTCAGGGTGCACCCGCGCAAAGCCCGCGAGGACGCGCGTCATATCGGCCGCGGCGGCGGGGAGGCTTACGCCCGGCTTGAGCCTCGCCAGGGTGGGCATAAAGTGGTTGTTGCTGTCCGGGTCAACGGCGACGCGACCTTCCGCCACGCCGGTAAACGGCGCATACACCGCGTCACTCCACTGGAGCGGAAAGCGAAAGCCTGCGGGCATGACGCCGATGACGGTCATCGGGCGTCCGTCGAGGTCGATCTTGCTGCCGAGCACCTTGGGGTTCGCGCCAAAGTTCTTCCGCCACAAGCTGTAGCTGAGCACGGCGACGTCGAAGCGTCCGCGCTCGCTTTCCCCCGAAACGAAAGTCCTGCCCAGCAAAGGGTGCACGCCGAGCATGGCAAACAGGTTGGTGGTGCTGTGGACGGCATGGATGGCAGTCGGACCCTGAGGCCCAAGCAGGTTCATGGTCTGGCTCGAGTAGCCGGCCAGCTCGGTGAATGAGTGGTTGTTGTCACGCCAGAACCGGTACTCCGGCCACGAGGCAGGCTGCGTGTAGCCGGAAGGCGAACGCGCTTCGAGACTCACGATGCGCGCCGGGTCACCGTAGGGCAAGGGGCGGACAAGCAGCGCGTCAAAGACGCTGAAGACCGTAGCCGCAAGTCCCACGGTCAGCGACAGCGTGAGGACGGCTGTCAGCGTGAAGCCGGGTGAGCGGCGTAGCTGCCGAAGGGCGTACTGGAGATCCCGAAAGATTGTGCTCAAGGTTTTGCCTCCTTCTCGGCGTTTACTCGCCGCGCAGCACCTGCATGGGATCGACGCCCGCAGCAGCACGGGCCGGCACAAGCGTCGCAACAACAGAAAGCAGCAGCACCGCGAGCGCCCCCAGTGCGTAGGCGAGCGCGTCAAAGGCGGGCAGGGGGCCAACCACGCTCCCCAAAACGCGAGACACCGCGAGCGAGAAGGCGATGCCGATCGCGATGCCGGCTGCCGTGACCCTCCCGGCGCCTGCGAGCACAAGCGTGAGCATGTGTCCCCGGTTCGCGCCGAGCGCGATGCGCACCCCAAACTCGACCCGGCGCTGCGCGACCGTGTAGGCCGTGACGCCGTACAAGCCCACGCCCGCGAGCAGAATGCTGACCGCCGCGAAGCTCGCGAACAGCACGGTGCGGAACTGGTCGGTGCGCTCCGTGCCGGCGACGTCGGCCTCCATGGTCGTTGCTTTGATCGCGACATCCGGGTGCGTCTGCTTGAGCACGGTGCGCAGGGTCTCGATCATTGCGGGGGAGTCGGTCCGGGTGCGGACCATCAGCTGCACGTTCGCGGCCGCCATCGGATGCTGGGCGATCGGCACATACATGGAGGGATACGGCGGGGCGCCCGGGGAGTTTGCGCGAATGTCGCCAACCACGCCGACGATGGTCCACCAGGACGGTGTGTCGGCGCCGCACATGATCTGCTGACCAAGCGGGTCCCCGTGCGGGAAAACCTCGCTCGCGAGTTTCTGACTGATCAGCAGGACCGGAGGCGCTTGGGCGCGATCGTCCGCATTCAAGGCACGTCCACGCAGCAGGGGGATGCGCATGGTGCGGAAGAACCCGGGCGTCACGAGGCTGATGTCCGCATTGGGCAGGTGCTCGACCCCCGGCGCAAAGACCTGGCGGCCGCGCACCGCGTAATCCACGTCCGGCCTGTCAAAGCCCATCGGCGCGCCCAGAACCGCGTCGGCTGACTCAACCCCGGGTACGCTCGCAACCGTCGCGAGCGTGGCATCCAGCCGCGCCAGCCGCTGCTGGTTCAAGCTATCCATCCGCACCTGGGCCGCTTGTGTTTCCGCTGGCGTTTTCGCCTCGTCCGCGCCTGGCCGCGCCGTGCTCTCGACGAAGTGGCTGTCGAGCGCGATCAGATGCCCGGGCGCAAAGCCGAGGTCTTGCCGGGACTGCGCGATCAGCTGGCGAGCCAGCAGAAGGGCGGAAACGGAAAGGGTGAGCGTGAGCGCGACTTCCGCAACCAGCAGGCCGTTGCGCAGCCGCAGCGCGCCCCGGCTTTCGGTGCCGCGCGCGGCGTCCTGCCGCAGCACGGCGGCCGGATCAACCTGCCAGGAACGCCAAACCGGCAGCACTGCCGTGAGACACATGCCGACGAGGCTCGCCAGAAACGAGAACAGCAGCACGTCCGGGTTCCCGTAAGGGTTCAGGTGCACATCACTAAGCCGCGGCACGTCGGGCGGGGCCAGCCGAACGAGCAGCCGCAGCGCGGGCGCGGCGAGCAGCAATGCTCCGGCACAGCCCGCGGTCGCCAGCAGCGCTGCTTCGAGCAGCGCGCGCACTGCCAGCGCCGCCCGCGATGCGCCCAGCGCGCTGCGGATGGTAATGGAGCGAAGCTCGCGGGTGGCGCGTACCAGCTGCAGGTGCGTCACGTTGGCGAGAACGATGAGCAGGATCAACGCGACCGAGCCCATGAGCAAACGCAGCGTGGGGCGAATTGCCCCGGTGATCTGCTCCTCTAAGGGAACCGCCTCGATCGCCTTGTGACGATCATCCGGGAACGCCCGCTGGAGCTGAGCCGAGAAGGCGGCAAGCTGGGCTGCAAGCTGCGCGGAACTTACCCCGGCGCGGCGCTTCCCGACCGCCTGCTGGTTGTAGGCGCTGCGGCTCGCCGTATCCGGGGTGGCTGGGAGCTCAAACCAGATCGCGGTCTTCCCGGGAAACGAAAACCCATCCGGGAGCACGCCGACAACCGTGTGCAGCGCGCGATTGGCAGCGAGGACCTGCCCGAGAGCCGCCTGCACAGAACCGAAGTGGTCGCGCGCAAACGCGGCGCTCACCAGCGCTCCGGCCGCATCGGCCTCGTTCGCGCGGAAAAGCCGTCCGGCCACCGGCTCGACGCCCATCACCTCGCCAAAGCGGGGGCTCACCCCGGCGATGGGGAGATACAACGCGCTGCCTGCGACCTCCACCCCATCCGAGTAGCCCTGGTAGTAAGCCGTCGCTTCAAGCCCGCTTACCTGCCGCGACAGGTCGGTGTAGTCGTCGCCCCCGAGCCGCGGGATGGACCGGCCCTCCTCGAGAAAGCGCGTTTGGAGCCCCACGATGCGGTCCGCGTCGTGGTAGCCAAGGGGCCGCAGCACCACACCATCCACCACCGCGAAGACGGCCGCGTTGAGGCCGATGCCGAGCGCCAGCGTGAAGACAACGGTGGAGAAAAAGCCGGGGGAGTGGCGCAGCTGGCGCAGCGCGGCGCCGAGATCGGGCACGAGGTTGCGGATGGCGGCGGGCATGGGGAGCTCCTACTCAGAACGCAGTGCGGCGATGGGATCGATAGAGGCGGCGCGGCGCGCGGGCAGCCAGGCAGCCAGAAGCGCGAGCGTGAGCAGCAGCGCGGTGGCGCCGCACAGGGCGACGAGGTCGTTCGGAGCCACGCCGTAAAGCAGAGACCGCACCAGCCGGGCAAGCGCAAGCGTGATCCCGAGCCCTGCCACCGTGCCGGCGCCCGCGAGTAGGGCAGCTTCGCGCAGGATCATGCCGCGTACCGCGCCGGGCTGCGCGCCCAGGGCAAGCCGGATGCCGATCTCGCGGGTGCGCTCGGCAGTGCTGTAGGAGAGCACGCCGTACACGCCGACCGAGGCCAGCAGCAGCGCGAGGGTGCCGAAGCCGAGCGAAAGCGCCGCCATGAGGCGCTCCTGCCGGGTAACCTGCGCGATCTGCTCTTCCTGCGTCCGGATGTCGATCAGCGGCAGATCCGGGTCAAGCCGGGCGACCGCGCGGCGCAGCGACGGGATCAGCGCGTCAGGTTTCGCCGTGGTGCGGATCAGGTAGGTCGCGTCGCCCACGTCGTCCGCGCTCGTAAGCAGATCAAAATGCAGCGGTGGCGGCTGCTCGTGAGGGTCGGCGTAGAGCGTGTCTCCGCAAACGCCGATGATCTCGGTCCAGGGCCCTTTGCTCGAGATGCGGAAGGCGCGGCCGACAGGGTTCCCTTTCGGTAAGTACTTGCGCGCCAGGGCCTGGTTGATGATCGCCACAGGTCGCCCGCTGCGCGCGTCCGCTTCAGAAAAGTCCCGTCCTGCCAGGATAGGGATCTGCATCGTTCCGAAAAACGCCGGAGCGACGCTGTCCAGATCGACATACTCCGCGTCCGCGGGCTGCTTTCCCGGAGCGCCATGCTCCAGATGGAAGCTCGCGTTGGACATACTGTTGGCGACCAGGGCAATGGTAGCCAGGCTGGCGCTTTGGACGCCGGGTACCTGCCGGATGGCCCGGAGCAGCTCTCCATGCATCTGCGCATTTTTGCGGGCGGGATACCGGGTCTGCGGCAGGTCGAGATCAAAAAGGAGCAGCCCGCGCGCGTGGAACCCGGTGTGGACTTCGCGCAGGTTCAGCATGGTGCGCAGAAAAAGCGCGGAGCCCGCGACCAGCACGAGTGAAAGAGCGACTTCGAGCGTCACCAGCAACTTGCCGCCCAAAAAGCGGCGGCGTCCGGTTGCCGTCGGCCCTGTGGTCTTGAGCGCCTCGCCGGGCTCGGAGCGAGCCGCGCGCCAGGCCGGAACAAGCCCCGAGAGTACGGCGCTCAACACCGTGCCCCCGGCAGTGAACGCGAAAACCTGCCAATCAAACGGGATCACAAGGGTGCTGCCGCTGCGGCCCTCCCAAAGCAGGCGCGGAACGACGTTGCGGACCGCGAAGGCAAGCAGCAGGCCCAACGTTCCACCCAGCGAGGCGAGCAGCAGGCACTCGGTAAGCATCTGGCGGAAGAGCCGGGCGCGGCCGGCACCGAGAGCCATACGCAGGCTCAGCTCGCGAGCGCGGGTGCGGGCTCGCCCCAGCATGAGGTTTGCAATATTGACCGAGGCCAGCAGCAGCACCAGCGAGACTAGCCCCAGCAAAGCGTAGATGGGTTTGCCGTAGACTGCGCGCTGCCAGCCGTCGCCGCGGCTGCCGTCCTGGAGGGCGACCCAGGGCAGCGACTTTTCGGATGCGCGGGTGTGGAGCGCACGAGAAGCACTCGCAAGCGTCACCGAAAGCCTTGCTGCAACCTGGTTGTCAGGTTGGCCCGGTTCGCTGCGCAGGGCGACGTGCACCCAGCTCAGCTCGGCTGAGTGAAGTGGGTCCGTGTTGCCGATGAGCGGTTGCAGTTGCGACACGGCAGTCAGTGGCACAAACAGATCGGGCGAGATCTGCACATCGTCTGCGCCGGTGAACCCGAGCGCGTTGACGCCGACAATCGTGGCGAGCGAGCCGTTGAGCCGGACGGTGCGGCCGAGCACTGTTTTGCTCCCGGCGAAGGCGCGCTGCCACAAGCCGTAGCTGAGGACCGCGACCAGCGGTGCGCCCGCGTCGACGTGGTCGTCGCTCTCAAGGAGAGCGCGACCGAGCGCGGGGCGGACCTGCATGCCGGAGTAAAAGTTCCCGGTAACCATCTGAACGGCTACCGCCCGGGGCTCGCCCGCGCCGGTGAGCGTGATGTTGGAGATGCCCTGGTAGCCGAACAGATGAGGACGTGCCTGTGCCATGACCCGAAAGAGCGGGTAAGGAAAGGCGCTGCACTCCGAAACGCCGTCGTGCTCGTTCGCGGAGCCGTTCCAGATGCTTACTCCGGTTCCGCTGTGATTCATCTGTAGGAGGCTGCGCAGCTCCTGGGCGCGGGGCACCGCCAGGCGCGCGAACAGCAGCTCGTTGGCCATCGAAAAGATCGCGGTGTTCGCCCCGATGGCAAGAGCCAGCGACAGCACGGTGATGCACGTGAAGCCGGGGTTCTTCGCGAGCAGCCGGGCAGCGTAGCGCCCATCGGCCCAAAAATTCGAAAGAAGAGGAAGCATCGGTGACTCCAAGCGGAACGGTTTGGGCGTTGCTGGACAGGTGGGGGCGAACCGGCCTATGCCCGGCTGGGCCCGTTCACTTTGGTGACCGTGCTTGGGTTGTGCTCGGGGTCCTCGAGCAGGCGCAGCAGCTCGCCTTCAGCCACGACCTTGCCGTCAAACAGGTGCACCTGGCGCTCGGCATGGGCGGCAAAGCGGGGGTCGTGCGTCACCATGCAGATGGTTGAGCCTTCCGCGTGCAGCTCCTTAAGCAGGTTCATCACGGCTTCGCCGTTCTTGCTGTCCAGGTTTCCGGTCGGCTCGTCGGCCAGCAGGATGGAGGGCGCGCCCGCAAGCGCCCGCGCCACGGCCACGCGCTGCTGCTGGCCGCCTGAAAGCTGCGAAGGGTAGTGGCGCATCCGGTGCGCCATGGCGACGCGCTCAAGCGCCTGCTGCACACGGTCCCGCCGCTCGCCGGCGGCCATGCCGGAGCGGTAGGTAAGCGGCAGCTCCACGTTCTCGTAAACGGTCAGGTCGCCGATCAGGTTGAAGCTTTGAAAGATAAAGCCGATCTCCTGGTTGCGGATGCGCGAGCGCTCCGCGAAGCTCAGGTTCTCGACCGGCTTGCCGTTGAGCTGGTACTTGCCGTCGCTGGGTGTATCGAGCAGGCCCACGATCGAGAGCAGGGTCGATTTGCCGCAGCCCGATGGGCCGGACATGGCCACATACTCGCCGCGGCGGATGGCAAGGTGCACGCCCGAAAGCGCGTGGGTTTCGATCTCATCGGTAAGAAAAACCTTGGTCATGCCTTCGATCTGGATCAGTGCGTCGCCCTGCTGTGTGCCGTTCATGCATTGTCCCTTTCTCGGGTGGTCGGCGCTTGTCGTGAGCCGGCTGCTAGTCCAGCCGAATGCGGTCCACATTGTCCCAGCGCGACATATCGGAAAGGATCACCGTGTCGCCCGGGTTCAACCCGCCGAGGATCTGGATCGCGTTCACCGAGGCGCGCCCCACCTTGACCGGTACGCGCAGCGCAGCCTTGCCGTCCGGGTTGAGGCGGAAAAGCGAGATGGTGCTGTTTTCATTCCCAAACGCAGGCCGGCCGACGGAAACCACGTCCCCGAGCCGGTCCAGGTCGATGGTGCCGTCCACGCTCAGGTCCGGCCGCGCCCCCTGCGGCAGCGCACCGGTCAACTCTGCATCCACGGTGACGGTTCCGTTCAACACGGCCGGATCAATCCGTGTCACCTTGCCCGCGATCACGCCGTTGTGGGTATCGATCTCGGCGGGCTGACCGATCTGGATGTCGCGCGCCTGGGTTTCGGCGATCTTGAGCGAGGCCTTAAGCTGGTCGGGCTGGACCACCTTCGCGAGCGTGGTGCCCGGCGTCACGCTTTCGCCCACCTGGTGCGGCAGCTCCACGAGCACGCCGCTGATGCCGGCGCGCACGCTCAGCGCGTCTCCCTGGCGCTGCTTCAGCTCGAGCAGCGCACGCGCCTCGTCAACCTTGGTCTGCTGCACTTCCAGCTGGGTCGCGATGGCCTTCTGGTTCACGGTGAGCCGCTCACCCTCAATGCCGTCGCGGGTCTTCAGCTCGTCCGACTTGCCCTGCGACGCGCTATAGGTCAGCCCCGAGATCACGCCCAGCTTGTAGAGCGCTTCATCGGTCTGCGCCTGCTTCTGCGCCTGGCTGCTGTCCGCTGTCACGGTCGCAGCGCCCGCGCGCTGGGTCATCAGGTCGCTTTCGAGCTTGGCCTGGAGATTGGTGTAGTCCACCTGCGCGGCTTTCAGGTCCAGTCGCGCGGCCAGCAGCTCCTGCTCCAGCTGCGGGTCGGAAAGGTCCATGATGATCGTGTCCGGCTCCACCTTGGCGCCGGGCAGCACCCGGAGCCGCACCACGGTCGCCTCGGTCTGCGCCGGGATGAGGCGGAGCTTGTCTTCGCGCGGGACCAGCGTCCCGATGCCGCGTACCTGGCGCACCATGGGCCCGCGTTTGACGGTGTCGGTCCAAACCGTGCTCCGGTCTACCGAGGGAGCTGCCGGCTTCAAGCGCGACACGGCCAGGGCAGCGGCCGAAAGCAGCAGCAGCGCCACCACGCCAACCAGCCAGCGCCGGCGGTTTTTCTTGCGTTTCAGGTCGGGGCGGGCGATATCCATGCACCGGAGCATAGTGCAGGAGAAGGGCCGTTTCGTGACACTCCGGGCAGCTCAAAACAAAGCACTTAGCTGCTGTTAGAGAGACGCGGGATGTTCACATCCGGGCACCGGTGTCCATCTTCGGACACCGGTGCCCCCGAGCTTCGGAGAGCGGCCTGCGCCGTGGGCCTAAACCCGGCCCAAAAACCGGTCGGCGCAGCGCAGGCTGACCGCCATAATGGTCAGCGCCGGATTGCTGGGTTGGATCGTGGGGAAGACCGAATGGTCGCTGATGTACAGGTTGGGGATATCGTGCGAGCGGCCGTCCCTGTTCACGACCGAAGAGTCCGGATTGTGGCCCATGCGGCAGGTGCCCGCCTGGTGCGCAAACCGGTTAAAGGTCCAGGTGTCGGTCGCGCCGGCTTCGGTCCAGATCGCGGTCATCTGCTTGCGCCCGTGCTCCATCATGCGGCGCTCGTTTTCTTCTACGGTGAAATGGATTCGCGGTTTGGGCAGCCCCCGGGCATCCAACTCGTCAGAAAGCTCGAGGTAGTTCTGCTCGGAAGGCAGGCAGTCGCCGCTGATGCCCATGCCGGCAATGTGTGAGAAACACTGGAGATAGCGGGACAGCCGGGAGCCCCAGAGTTTGCGTCCACGGGCAACCGACTCGGCCCAGGCTCCCGGCATGATGCCGTAACTCTGGATCAGGTACCCGCTGGCAAAATCCGCGTCTGCCGGACGAATTGGGTCCTCGGTGATGAGGGAGGCGGGAAACCCCTTGTAGGGGCGGGTGTCGGCCTCAAACGTACCCCAGATCTGGGTAGACGGGTTGGCCATGAAGTTGCGGCCCACCTGCCCGCTGCTATTCGCGAGGCCCAGGCGCAGCAACAGCCGTGGCGACTCCACCGCGCTCGCGCAAAGAAAGACCGCGCGGGTCTTTTGCCGCATTTGCTGGCCGCCTTGCACGTACACGACCGCAGTGATGCGGCCTTGCCCGTCCAGCTCGAGATCGGTGACAAAGGCTTCCGCGCGGATCTCCGCGCCGGCCCGGACCGCGACCGGCAGAAACGTCACGTCCATGGACGCCTTGGCGCCGTTCTTGCAGCCCTGGTGACAGAAGCCCCGATTCACGCAAGCCTGGCGTTCCGGGTAATCGGCGCCGGGCCCGCTGTAAGGGCGGCTCAGGGCGGCGATCGGCGCCGGGGCGGTACGGATGCCAAGCGCGGCGCAACCGCGTTGCATCAGCTCGGCAGGCGCGTTGAGCGGGAGGGGCGGCATGGGGTAACGCCGGCCGGGGTCCCACGGGTAGTCGGCCGGGCCGGAAACGCCAAGAAAGCGTTCCAGCTCCTCATAGTATGGGAGGAGATCTTCGTAGCAGATCGGCCAGTCCTCGCCGACGCCAAAGTCGGTCCGGACCCTGAAGTCCATGGGACTGGGCCGCGGCACGTAGGCGCCCCAGTGCAGGGTGGACCCGCCCACGCCGGTGCCCGAATTGTTCTTTCCAAACGTGACCGGGTCTTTGCCCGCGATCAGGCGTTCATCAAGCCAGTACAGGTAGCTTTGGGCGCGCTCATCGGAGGCGAACCGGGCTGGATCAAGAAAAGATCCAGCTTCCAGTCCAACCACTTGGAGGCCGGCCCCTGCCAAACGGGCCAAAATCGGGCTGCCTCCGGCTCCAGTGCCGATGACCACGGCATCGACCACTTCGTCGCGGGAGTAGCGGCGCATCGGAAAGTCCGGTTCAGCTGCGAGTGAACCGACCCGCGCGGCAGAGTAGGTAGCAGCTGCTCCGTCCGTGGGATCGGTCATCGAGCCTTTCGGCCGGCTTTTAACTCCCAGGGTTCGGTGTTGTTCAGGCCCACGCCGGCACCTGAATGCGCGGGCCAGCCGGCCGGCTCATCGGCAAAGCCGTCGAACGCCATGGCATCCATGGTCGCCGGGTGCGACACAAAGAGCTCCGTGGCATCCGCAAGGATTTCTTCGAACCAGCGGCTGGCGTCGAGGCCTTCCCACTTCTCCTCGCCGTTCTGCACGCGGTGCAGCAAAGCGTCGGCGCGATCCTCGGTTAACTCAACGAAGTGCCGGCGATGCCGATGCATGGCGCTTTGGTCCAGGCGGGCCAAACCGAGAGACAAGGCTTGCGCGTCGGGGGGCAGGGTGGCGTAGCGCCAGCCGTTGCCGTGCCCGGCGGCTCGCTGCTGCTCCAGGCGGGCAGCCAGCGACAACTCGTTGGCACCTGGCGCGCCGTCTTCGTCGTCCGGCAGCAGACGGCCAAGCATGCGCTCCAGAATGGCGAACGCTTCGGCATCGATGCAGGTGGGTTTGTAGCCGGCGGGAAGCCCGGTGAGGCGCTGTTCCAAAACCCGGCGCGTCGGCGCTGCGACGCGTGAACTCTTCAGAATGGAAACAAAGTGCGTGGAGACCGTGGGCGTTTGCGGCATAATCCTCTTCCGCCCGGCGCAGATGCAGCGGGGCAAAAACGGCGGGAGATTGCTTGTGGCAACAATAGCTTCACTCCTCAGACGCTTGGGAGCGGCTGAAGGGTGCGGATTTTCACTTTGTGGGATGGAAGAAAATACAGGGGAACCTACTTAGGAATGAGCCGCCGGCCTTCCACGCGGTAGCGCCCCGCAAGCACCGTAGCCACGCACTGCGGGTACAGCCGGTGCTCCTCGGCGAGGATGCGCGCCGACAGCGCCGGCTCGTCGTCGCCGGGGAGCACCGGAACCGCGCTCTGCCCCACGATCACGCCGTGGTCCAGCTCTTCATCCACAAAGTGCACGGTACACCCGGCGACGCGCACCCCGTAGGCCAGGGCCTGCGCCTGCGCGTGCAGCCCGGGAAAGGCGGGCAGCAGCGAGGGATGGATGTTGAGGATGCGCTGGGGGAAGGCGCGCACAAACTCGGGGGTAAGCAAGCGCAGGTAGCCGGCCAGGCAAACGAAGCTGACCTCCTCTGCGCGCAGGTGCGCCAGCAGCGCGGCGTCGTGCTCGGCGCGCGGCCGGCCCCGCGCGGGAACGGCGACCGCGGGGAGCCCGCGCCTGCGAGCGTGCTCAAGGCCAGGCGCGTCCGCGCGATCCGACAGCACGGCCGCGATCTCGGCGTTTGGGATGGCGCCACCATCCACGGCATCCGCCAGCGCCATGAAGTTCGAGCCTCGCCCGGAAAGTAGAATCCCGATCCGGTGCGTGTTTTCCGGGCTCATGACGAAGCGGGGCTTTGCGGCGTGAACACCACGCGCTCTGCTCGTCTGCTGCGAACTATCTCGCCCATGGGGAAGAACTCCTCGCCAAGGCGCGAAAGAATGGCCTCGGCCCGGCGCAGCCTGGCCCGGGGCACCACGCAAACAAGCCCCACGCCCATGTTGAAGGTTCGGAACATCTCCTCGTCCTCCACCGCGCCCAGCTGTTGCAGGTGCGTAAAGATGGGCGGAACCGGCCAGGAGCCAAGCCGCACCGCGGCCGCCACGCCTTTAGGCAGAATGCGGGGCAGATTGCCGGGGATGCCGCCCCCTGTGATGTGCGCCATGCCGGCGACCACCCCCGCCTTGCACAACGCCGTAATCGGGCGGAGGTAGGACCGGTGCGTGGCCATCAGGGCTGAGCCCGCCTGCGCCCGGAGCGCAGGGATGCGCTGCCTGGGCCGGTAGCCGGCCACCTCGAAAAACAGCTTGCGCGCCAGCGAATAGCCGTTGGTGTGCAGCCCGGTCGAAGGGAGGCCCAGCAGCACATCGGCCGGCTCGATCGCGGCGCCGGTAAGGAGCCGCGAGCGCGCCACCGCGCCGACGATCGTCCCGGCAAGATCGTACTCGCCATCGGCGTAGAAGCCGGGCATCTGCGCCGTTTCGCCGCCGATCAGGGCGCAGCCGTTCGCACGGCAGGCTTCGGCGATGCCGAACACCACCTGCTCGACCGTACGCGGGGCAAGCCGGCCGGTGGCCAGGTAGTCGAGGAAAAACAAGGGCGTCGCCCCCTGGACCGCGATGTCGTTCACGCAGTGGTTCACCAGGTCCGCGCCGACCGTGGTGTGGATGCCGAGCTCAAAGGCCAGCTTCAGCTTGGTTCCGACGCCGTCGGCGCTCGACACCAGGACCGGGTCGGGAAAGCGCTTTACATCCAGCTCGAAGCAGCCGCCAAAGCCGCCGATGCCGCCCAGGACGCGCCGGGAAAAGGTCGCCCGGGCCAGCTGCTTGATGCGCTCCTTGGCGCCCTCGCCGGCAGCGATGTCGACCCCGGCCGCAGCATAGGTCGCCGGT
>CALMAN010000047.1:0-7142 GCA_937859835.1 uncultured Acidipila sp. | reverse complement strand
GCTTGGGAGAACGTGGGTGGGAGAGCGCGGGCAACGGCACCTTTCCGGCACAAAGAAGCGCCAGTCTAGCATGCGGGGAGGCCGCTGCCGGCCCACGCTACAATCTAGGCTGAGGAAACCCCGGCGGGCCGCCAGGACCCGGGGAAAAGGAAACAACACCTGACAATGCGGCAGCAGCACCAGCACCCCTTCTTCTCTCGCTTCCCTATTGCCCTGCGCTGCACATTCGCTCTAGGGGCGGCCTTTGTCCTGTGCCCATCGCCTGCCCGCGCCCAGGCGGCAGCGCCGACCCGCACGGCAGTAACTGCAACGGCCCAGGGCGCTGCCGGGCTTGCCTTCACAACGTCCGTACGCACCACGGCGGGGGCGCCGGTGTCAGGTGGCACCATCGACTTCCTGCTGCCGGACGGCCAGTCACTCGGCTCGGCGCCGGTTGGGCAGGACGGCGCGGCAACCCTCACGGTGACCGAGCCTCCGGCAGCGACCGGGCACGACGCGTCCGGAGCCGGCGAACTCGAGGTCGCGGCCGCCTACCACGCCGGCGCCAGGAGCGGTCTCTTTGCGGACTCCACCTCGGGCTTCACCCGCGTCGCGCTTCCCCTCGCGGGCACGCAGGCCCCAGGCTTTTCGGTTACCGCGAACCCCACCACCATCACTGTGGCGCAGGGCGGGTACGGCACCACCGCGCTGACCGTCGCATCGCAGGCCGGCTATAGCGGGGCTATTGAGCTGTCGTGCTCCAACCTGCCGGCGCAGGTCACCTGCGCCTTCAACCCCACGCAGCAGGATCTTGCCGCAAACGGCAGCTTCGTCACCACGCTGGAGCTGCAAACCCAGGCGCCTTCCGGCACTTCAAGCAGCGCGCTCTTTCCTTCTGATCAGGTGTTGCTGGCGCTGTTGTTTCCGGGTGGGCTGGTCCTGCTCGGGCTCGCACGGCGACGCCCGGGGCGTTGGCTTGCGGTGTTGCTGATGGCCGCCGTAGCAGCCGGGCTGAGCGGATGCTCGCAGCGCTACGGATACCTGCACCACCCGCCGCCGGTTGCCGGCGGAACCCCGGGCGGCACGTACTCGATCACCGTGGCCGTGGACGGAAACCAGGGCTCGGGCGTGATCGAAAACGACATCCCCATCAGCCTCGTCGTCCAGTAGCCGGGGCGCTTACCGGCGGTGCGCCGCCAGGCCGTCGAGCGCGAGGTTCAACTCAAGCACATTCACCCGCGGCTCACCCAGGAGCCCCAGTTGTCTCGGGGTGGTCTGCGCATCCACAAGCCGGCGCACGGCGGCCGCCTCCAGCTTGCGCGCCGCGGCCACGCGTGGGATCTGGTACAGCGCGGCCGCCGGGGTGATGTCAGGGTCGAGACCAGAAGCCGAAGCAGTGACCAGGTCCACCGGTACCGGACCACTGCCACCCTCCGCCGCGACGCTGGCGCGCACCCGGTCCCCGAGCGCCTGGCTCGTGGGTCCCAGATTTGATCCCGACGAGGCCGATGCGTCGTAGCCTGTGCCCGCCGCCGATGGCCGCGAGTGGAAGTAAGCCGGGCCCGTAAAAGCCTGCCCGATCAGGCGGGAGCCCACAAGCTTGCCGTCGCGTGTGATCAGCTCGCCCGCTGCCTGGGCTGGGAAGATCACGTGCGCCAGGCCGGTGATGGCAAGCGGGTAAACGAGGCCCAGCAGGATCGCCGTGATCAGGGTGTAGAGAGCGGCAGAGGTGAGGTGTTTGGTCATAATTCCCTTTCAAACCCTTGCTTCCAGGCGGCAGTTCTAGGCCAGGTGTGCGGCGGTGATCAGCAGATCAATCAGCTTGATGCCGAGAAATGGCACGATCAGGCCGCCCACCCCGTAGATGAGCAGGTTGCGCTGAAGCAGCGACGCGGCGGAGGTGGGGCGATACTTAACCCCGCGCAAAGCCAGCGGGATCAGCACAACAATGATCAAGGCGTTGAAGATAATCGCCGACAGGATCGCCGACTCGGGCGTACTGAGCCGCATAATGTTGAGCGCGGTCAGCACAGGAAAGACCCCGGCAAACATGGCCGGGATGATGGCGAAGTACTTGGCCACGTCATTGGCGATCGAAAAGGTAGTCAGCGCGCCGCGGGTCATCAGCAGCTGCTTGCCGATGGCGACAATCTCGATCAGCTTGGTCGGGTCCGAGTCGAGATCGACCATGTTGCCGGCTTCCTTGGCGGCCTGCGTGCCCGAGTTCATGGCGACGCCCACATCGGCCTGCGCCAGCGCGGGCGCATCGTTGGTGCCGTCGCCGGTCATCGCGACCAGCTTGCCCTGGGCCTGCTCGCGCTTGATCAGGTCCATCTTGTCTTTGGGCTTGGCTTCGGCAAGGAAGTCGTCCACCCCGGCCTCGCGCGCGATCGCCGCCGCGGTCAGGGGATTGTCGCCGGTGATCATGACGGTGCGGATGCCCATCGAGCGCAGCTGGTCAAAGCGTTCGCGCATGCCGCCTTTCACGATGTCCTTCAGGTGAATGACGCCCAGGGCGCGGCCGTTTTCCGCCACCACCAGCGGTGTGCCGCCCGAGTGCGCAACCTCTTCCACCGTGGCCCGCACCTGCGGGGGCAGCTGCGAGCCGTGCTCGCCCAGGTAGCGCGAGATAGCGTCGACCGCGCCCTTGCGAATGCTGCGGCCTTCCAGATCAATGCCGGACATGCGCGTGGTCGCACTGAAAGGCACAAACTCGGCGTTTAGCCCGGCCAGCTCGCGCCCGCGCAGGCCGTAGCGCTCCTTGGCAAGCACAACAATGGAGCGGCCTTCCGGCGTTTCGTCCGGCAGGGACGAAAGCTGCGCAGCATCGGCCAGCTGTTCGCTGGGCACCCCGGGCGCAGCCACAAACTCGGAAGCCTGGCGGTTGCCGATCGTGATGGTGCCGGTCTTGTCGAGCAGCAGCGTGTTCACGTCGCCCGCGGCTTCGACGGCGCGCCCGGAGGTGGCAAGTACATTGTGCTGCACCAGCCGGTCCATGCCCGCAATCCCGATGGCGGAAAGCAAGCCGCCGATCGTGGTCGGGATGAGGCAAACCAGCAGCGACACCAGCACAAACACAGTCTGGGGCGCGCCCGCGTAGACCGCGAACGGCTGGAGTGTGACCACCGCGAGCAGAAAGATAATGGTCAGGCCGGCAAGCAGGATGTTGAGCGCGATCTCGTTGGGCGTTTTTTGCCGTTTCGCGCCTTCCACCAGGGCGATCATGCGATCAAGAAAGGTTTCGCCCGGGTTCGAGGTGATGCGCACTGTGATCGAATCCGAAAGCACGCGCGTGCCGCCGGTAACCGCCGAGCGGTCGCCGCCGGCCTCGCGAATCACTGGCGCGGACTCGCCGGTGATGGCGGACTCGTCCACGGAGGCGACGCCGTCGGTCACTTCGCCGTCGCCCGGAATCATCTGCCCCGCGGTGACCCGCACAACGTCGCCCGCGCGCAGCTGCGAGCTCGGCACCTCCTCGATCTCCTCGCTGCCCTCGGCCTTGAGGCGGTAGGCCGTGGTTTCAGACTTGGCCAGCCGCAGCGCATCGGCCTGGGCCTTGCCGCGCCCCTCGGCCATGGCCTCGGCAAAGTTGGCGAACAGCACCGTGAACCAGAGCCACAGGGTGATCTGGAGATTAAAGCCCGCGTGCCCACTGTGGTGCACCGCGTTTGCGATCAGGAGCACGGTGGTGAGCACGCTGCCTACCTCGACCACGAACATGACCGGGTTGCGGGCCATGCTGACCGGATTGAGCTTGCGAAAAGCGCCAAGCGCAGCCTGCCGCGCGATGGGACCGTTCAGCAGCGAGCGCCGTGATTTCGCGGACGTTGAAGCCATGATGAGAACTCCTGGGCTAGAAGCTGTGCCCGGCACGCAGCAAAAGATGTTCGAGGATGGGACCAAGAGAAAGGGCGGGGAAAAAGGTGAGCGCGCCCACAATCAGGATGACGGCGGTGAGCAGAAGTGAGAACAGCGGCGTGGTCACCGGGAACGTGCCCGCCGAAGCGGGGATCGTTTTCTTGGTGGCGAGATTGCCTGCGATCGCGAGCATGGGAATCAGCATGAGGAAGCGCCCGATAAACATGGCGACGCCGATCGAGCTGTTGTACCAGGGTGTGTTCCAGTTGGAACCGGCAAAGGCCGACCCGTTGTTGCCCGTCGCGGATGAGTAGGCGTAGAGAATCTCGCTGAAGCCGTGCGGCCCGTGGTTGGCCAGGACCGAAAGCCCAAAGGAAGGCGCCAGCACCGAAACAGCAGAAAAGGTGAGGATCACCACGGGAAAGATCAGCAGGTACAGCATGGCCAGCTGCACATCCCGGGCCTCAATCTTTTTACCCAGGTACTCGGGGGTGCGGCCCACCATGAGGCCCGCAATAAAGACCGACAGCACAACAAAGATCAGCATGCCGTAAAGGCCCGAGCCCACCCCGCCGAACACAATCTCGCCGAGCAGGATATTGGTCAGCGGCACCAGTCCACCGAGCGGCATAAACGAGTCGTGCATGGAGTTGACGGCCCCGCAGCTCGCATCCGTGGTGACGGTCGCGAACAGGGCCGAGTTGGCCACGCCGAAGCGAACGTCCTTGCCCTCCTCATTGCCGCCGGCCTGGGTGAGCGAAGCCCGCTGGTCGACGCCGTGAAACAGCGGATTCGGCTGCGACTCGGCCCAGTAGCAGGTGAGCGTACCCGCGAACCAGAGGATCACCATGGCGGCCAGCACTGCCCAGCCGTGCCGGGGTGAGCGCACCATCTGCCCGAGCGTTACCGTAAGCCCGGCTGGGATGAGAAAGATCGACAGCATCTGGAGCAGGTTGCTGAGCGGCGTTGGATTTTCGAACGGGTGCGCGCTGTTGGTATTGAAAAAGCCGCCGCCGTTGGTACCCAGCATCTTGATGGCTTCCTGCGAAGCCACCGGACCCTGCGCGATGGTTTGGGTGGTTACGGTCGTTGTCGCCGGCTTGCCGTCCGGGCCGGGCGCGGTCACCTTTTGCGCTTCAACCAGCTGCGCTGTGTCGTAGGGTCGCAGGTTGTCGACTACGCCCTGCGAAACCAGCACCAGCGCAAACACAGCCGAAATGGGGACAAGCACCCACAGCGTCGCGCGGGTCAGGTCGACCCAGAAGTTACCGAGTGTGGTCGCCTCGCGACGCGCGATGCCGCGGATAAAGGCGATAGCCAGGGAGATCCCGACGGCCGCCGACCAGAAGTTATGCGTAGCCAGCCCGAGCATCTGGGTCAGATAGCTCATGGTCGACTCAGGCACATACGACTGCCAGTTGGTGTTGGTCGTGAACGATACCGCGGTGTTCCAGGCCAGCGCCGGCGAAACTGCCGGCAGGTGCTGCGGGTTCAAGGGAAGCAGGTGCTGCAGGCGCTCGATGACATAGGTAAGCAGCAGCGTCGCGGCGCTAAAGATCAGCATGGCGCCCAGGTACTCGGTCCAGCGCATCTCCCGGGTCGCATCGATGCGAGCGGCGCGGTACAGAAGCCGTTCTACGGGAACAAGCAGCCGGTCCAGAAAGGTCCGCCGCCGCTCAAACACTTCCGTCATATAGGAGCCCATCGGCTTTGCCAGCAGAAGCACAAGCGCGATGAACACTGCAATCTGAAGCCAGCCGTTCAGTGTCATTAGAACTTCTCCGGGCGAAGCAGCGCGTAGACCAGGTACACGAGCAGGGCTGCGGCCACGCATAGCAGAGAAATGTTTTCAATCATTGCCGAGCCCTCCCTTGATCCGGTCACAGCCGGCCACGTAGGCGAGGGCGACAGCAAACAGCGCGCAGGTCGCCAGCACAGCAAACAGGTCGTACATTGTCGCCCTCCCTAGCCGTTACGGCATAAGTCAAAAGTGATAAATCAAATCCCCGGCGGCCGTGAACTGGGTCTTCTTATGCCCCAGATCGTAAGCCGGGACGTTGTAGGAGTGCTCCAGGCGAACTTCCGGGCGGAAGGTGACCGTCGAGCCGATCCAGTGATCAAACCCGATCAAATGTTCGGAGTAAGTTGTTTTGTAGCCGGTCCGTTGCCCACGGATATCATCCACGAACTCGTTGCGGATGTTCAGTGAATCGTGATGGTGGTTGAAGTCGCGCTCGACGTAGTTCACGATAGCCGAATCTGGCGCGTAGCAACGCAGCTGCCCGGGCGCGCAGATTGCGCCATTTGCCCCTGTTTCCGGCGTCACCGGATTTTGGACATTCCCGGCTACGTTGGGCACTTGTCGCTCGTACTGATACCAGCCTTCCGTGTCGGTGTGCCACAGGCTCTTCCCGAACCTGTGATACCAGGTCAGATAGTAACCCTGGAGATTGTTGTAGGCGTATTTGCCGTCGTTGATGGCGTTCGCGCAAAGGTAAAGGTTGTCACCGCCGGTGCTCCAGGTGTAGGAAAGGCAGCCGGTGCCGGTAAGCTTCGCATCGCTTGTCCAGGGCGCGGCCTCGCAGCTGCCGGAGATGCCGCCCTGCACCTGCCAGTGATCGCTGAGCTTCACGGTGGCCACGGCGCCGGTCTGGGTGTAACAGTCCACCGTGTACAGCAGGGAGTGGCTATAGGTGTAGTTATTGGGCGCTAACTGGGCCTCGATATCCGGCAAAGAGATGTAGCGCCCGATGCGAAGGTTCATGCCTTTCGCCACGTGCGGGAACCAAAGGTCCGCATAAAACATCACGGGATCGTAGCCGTAAGTGTTGTTGCTGCTGAGGAGCTGCTGGCTGAAGATACCCTTGGCCGTTGTATATCGGTAGTCGAGCCCGTAGATGCTGGCGAGCCGAAATCCCCAATCGAAATGGTCGCGCTGCACCTCATTCGGAAGTCGCTCGATGTAGAGCGCAGCCTGATCGAGCTGAATGGAGTTTGGGATGACGTCGTACGCGGCCGGCGCGTTGGCGTACTTACCCCGGTTCGAAGTACTGACATTGAAGCCCGCGTCAAACCAGCCGTAAAGCTTTGTCCGGCTCTTGTTTTCGTCGATGGCTTCCATTAGGGGGTAGGTATTGGCGTCCGGGGCGCCGATCACCGGCGAGCCGCCGTAAGGCCAATCCTGGAACGGGAAAGGCGGCGAGCTGACCGGCGCCGGATATCCGGCGCGTTCCGGTGTTGGGGCTTCCGTGGCCGCCGCCGATGGATGCCAGTCGCTGGCATAGGCCTGGCGCAAACGCTCAAAG
>CALMAN010000046.1 GCA_937859835.1 uncultured Acidipila sp. | reverse complement strand
TGATTTGATTGGTTGCGGGGGCTGGATTTGAACCAGCGACCTTTGGGTTATGAGCCCAACGAGCTACCGGACTGCTCCACCCCGCTCTTAGATAGTAGCAACCTCCCCTTCGAGGGTCAAACGCGCTGCCGCCTCACCCAAGAGCGGGCTCACGAGCTGGCGTACGAGTCGGCTCATGCGCGGGCTACGGGTGGGAAGCGACGGGAAGTATGAGGTGCGAGGGGTGCACGGCGGAAGAGAAGACACGCTGCGTCGCCGCGCGGTAGTCGCCCGGCTGGGCTTCCATGATGCTGGGCACATAGCGCTGCGGATTGCGGTCGTACAGGGGAAACCAGCTGCTCTGCACCGAGACCAGGAGGCGATGTCCCGGCAGGAACACGTGGTCCACCGCGTGCAAGCTCCACCTGTACTCGAGCGGAATCCCGGCGGGCGTGGCCTGCGGGTGGGCAAAGTCGGTGCGGTAGCGGCCGCGAAAAATCTCCTCGCCGACCATCAGCTGGTAGCCTGCCATGCGGCCAAGCTGCGGATCATCCGGGTATGCGTCGATCAACTTCACCACCCAGTCCGCGTCGGTGCCGCTGGTCGCCGCCCAAAGGTCTGCCTCGACGTTGCCCGTTACCGTAAGCGGCTCCGCGAGCGCAGCGGTTCCCCAGGTCAACTGGTCGGTGCGGGCGGTCGCGGGGCGCTGATCCTCGGCCAGCCACTCGTACCAGTGCGATCCCTTCGGCGCGTAGGTGGCTTCGATGGGGCGGGCCCGATAGGGGATCGGGTTTCGGGGGTCAGCCACGTACTCGCGGACTGCCTCAGCATCTCGCGCCGTCGGTGCCTCAAAGCGGAGCGATTGGTCGACGCCGAGGTACAGGTTGCGCTGCTCGACGCCATCCGTAGGCGGCCAGGCAGGGTAGTGCATCCACCGGTTCGTGCCGGTCTGGAATGAGGTGGTGTTGGCAAGAGTAAGCGGCGCGTCTTTCAGGTAGTGTGCGAAAAAGGGCGCTTCCACGTCCCGCTGAAACTGTTCGCCGGTAGGCGCACCCCAGTCCAGCGCGCCCAGCGAGCGAGCCGGGCGCCGCCACTCGCCGTGGTTCCAGGGGCCCAGGACCAGGCGCACCTCGCCTTCCGGGTCCGCGGCATGCAATCGTGCGTACTCTTCCTGCGGACCCCACATGTCTTCCTGGTCCCAGTAACCGCCCACCTCGAGTGTCGGCACCTGGGGAGCATGCAGGTGGGGCTCCACGGCACGTGCCTGCCAGTAACTGTCGTAGGCGGGATGCGCGAGAAACGCCTTCCAGGTCGGCAGCGAGGGTTGGGCGCCCACCGCCCCGGCAAACGAGCCCACCTTTAGAAAGAAGTCATACGCATCGGCCTCCGCCGAGACGCCCGGCGGCAGACCGCTGAACCCGCTGCTCTTGCCGCTTTCGAGGCCCAACCCGTAGTCGTATCCGTAGGTCTCGCGAAATGCCCCGTTGTGGAAGAAGTCGTCGCCCATCCAAACATCCGTCATGGGCGCCTGCGGAGAGATCGCCTTGACGGCTGGATGCGGATCGATGCCGGCCTCGATGGTGAGAAAGCCCGGGTACGAAACGCCGAAGACGCCGACGCGCCCATTATTGCCGCGAACGTGGGCGACCAACCATGCCACCGTGTCGTAGGCGTCTGTGCTCTCGTCGGTGTCATGGGGGTACCGTTTGGGGTCGTGATGCGCTGCCATGGGCCGCATCATGGTGAAGGTGCCGCCCGAGCCGTAGCGGCCGCGCATGTCTTCTTCGACGAAGATGTAGCCGCTTGCCGCCAGGTAGGGGTTTTGCCTGGGGTAGTCGGCGGGGGTCGCGTCGGCGACGCTGTACGGCGTTCGGGTCAGCAGCAAGGGCAGCGCAACAGTGGTGTGCGCGGGCCGCAAAATGGCCGCGTGGAGCTGCACCCCATCCCGCATGGGGATCATCACGTCCTGCCGCGTGTACTCCGGCACGGCCGGCGCTTGCGCTCGGCCGGAGATGCCGGTCAGGGAAAGGAGGCCAAGCAAAACAGCGGGCACACGGTTCACCATCGTCACAACACCACCTTGCGATCAGGGAAACTCTAGTTGATGCGCTCGTGCCGGTAGCCGGCGGCCGAAAGCGCTGCGCGCATCTCAGCGATATGCGCGGGGCCGCGGGTTTCCAGCGTTACATCGATGACCGTGTTGCCGAGGTTGACGCCGTAGTAGGCGCGGTCGTACGAAGTTTCGACAATGTTCGCCCGCGCGTCGGCAAGGATCCGCGTCATGCCGTGCAGCGCCCCGGGCCTGTCGGTGAGGTGGATGCGCAGGCGCGTGCGGCGGCCATCCTTGACCAGGCCGCGCTCAATCATCATGGCCAGCAGGCTCACATCGATGTTGCCCCCGCACACCAGCACCGCGGTACGCTCGCCGCCGGTAAGCGAAGTTTTCGCTTGCAGCAGGGCTGCCAGGGCGATCGCGCCCGCGCCCTCGGCAAGCGTTTTTTCGCTTTCAAGCAGCACCAGGATCGCCTGCGCAATTTCTTCTTCCTCGACCGTGACGATCTCGTCCACGTAGCGCTCCACCAGCGGGTAGGTGAGCGTGCCGGCGCGGCGCACCGCGATCCCGTCGGCGATGGTTGCTTCAGACGCAAGCGTAACCGGGCCGCCCTGTTCGAGCGCGCGCAGCATGGAGGGCAGCCGCTCGGTTTGCACGCCGATGACCCGCACGGAAGGCTGCAGTTCCTTGAGCGCGCACCCGACGCCGCCGATCAAACCGCCCCCGCCGATCGGAACCACCACCGCATCGAGGTGGGGAACCTGTTCCAGCAGTTCCAGGCCAATCGATCCCTGGCCGGCGATCACGGCGGCGTCGTCAAAGGGGTGGAGAAAGGTCAGGCCGTGCTGCTCGCTCAGCAGCAGTGCTTCCGCATAGGCCTCGTCGTAGTTTGCGCCGTGCAGCAGGACTTCGGCACCGAAGCCGGCGGTCCGCGAAACCTTGTTCAGCGGTGTCGTTTCGGGCATGACGATGCGGACCTTTAGACCGTGCGCGGCGGCATGGAAGGCAACTGCCTGCGCGTGATTGCCGGCGCTTGCGGCAATGACGCCGCGCGACGTTTCCTCCGGCCGCAGGGTCAGGATCTTGTTGAGCGCTCCCCGCTCTTTAAAGGCGCCGGTACGCTGCAGGTTGTCGAGCTTGAGGAAGACACTTTGCCCGGTGAGCGCCGAAAGCGCAGCGGAGTAGGAGGCGGGCGAGCGATAAATGCTGCCGCGGATACGCGCGTACGCCGCTTGGACGTCCTGCACTGTGATGGCGAGCGTTGCGGGAGCAGGCGCGGTGCCCGGGGTCATAGCCCTAGTGTCACCCAGCAGCTGCCCGCGCGCAAAGTCCGAGGGTCATTCGGCGACCGCCTGCAGTTGCGCGTGAGCCTCGCCGGGCGCGATGCGGTACCCTCGCCACCCGTAGTAGATGATGAAGAGATAGCAGAGCAGCGGCAGCACCAGGGAGTGGTGGATGCCGTACCGGTCCGCCAGCGCTCCCATCATCACCGGGATCACCGCGGCCCCTACGATGGCCTGTACCAGCAGGCCAGAACCGCGCCCTGTAAGCGGGCCCAGCTCGGCGACCCCCAGGGTGAAGATGGTTGGAAACATGATGGAGTTGAACAAACCGACGGAGATGATGGTGACAACGGCAAAGTAGCCGGAACCGAGCAGCGACAGAAGCACCATCAACCCTGCGCCAACACCGCTCCAGGCGAGGATCTTGTGCGCAGCCACGCGCTGCATGACTGCCGAGCCGGCAAACCGGCCGATCATCATGCTGCCCCAAAAGAGCGACACCAGCTTCGCCCCGCGTTCCAGCGGCAGGTTCCCGATGGTTGGGTCGGCCAGATACTTGGCCAGAAAGCTGCCGATGCTGACCTCAGCGCCGCAGTAGATAAAGATGGCGATGGCTCCGAGGTAGAGGTGAGGGTGATTCCAAACACTGTCCTGCTTGATGTTCAAGCTCGCTGGCCGGAAGTCGCGCGTAACCTCAAGGCGCGGGAAGCGGTAGAACGCAATCGCGAGCGCGAGCACAATCACTGCTCCGGCGATGACCAGGTAGGGCTGCTTGATGCTGGCGGCCTGGTGGATGCGGCTCGCCGTAAGGGCTGCCCCGTGGAGTGGAACGCCGCTTGTGGAGGCCGCCGTCACCCCAAGGATGAAGACTCCCCCGATGTAAGGGGCAACCGTGTCCCCAAGCGTGTTGAAGGCCTGGGTCAGGTTCAGGCGGCTCGACGCTGTTTCCGGAGGGCCCAGAATGGTCACATACGGGTTGGCCGCCACCTGGAGCACGGTAACGCCGGCCGCCAGGATCACTTCGGCGAAGAGAAAAAGGCTGTACGTTGCAAGGGTTGCAGCCGGCACAAAGAGCAGCGCGCCGACCCCCATCGTAATCAGACCGATGACCATGGTCCGCTGGTATCCCACCCACTCGATAAGCTTGCCGGCCGGCTGGGCAAAGATGAAGTACGAGCCAAAGAAAGCAAGCTGGATAAACGCCGACTGGAGATACGAAAGGCCGAAGATGCCCTGGAGATGGGGGATCACCGCGTCGTTCATGACCGTGCAGAAGCCCCAAACGAAGAACAGCGTCGTGACCATTGCCATGGCGCTGTAGTTGGTGGTGCCGGGGGCACTGCTGCTGAGGGTGCGAGTGTTGCCTGCGCTTGTGATCGCCATGCCTGAGTGCGCCGCCTTCCGCCGCAGCTGGTCCGAGCTGCCGCATGCCGTTCCTGGTGCGCGCGTCCGCAGGTGCAGCCGCGAGCAAGAACTAAATCGTCCATGATGCTACATGATCAGGGAGGCGATGTGCTCCGGTTTCCGGTGGGCAGCGCGGGATCCCTGGCCCATTCTGGACCAGCGAGGGACCCGTGGCGGGGGCCGCGCGGCATGAAACTTTTGCCCACCTGCGTCGTCCCTTTGTGCAACGGCCGCAGCCTGCGCCCGGCAAAGACCGGGGCGGGGAAAAGGAGAAAGGGCATGCCGCGTTTCCAGCTCCCGGGCCTACTGCTTCCGCTCTTGTTTGCGTTTCCAGCGCCGTCCGGGGCACAGACCGCGGCGCCCGCTGCAACCGCCGCTGCCAGGATCCTGGGCACGGTGACGGCGGTTGGCGACGGGACCGTGACAGTGCATCAGGGAGGGTCGACCGCGGGCGACGTGGTCGTCGCGATCACGCCCCAAACACGCCTGCTGCGCACCGCGCCGGGCGAGACCAATCTGAAGAACGCGCAGCCCATGCAGCCCGGGGACCTGGCGGTCGGCGACCGGGTGCTGATCCGGCCCGCCGAAGGCGCCGACGCAGCCCACCCCGCGGCCGGCATCCTGGTCGCCATGAAGCAGGGCGACATCCAGCAGGCGCATGCTGAGGAAGCCGGCGACTGGCAGCGGCGCGGGGTGGCGGGCATCGTGCAGTCGGTTGACCCCGGCACCGGGCCCGGCACTGCGACGGTAACGCTGAAGCCGCAGGCCGGCGCACCCCCGCTCCTCATCCACACCACTGAGGCGACCGTGATCCGGCACTACGCACCGGATTCCACCTCATTTGCCGATGCGCACAAGGCGAGCCTGGCCGACATCCACCCTGGCGACCAACTGCGCGCCCGGGGCGCCCGGGCGGAAGGCAGCCCGGAGATCGCGGCCGAGGAGGTGGTCGACGGCTCGTTCCGCAACATTTCGGCCACGGTGGAAAGTGCTGATCCGGCCGGCAACCTGCTTTCGATCAAGGATCTGGCGACCAACAAGCCCATAACGCTCTATCTGGAGCCCGGGACGCAGCTGCGCAAGCTGCCGCCCGAGCTGGCCGCCCGTATCGCGCACCGGCAGGCCGGGGCGGGTACCGGTGCAGGTGCAGGGGCAGGCACCACGTCCGGAGCATCCGCGTCCTCTGTTCCCGGCGAAGGCAGCCCCGCCGGGACGCGCCCGCGAAGCGCCGGCGACTTGAGCGGTCTGCTGCAGCGGGCGCCCGCCGTGACCCTGGCTGAGCTCAAGCAAGGAGACGCCGTGATGATCGTCGCCAGCGGCCCCGGCGCCAGCAGACCCACCGCGATCACGGTCATCGCCGGGGTAGAGCCCCTGCTGCAGGG
>CALMAN010000045.1:7158-22857 GCA_937859835.1 uncultured Acidipila sp. | reverse complement strand
CCCGCGACCTCTGCCGTGACAGGGCAGCGCTCTAACCAACTGAGCTACGTCCCCACATCGTTGCGCTGCGCCTCGGTTCGCAGGCGCAGCCGGGCGGCTGGGCTCGCCCAAAATGAACTATAGCAGAATTCACGGCCGGTTTGCCGCGCGTGCGTGCTGCCCTAGACGCGCCCTCACCCGCGGCCGGCCGGGTGGGTCGTGCGAAACTCGTACACAGCACTGGCCATGAAGCTCGTCATCTTCGGACTCGCGTTGTCATCTTCCTGGGGGAACGGCCACGCTACCCTCTGGCGGGGGCTGCTCCGGGCGCTTGCGGAGCGGGGCCATTCCATCACTTTCTTCGAGCGGGACGTTCCCTACTACGCGGCGCACCGGGACCGGTGGGCGCAGCCGCGCAACATCACGCTGGCCTTATACAAGGACCTGGCGCACGACGAGAAGCGGATTGCGCGCGAGCTGCGCAGCGCGGACGTGGCGATGGTAACGAGCTTTTGCCCGGAGGGAGCGGCCGTAGCCGAGCGAGTGCTCAACTCTGCGGCGCCCCTGCGCTGCTTCTACGATCTCGATACGCCCGTTACCCTGCAGGCTCTGGATGCCGGCGAAACGGTCGACTACCTGCCTGCGGAGGGGCTTGGTGGGTTCGATCTGGTGCTGTCCTACACGGGCGGTCGCGCCCTCAAAGGGCTCACACAGCGGCTTGGCGCGCGCAACGCTGTTCCGCTCTACGGGTTTGTTGACCCCTCGGCGCACCGCCCGGCCGCTATCGATCCTGCCTTTTTTGCCGACCTTTCGTACTTGGGTACCTATGCTGCCGACCGGCAGCCACAGCTTACCGAGCTGTTCCTCAGGCCCGCACAAGCGCTGCCGGCGCAGCGGTTTCTGATCGGCGGCGCCATGTACCCGCAGAACTTTCCCTGGGCGCCCAACATTTACTTCGTCCGGCATGTGCCGCCTGAGTTGCATCCTCCGTTTTTCTCCTCGTGCCGGCTGACGCTGAATATCACGCGCGCGGCCATGGCCGCCTATGGCTGGTGCCCTTCGGGCCGCCTGTTTGAGGCCGCAGCCTGCGGCGCCCCCTTGATCAGCGATGTGTGGGAAGGCCTGGATAGCTTTTTCGACCCGGGTGAAGAAATCCTGTTCGCGAGCAGTGAGGCCGACGTGCTCGCTGCGCTCGCCTGCCCGCAGACGCAGCTGCGGCGCATGGCCGCACAGGCACGCGCGCGTGTGATGGCCGCGCATACGGCGGCGCACCGGGCCGAGCAGCTGGAGCAGCTTTTTAGCCGCATGGCGTTGCCGCTGGGCAGCCGGAGCTAGCGCCGGCCGTGTGGGGCATCATCCCAGCCGCCGGCCGTGGCAGCCGCATGCAGCCGCTGGCCTTTTCCAAGGAGCTTCTGCCGGTTGGCACCCGCACGGAGATGCATCTGTCCGGTGCCGTGGAGCGCCCGCGCGCGGTGAGCGAGTACCTGCTGGAACGCATGATTCTGGCCGGCGCCAAGCGGCTTTGCTTTGTGATCTCGCCCGGCAAATCCGACATCCTGGAGTACTACGGCGCGGCCTTCCAGGACGTCCCGATCGTGTATGTGGTGCAGCCGGCGGCAGCCGGTCTGTGTGACGCGATTTTTTGCGCCGCGCCGCTGGTGGGCGCAGACGAAGATGTGCTGCTGGGGCTGCCGGATACGGTCTGGTTCCCGGAGAACGGCCTTGCCCAGCTGCCAGCCGGGGAGCTTGCATTCCTGCTCTTCCCGGTCGAGCATCCGCAGTTTTTCGACGCAGTCGTCACCGACGCGAGCGGTGCCGTGCTGCGCATCGAGGTCAAGCAGCCGCACCCTGCGTCTTCGCTGGTGTGGGGCGCCGTGCGTATGCCCGGCCGTACCTTTCACAGCCTGCGGGCACTGTGGCTGCGGCCGGAGCAGCGCGACGAGTACCTCGGTACGCTCACCAACGCGTGGCTCGCTCAGGGCGGCTCGGCCGTGGGCGTTGCGGCTGGAACGCACTATGTGGACACCGGGACTCCGCACGGATTTCGTCAAGCGCTGCGCCTGCTGGACGAAGGTGGAAGCACCGGCAGCTAGCCTTCTCCTCGTACCTAGTTATGCACATCTTTTTGTGCAAGCGCGGAAACACCTTTTCCCGCATAGTCATCCCATGCTGTGATACACGCACATGCATTGGCGGCGGCCTTTTCCGTACAAACTCAGCCGAGCAGGGGATGGACCCTAACCAGGGAGAAAGAGGAACCATGGCACTTTCAAAAACCACACAGGATCACGACGAAATCCGCCAATGGGCGGAAAAGCGTGGTGCCAAACCCGCAGAGGTCGCGAGCACCAGCAAAGGGGGTACGGGCATTCTGCGCATTGAGTTTCCAGGCGCGCCGAGAGCGAATGACTCGAACCTCCAGGAGATTTCGTGGGAAGAGTTCTTTGAAAAGTTCGACGCGAGCAATCTTTCCCTGGTCTACCAGGAGGTGACGGCAGAAGGAGCGGAAAGCAACTTCAACAAGCTCGTCCATCCGGAAAACGTAACGGAAAGCGCCCGCAAGGGTGGACGGAAAGCGCCCTCCAAGAAAGCGGCCCCGGCGAAAAAGAGCGCCGCCAAAACCGCGGGCGCAACAAAGGGCGCAACAAAGACGCCGGCCAAAAAGACAGCGGCCAAGAAGGTGGCGGGGAAAACAGCCGTGACCAAAAAAGTTGCGGCGAAAAAGGCACCTGCGCGAGGCACCGCGAGCAAAGCGCCGGCAAAGAAGGCTGCACCGGCGAAGAAAGCTCCGGGCCGCAAGGCTGCTGCTCCGGCCAAAAAGGCCGCGGCAAAGAAGACCACGCGGCCGCGAGCCGTTGCGAAGAAGGCCGCCCCAAGCAAAAAGGCTACGCGGCGCGGCTAAAGCGCGTAAGTTCCGGACGGCTCCGGTCCTGCCGCGAGCCGTTGTTCTTCGGCCATCTGCGCCACTGCTACACTCGGGGGAAGATAAAGGAGCTGCACAGGATGGCCGAGGTAACAATCACAGTACGACCCAATGGGCCTTTCCGGGTGGAAGGACCCATCCGGTTGGTCGATGGCAATGGAGGCGAGTGGGATCTGACCGGGAAGCCCGCGGTGTCGCTATGCCGCTGCGGCGCTTCCACCAAGAAGCCTTTCTGCGACGGCGCGCATACCAAGATCGGCTTTGCAGCTGCCGAGGCCGCGGTCGTTGCGCAAGACCCAGCCGCGGCCGCGACCGTGCACGGGGACAATGCGCCGAAATCCTAGTGGGCGTCGCTGACCCGCCTGCATGGAAAAAGCACCAGGCCGCCGGTTCAAGAGCAGCAAAATTCGCTTTCTTTCGCACCTGGTGCGAGATTCCCTAACCACTCCCATGGTGGGCGAGCAGCACCGGCCCATCGCTCCGGGTGCGGGCGAAGTCGCCATCACCTGGATCGGCCACTCCTCGTTTCTGCTGGAGCTTGCCGGCAAATGCATCCTTATTGATCCCGTGTTCTCGAACTTTCTTGTGCTCCTCAAACGGCGGCGCAAGCCGGGCATACGGCTACGGGATCTGCCGGCGATCGACCTGGTGTTGCTCACGCACGCACACATGGATCACCTGAGTCTGCCTTCCCTCCGGGCCGTGTTGCGGAGCAACCGTCGCCGAGGCGCGCCGGCGCCGGTCGCGATCGTACCGCGAGGAGTCGAGGACCTGATTGCAAGACTGCGCTTCGCCGAGGTGCGCACGCTCGAGCCCTGGGCTGCGACCATCGTGGACACGCTCACCATCACGCTGACGCCCGCGCGTCACTGGGGCGCCCGGTACTTCAACGACACCTGGCGTGGCTACGGCGGTTACGTCATCGCCGGCAGCGGCCGCTCGATCTACCACTGCGGAGACAGCGCCTACTTCCCGGGCTTTGCGCTGATCGGCCAGCGGCTGCAGCCGGAGATCGCGCTGCTGCCGATCGGCGCTTACTACCCGGACAGCTTCCGCAGCGTCCACACCAGTCCGGAAGATGCGCTGCAAGCTTTCCAGGATCTGGGCAGCCAGGTGTGCATCCCCATGCACTACGGCACCTTTCGGCTTTCGCTTGAGCCCATGGACGAGCCGCCCAAGCGCCTTCTTGCTGCGGCGGAGCACGCAGGTGTCCAGGCCCGGGTCCTCATGCTTACCGAGGGCCGTACCCACGTCCTGGCGGGGGCAGCGGTTGCGCGCGAGCTGGGGCGAAGCCGTCTGTAGAGCCAAGCGCTTTCTCTCTGCTGTATGCTCCCCACAGCCACGCGCAGGCGAGGCATTCCACGTGGAGCGGGAACACGCATGCAGCTCAACTCTCTCCTGCTAAAGAGCGCTTTGGTCGGCGCACTCGGCGGCTTGCTCTTTGGCTTTGATACGGCCGTCATCTCTGGAACCACGCACCAGCTCACGCAGGTGTTTTCGTTGTCTCCGAGCCAGCTCGGCCTGACCGTGTCGATCGCCCTGATCGGCACGGTGATCGGCGCACTCACTTCCGGCAGCCTCGGCCAGCGTATCGGCTCGCGCGAGGCTCTGCGCTTGATGGCAATGCTGTATGTCGTTTCAGCGCTGGGCACCGCACTGGCGTGGAGTTGGCCTGCGCTGCTCGTGTTCCGCTTTGTCGGTGGACTCGGCATCGGCGGCTCGTCGGTACTGGGCCCCGTGTACATCGCCGAAATGGCGCCGGCGCGTCTGCGCGGGCGGCTTGTAGGACTGTTTCAGATCAACATCGTTGTCGGCATTCTGCTTGCCTATGCCTCGAACTTTCTGCTCGAAACCGCGCACCTGGGAGCGCAGCTGTGGCGCTGGCAGCTGGGCATCGCCTGCCTGCCGGCGCTCTTGTTTCTTCTGCTGCTCTACGGGGTTCCGCGCTCGGCGCGCTGGCTGCTCACCAAAGATCGCATTGACGAGGCGCGCGCCGCGCTGGGCCTGCTCGGCTCGCCCGATCCGCAGGCAGAGGTCGATGCACTGCGGCGCAGCATCCATGCCGATGCCACGCAGTCGGAAGCGCCGCTGTTTACGCCCACCCTGCGGCTGCCCATCTTTCTTGCCGTGTCCATCGGGCTTTTTAACCAGCTCGCCGGCATCAATGCCATCCTGTACTACCTCAACGACATTTTTCGAGCGGGCGGCTTTTCCTCGATTTCAAGCGATGAGCAGGCGGTCATCATCGGCGTTGTCAACCTGTTTGCGACCATTCTGGGCATGAGCTTGATTGACCGCATCGGCCGCAAAACGCTGCTGCTGATCGGCTCGGTCGGCACCGGGCTGTCGCTGGCCGGTGTGGCCTATGTGTTTCTCACGCAGCAGCACCTCAAGGCCCTGCTCGCGCTGCTGGTCGGCTTTATTTTCTTCTTTGCGATCTCGCAGGGGGCGGTGATCTGGGTGTACATCAGCGAGGTATTTCCTACGCGGGTCCGCTCCAAGGGGCAAAGCCTCGGTTCAGGCTCCCACTGGGTGGCCAATGCCGCGATCTCGTTTGCGTTTCCGGTCATTGCGAAGCACTCTTCCGGCGCGCCATTTGTGTTCTTTGCAACCATGATGGCCGTGCAGTTTTTTGTTGTGCTCTTTTTCTATCCGGAAACCAAAGGCGTATCGCTCGAGCAGCTGCAGGAGCAACTCGGCACCGGCCTTGCCTGAAACGTTTCTCCTTTTGTTCGCTATACTAGATCTGGCGTTCCCTCCGTTGGTTTCGTAAAAGGGACTGCTTATCCACGGCGCTTTCGGGACGCGCCGGGTCATCTAAACAAACGATGCAGGTTCAGCAAAAGCTCGAGATTCTTGCCGACGCGGCCAAGTACGACGCGTCGTGCGCAAGCTCCGGCGCCAAGCGCTCGGGCAACGGCAAGGGCGTCGGCCACTCGGACGGCATGGGCATCTGCCACAGTTACACGCCCGATGGCCGCTGCGTGTCCCTGCTGAAGATTCTGCTCACCAACTACTGCACCTATGATTGCGTGTTCTGCGTCAACCGTGTTTCAAGCGATGTGAAGCGGGCCCGCTTTACCCCGCAGGAAGTCGCTGACCTGACCATCAACTTCTACAAGCGCAACTACATCGAGGGATTGTTTTTGAGCTCGGGCATCGTGCAATCGCCCGACTACACGATGGAACAGTTGATTGAGGTCGCGCGCCTTTTGCGCGAAGAACACAGCTTCGGCGGCTATATCCACTTGAAAGCGATCCCCGGCGCCAGCGAGCCGCTGATCGAGCGCGCCGGCAAGCTTGCCGACCGGCTAAGCGCAAACATGGAACTGCCCACGCAACAGGACCTGGTCCAGCTCGCACCTGACAAGAAGGTCGAGGTGATCGAAGGCACCATGGGCCAGATCTTCGAGCGCAGGACCGAGGCGGAAGAAGAAAAGAAGCGCACGCGGCACGCGCCGAAGTTCGCCCCTGCCGGCCAGAGTACGCAGCTGGTCGTCGGCGCGACGCCTTCGACCGACCAGCAAATCCTGGCCACGGCCTCCCACCTGTACGGCAGCTACGGCCTGCGGCGTATCTACTACTCCGGGTTCAGCCCTTTTCCGTCGGGGGATGCGCGCCTGCCGCTCAAGCCTGCACCCCTGGTGCGCGAGCATCGCCTGTACCAGGCCGACTGGCTGATGCGCTACTACGGCTTTGCGGGGCACGAGCTGACCACCGCTGAGAAACCCGACCTGGACCTGACCCAGGATCCGAAGCTGACGTGGGCGCTCGCCCACCGCGAGTTTTTCCCTGTAGACGTAAACCGGGCCAGCCGCGAGGTGCTGCTCCGTGTGCCGGGCATCGGCTACCGCAACGTTGAGCGGATCCTCCGCATCCGCGCGTACCATCCGCTCTCGCTCGAAGACCTGCGCAAGCTCAACGTCCGGCTCAAGACCGTTTCGCCGTTTGTGACAACAACCGATCACCTCGCGCCCGCGGCTGCGATGGATTCCGATGCGCTCCCGTCCGCGGTCGTTATCCCGGCACAGATGCAGCTGTTTGCAGCGGGCGTTTCCGCGGGCACGGGGCAGTTGTGAGCCTGGGTCTCGCGTTTCGAGTGCGCATCGCGCCGGAGTTTGCCGCCTGGCGCGAAGAAGCGCGGCGGCTCGTGCGCGAAGGCATCGCGCCAGACGAGATCGAGCTGGTCGACGAGGAGCATGACACCGCGTTGAGCCTCGGCTTTGCCTTGTCTCCCGCACCCAACCCGGCGCGCGCAATCGCCCAGCCGGCTGTGCCCCGGCCCTTTCTTGACCTGGCGGAAATTGTCGCCTGCCACAGCGATCCCGGGCGCTGGCAGTTGCTCTACCGCGTCCTGTGGAGGCTCCAAAGCGACCGCTCCCTGATCCGGCACGAGCTTGACGACGATGTGGCCCGGATGCGGCGCATGGACGCGCAGGTGCGACGCGATCTGCACAAGATGCATGCCTTTCTCCGCTTCCGCATGGTTACGGAACATACGGGCGCAGAAGCGGGGGAACAAAGCCGGGAGCACTACATCGCCTGGTACCGGCCTGACCACCGCATCCTGCCGCTGGCGGTTCCTTTCTTTGCCGAGCGCTTTGCCGTGATGCGCTGGACCATTCTCACCGATCACGCCGCCGCCAGCTGGGACCCGGAAACCCGCCGTGTCGCCTGGGGCCCGGGTGTACCGCGTTCGCAGGCCCCACAGGAAGATGAACTGGAATCGATGTGGCGCTCCTATTACGGCTCCATCTTCAACCCGGCGCGGTTGAACACGCGCGCCATGCGGTCCGAGATGCCGGTCCGGTACTGGACCAATCTGCCCGAGCTCAACATCCTGCCCCAGCTACTGACCACTGCCGAGAGCCGCGTAGGAACCATGATCGAACAACAGAACTCGCTGCCCACAAACACCTATGTCCCTGAGACGCACACGCTGCCCGTGTTGCGCGCCGCGCTGCCGCGCTGCGAAGGCTGCGACCTGTACAAGCCCGCTACCCAGGCCGTCTTCGGCGCCGGGCTTGCCCACGCGCCCATCATGCTGGTGGGCGAGCAGCCGGGCGATGCCGAAGATCGCGCCGGTACGCCGTTTGTCGGGCCAGCCGGCAAGGTGCTCGATCAGATCATTGATGAGCTGGGGTCCAATCGCCCGGCCATGTATGTGACCAACGCCGTGAAGCACTTCAAGTTCGTCGAGCGTGGGAAGCGGCGCATCCACGAGTCGCCCAACCTCCGCGAGATTGCCGCCTGCCGCCCCTGGCTGCTGGCCGAGCTTGATGCTGTGCAGCCCAAGGTCGTCGTCTGCCTGGGCGCATCCGCCGCGAAGTCGCTGCTGGGCGCCAAGTTCGCGCTCATGAAGGATCGAGGCAAGGTCATGGAGTCGCCCTATGCCCAGCGCGTCATCGCAACCATCCATCCCTCCGCGGTGCTGCGCGCCGAAGGGGATTCGAAGCGCGTCCTCTACGAGTTCATCAAGCAGGACCTCGCGCTGGCCGAGCAGGTGGCCATCCGCGAGGCTAGTTAGAAGCTGACTTTCGGCGCGCTTCGTGAGCCCTGGTCCGCCTCGAAGTACGCATTGTCCTGATGAAAGCCGGCGATGCCCGCCCACAGGCTGGCCGGAAACTGCTCGATGTAGGTGTTGTAGTCGCGCAGGGTCAGGTTGTAACGCCGCCGTTCTACTGCGATCCGGTTTTCTGTTCCTTCCAGCTGATCCTGCAGGGCCAGAAAGTTTGTGTTTGCTTTCAGGTCCGGGTAGTTTTCGCTGATGGCGAGCAGGCGGCCAACCGCGCCATCCAGCTGATTGTTGGCAGCGATCTTGCTCTGCGGGTCGCGCGCGTTCAGCAGTCCGGCTCGTGCGTTCGCGATGTTATCAAACACGGCCTGCTCGTGGGTGGCATACCCCTTGACCGTACTCACCAGGTTCGGGATCAGATCGGCGCGGCGCTGCAGCTGCGTGTCGATCTGCGCAAACTGTGCCTGCACGTCATTGTGCTTGGCCACCATGGTATTTTTTGCGCCGACGTAGTTGAGAAACGCAATCACCACCACTGCCAGCACCACCAGGCCTGCAAGTGTTCCACGCTTCATCGTTCTCCTCCGTTGTTCCGGTTGTGCCTAGAAATTGCCACCAGCGCCACCTCCGCCCGTGCTGCCCCCGCCAAAGCCGGAGAAACCATCGCCGTCATCATCGTCGCGGCCTCGTCCGCCACCTCCGCCAAAGCCTCCGCCCAGGAACATGCCAAACAAGAACGGCAACATGCCGGTACGCGCCGCAAGCAGAATCAACAGCAGGAACACTCCGGCCAGCACGGCTAGCTGGCCGGGGCGCAGAGTTGGTGTCTGCTGTACGGGCCCTACCTGCTGCCGGCGCGCCTGCAGCTGCACACCCGCGTCGGCAGCGATGGCGCTGGCGAGCTGCTCAGTCCCAAGCGTCACTCCTTCATCAATCTGGCTTACGCGGAGGTACTGCTGCATCTGCCGCCCGATGATGCCGGCTTTTTCATCCGTGATCACACCTTCAAGACCGTACCCGGTCGAGATGAACCACTTGCGATCTTCTATGGAAACGAGCAGGATCACGCCCCTGTCCGTCCCTTTTGCGCCCACCTTCCAGGCATCTTCGAGCGCGACGGCGTACTCGGCGATCGGCTCCTCTGCTGTATCGGCCACCGTGACTACTGCGATCTGCGCATGTGCCTGCCGGTCAACTGCGCCGCACAACTGATCCAGATGAGCAATGGTGTCGGCTGCAAGAACGTGAGCATCGTCGCTCACGTAATCCGTGGGTCGTGGCAGGTCCTTGACCGCCTGCGCGTGCAGCCCGGCTAAGGCGGGCCAGACGAGCGTGCCCAGGAGCAAAGTGAATCGAAAGCGAAGCATCCACCTGCATTGTACGGAAAGAGTGCCTGCTCCAAAAGACAGCGATGCCCACGCAGGCGGGCGACTCCAAACGCAGCGATGCCCGCGCAGGGCGGGCATCGGATCGACAGCTGAGTCGGCGCAGAACGGAAAGCCTACATCGCGCCGGTGTTTGTGGTCACGTTGTGCGACTGTGCAATCTGCTGAATCATCTGCATGTGTCCCTGCACAATCGGCAGACCCTGCTGTGCGGCGCTCTTCTCATCGGGAAGCGAGCCGCTGTTGATCTCCTTTTGGAAAGCGGTCACCGTGGTCTGGTGGTCTGCGGTCTGGTCCTTGATGTACTGCGTATCAAAGGCTGTTCCGCTCAAACCTTCAAGCTGCTTGTACTCTTTCTTGTGCTTGGCTTCCATCAGGTCGGTCTGCGGCGTCACATTTGCCTGCATGGCGACCGGCTTCATCTGGGTCATCAGGGTGTTGTGGTCGTCGATCATCTTCTGGGCATACTGCTTCACATCGTCGCTGCTGCTTTTTTGCAAGGCAAGCTGGCTGGTCTTGATTTCAAACAAGCTGCCGTCTGTAGCCTGCACCAGGAACTTCTTGTCCTGAGCCGATGCTGCTCCTGTCGCTGCACTCGCAGCGGCGCTCCCCGCGCTTCCGGCCGTCGTCTGTGCCATGGCCGTTCCAAGCCCAAGGGCAAATACCAGTCCGGCAACTCCCGACGTGCTACATTTCCGCATTCTCATGGATTCTCCTAGATCGTAGCTGGGGGTATTACCCGCAGCTTTCTAGAGTAAGGAGCAAAAAACGCGGGTTGCGTTGCTTGTGCGCACAAACCTGTCTTTGGCGGAGTCACGCGCGGCGACCGCGCCCCGGCTAGCGCCTCCCGAAGGGCTCTGCGCCTCAGCCGCAAGCCGGCCCGCTCCGCTATGCTGGGTGCATGAGCAGCTCCAGCGCGACGCAAACACCCGCGGCCCCCTTTGCCCGCAAGGATCCACGCCAGACACTGCTGCATGGACGCACCCTCCGCGACGATTATGGCTGGTTGCGGAACAAGGAGGCTGAGGAGGTGCTCGCGTACCTGCGGGCGGAAAACGCCTACACCGATGCGGTCATGGCGCCCACAACGCAGCTGCAGGAGCAGCTTTACCGGGAAATGCTCTCGCACATGAAGGAAACAGACGTGAGCGTGCCGACCCGGAAAGGCGCGTTCTGGTACTACGCGCGGACCACTGAGGGTTTGCAGTACCCCGTCTACTGCCGCAAACGCGGAACGCGCGAGGATTTCGCATCGGCCCCGGAAGAAGTTCTGCTGGATGTAGAAGCGCTTGCGCAGGGGCAGAGCTTCATGGCCGTCGGAAGCATGGATGTTTCGGACGACGCAAACCTGCTAGCCTTCTCGACCGACACCACCGGCTTTCGCCAGTACACCCTCCGCATCAAGGACCTGCGCACCGGAGAACTGCTGCCTGGCGAGGTAGAGCGCGTGGGCTCGGTGGCGTGGGCGGCAGACAATCAAACCCTCTTGTACACCGTTGAAAACGAGGAGCAGAAGCGCCAGTACCGGCTCTACCGGCACGTTCTGGGTACCGCCTTTTCTGAAGATGCACTGGTGCTTGAAGAGTCGGATGAGCGCTTCAACCTGGGCGCCGGGCGCACGCGCGACGGACGCTACATCGTGGTTGAAAGCGCAAGCCACACCACCAGTGAAGCGCGCCTGCTGCCGGCGGACGCGCCCTGGTCCGAGCCGGCGCTGATAGCGCCCCGCCGGGAAGGGATGGAGTACTACCCTGACCATCGCCATGGGCTGCTCTACATCCGCGTAAACGACCGGGGGCGCAACTTCCGGCTTGTCACCGTGCCGGTTGACGCGTTAGAAGATTGGACCGAGCAGATCCCGCACCGGGACGATGTCATGCTTGAGGACGTCGCGCTCTTCGACGACTTTGCCGTGGCTTCAGAACGGTATGCCGGCCTGGAACATCTGCGGGTCCTCTACTTCGCAGGCCAGGGTCCGGAGATCACGCGGGAAGCAGAGATCGGTTTCCCGGAGCCGGCCTACAGCGTTCACCTGAGCGGCAACCGCGAGTTCGCCACCGATCTGCTGCGCTACAGCTATACCTCCCTGGTGACCCCGGCCTCCGTCTTCGACTACAACGTGCGCACCGGGGAAAGCGCGCTGCAAAAAGAGCAGGAGGTCCCGGGCGGCTTTGACCGCACCCTGTACGCGTCCGAGCGCATCGAGGCGGTCGCGCCCGATGGAGTGCGGGTGCCGGTGTCGCTTGTATACCGGCGCGACTGCCGGGCCTCGGGAACCAACCCGCTGCACGTTTATGGGTACGGCTCCTACGGGTATGCCCTGCCGCTCGGGTTCAACTCCAATCGCTTAAGCCTGCTCGATCGCGGGTTTGTGCTTGCGTATGCGCACATCCGCGGAGGCGGCGACCTTGGCAAGCCATGGCACGATGCCGGCCGCCTGGCGCATAAGCGCAACACCTTTACCGACTTTGTCGCCGTGGTGGAGCACCTGCTCGCCGAGGGGTACGGTGCACCCGGGCGCGTGGCGATCCAGGGCGGCTCGGCCGGGGGTTTGCTCATGGGCGCGGTCGTAAACCTGCGGCCGGAGTTGTTTCGCGCGGTGGTGTCGCAAGTGCCTTTCGTTGACGTGATGAACACGATGCTCGATGCTTCCCTGCCGCTGACCGTACCCGAGTACGAGGAGTGGGGTAACCCGAACGAGGCGGAAGCCTTTGCCACCATGCTGAGTTACTCACCATACGACAACCTGCGCGCAGGGAGTTATCCGGCAATGCTGGTCAAAACGTCGCTTCACGATTCACAGGTCATGTATTGGGAGCCGGCGAAGTATGTGGCGAAGTTGCGCACCCTGAACACGGGAGACAAGCCGATCCTGCTGCACACCAACATGACGGCCGGCCACGGCGGGGCGAGCGGGCGGTATGACTATCTCAGGGAGATTGCTTTTGATTATGCGTTTCTGCTGCGCGAGCTTGGAGTCGCCGCGTAATCGAGGGCACATGCGCAGTGGCCTGCTCGTGCTTGGTTTGTTTGCCTGGGGTGCTCTGGCGCAGCAACCGGCGCAGATGCCGCCCTCTGAAGAACTGAAAGCGGCGACCGCGCCGTTTGAGGCCGCTCGCGCACAACCTGACGACCTGACCGATGCCGACAGGCTTGCTCTGCGTGTAGGTGTGTCCCGCTCGGCGCAGGCCTGCTTGGCGCTCCAGCCTTCGCTGGCTTCATTGAGTTCGCAGTCCGACGAGTTACTCGCTTTTTCTCGCCTATGTATCTTCGGCCAGCAATTTGAACCGGCACGCCAGGGAGCAGTGCAGTATCTGACACTGCCTGCAACGCCGAAGCGGGAGATGGCGCTGCTCTTGCTCGTACAAGCTTTCTTAGGCCTTGGGTATGGAACCGTCTTGCTGGTTCCATTCACACTCTGGGCTCCCAGTACTCTCGCTACAGTTCGCAGCCTCCCGACGACTGCGGTTCGTCAGCCTGTCTACTTAGTTACAAGCTGGTCTGCAAACACGGGTGGAGTGGACAAGGAGACGCCCGAACTTCTAGCGGCTCTTCGAGATTATGCGAGAGCTCTCCCCAAGCATGTGTCGATATTTATTGTGCCGAAAGCCTTGCTTGAGCAATTCCATGCGGACGTCTTCCCAACTGCTATTGTGATCCGGGACGGTATGGTTCAGGCAAATGTGCCACTTGTCGGCGAGGCTGCGGAACGCATCATCGGGGTCGCGCTTGGAGCTACCCCATCCGATTCTCCGAGGAACGCGAGCAAGCTCAGGTAAGTGAGCTCGCCCCCATGGAAGCAATCGCTTGATGCCGACGCCCTATTTAGTTCTTGGCACCAAGTTGAGAAGCCTGCAGCAGAACTAACCCAGACAAATCCTTTTTCTCCAGCCCATGCACTTCCCTGTTAAATTCATCCACCTTGCTCGACCAGTTCATGGAGCAGAACTTTGGCCCGCACATCGAGCAGAAGGCTGCTTCCTTGTAGTAGTCGTCCGGCAGCGTTTCATCGTGCATGGCGCGCGCGGTTTCCGGGTCGAGCGACAGAGCGAACTGCTTATCCCAGTCAAAGGTGTACCGGGCATAACTGATGGCGTCGTCACGGTCCTGGGCTCCGGGCCGGTGGCGGGCGATGTCGGCGGCATGGGCGGCAATCTTGTAGGCGATCATGCCGTCCTTCACATCCTTCTCGTTGGGCAGGCCGAGGTGCTCCTTGGGCGTGACGTAGCACAGCATGGAGGCGCCGTGCCAGCCGATCATCGCTGCCCCGATTGCTGAGGTAATGTGGTCGTAGCCCGGCGCTATGTCAGTAACCAGAGGACCAAGCACGTAAAACGGAGCGCCGTCACACAACTCGACTTCCTTCTCGACCTGCTCCTTGATCTTGTCCAGCGGCACATGGCCCGGGCCCTCAATCATGACCTGCACGTCCGACTCCCAGGCCTTGCGCGTCAACTCACCCAGGGTCTTCAACTCTGCGAACTGTGCCTCGTCGGACGCGTCCGCGACGCAGCCCGGGCGCAGGCCGTCGCCCAGCGAGTAACTCACGTCGTACTTCGCCATCAACTTCGTGATGCGATCAAAGTTTTCGTATAGAAAGTTTTGTTTGTGGTGCGCGGTCATCCACTGCGCCAGGATCGCGCCTCCGCGGCTGACGATTCCGGTGATGCGCTTCGCCACCATCGGTACGTACTGAATCAACACGCCGGCATGGATGGTGAAGTAATCGACGCCCTGCTCGGCCTGCTCTTCGAGCACCTCCATGTACAGGTCGATGGTGAGATCTTCAACGCGCTTCACACGGGTAAGGGCTTCGTACAGCGGCACTGTTCCGATGGGCACGGGCGAGTGGCGCAGGATGCGATCGCGGATCTCGGGGATGGCGCCCCCGGTCGAAAGATCCATCACGGTGTCAGCCCCGTGCTGCACGGCCATGTGGAGCTTGCGCAACTCCTCGTCGATGTTTGAGCTTACGGCCGAGTTGCCGATGTTCGCGTTGACCTTGCAGCGGGTCTCAATGCCGATGGCCATCGGCTCAAGCTCCGGGTGGTTGATGTTGGCCGGGATGATCATGCGGCCGGCCGCAATCTCGGAGCGGATGAGCTCGGCAGGGATGTTTTCGCGCCGGGCGACGAACTCCATCTCCTCGGTGATGCGCCCAAGCCGGGCGAAGTGCATCTGGCTCACATTGCTGTCTCCGGTGCGCAAAGCCTCGGCGCGTCGAGCAGAAAGCCACTGGGCCCGCGGCTGGAGGATCTCGGTCGCTCGAGCGGGAGATGTTTGCACGGCTGCTTGGTCGCTCATCCTCATCCTCTTCAGCCCCCCTGGTCCGGAGCACGCCGGCTTGGCAGCAACCGGCTGGCACCATGATACCCGTAGGATGCGCCTGCACCGCGGGGCTGCGCTTGACGCGGAACCAGCGCGCTCCTACGCTGGAAGGAGATCATGGCCGCGTCGCGCTCCACAAGCTCCACCCAATCCGTCCGTATCGGCTTCGCGGTGGCGATCGTGCTTGCTGTGATTGGCTGGCTCGCCGTAACCGGCGCGCAGGCAAACAAGAGCTACTACGTCACTATCAACGAGTTGCAGGCGATGGGCGGCAAAGCCTACACGCGCCACCTGCGCGTAGCCGGCAATGTGGAACCGGGCTCGATTGCGCACCAGGGAGCCGGAGCGCGGTTTGTGCTGGTCGAGAATGACAGGCGCCTGCCGGTCGACTACAACAGCACCGAGCCGCCGCCCGACACCTTTAAGGACAATGCCCAGGCGCTTGCGATCGGCACATATGGCCACGATGGGGTTTTCCATGCGACCGAGTTGCAGGCTAAGTGCGCCTCGAAGTACGCGCCTGCGCCCGGAGCCGCGGCTCCCGCCCGGTCGCCTGCGGCACAGGCGAG
>CALMAN010000045.1:0-7148 GCA_937859835.1 uncultured Acidipila sp. | reverse complement strand
GCCCTGCCGCAGCCTCCACAGCAGGGCTGCGCTGACACCGGCCCGCTAAGCAGAGCCTGCTAGGCTTAGCCAGTGCCGTATCTTTACATCGACAAGCTGTTCAACGAGCTGCGTGACGAGTTGCTCTCGGCCATGCACGCCGCGGCGGAGCGCGAAATCCGCGCCGGTCAAAAGGTGGATGTGAACCGGCTGTACCGGGCCTTTACACGCGCGGCGGTGGGCAAGATGGCCAATCCGGTGCGGGTTTCGGATCGCTGCCTGGAAACTGCGCCGCCCCGCGCAAACAAGGGCGCCGGGCGCGGGTCGGACTGATGGCACCGCCGCAGCCGGAGAGCGCACCGCAGGTGGCCCTGCCACTCACCCGGGGCAACGCCCCGCACCTGCTCCGGCAGCGGTAACAAGCGATCGATGGCTGCCCCTTCTGCCCCACACGAAAACCCTGACGGTGTCACGCTCCGGGACGTTTCGCATCTGTACGGCGCGACGCCGGTGTTGCGTCATGTGGATGCGGAGCTCCGCGCGGGCCGCTGCTACCTGCTGCTGGGACCGAATGGGGCCGGGAAGTCGACGCTGCTGCGCATCCTTGCCGGCTTACTCCGGCCCTCCTTTGGAGAGGTTTCCATCTCTGGCCAGCCCCCGGCAGCCTTGCGTGAGCGCATCGGCCTGATGAGCCATCTGCCCATGCTGTATGACGAGTTTAGCGGGCCTGAAAACCTCCGCTACTTTGCAAACCTGTATGCGCCTCGGCCCTGTTTGCCGGTAGCGGCTGCGCTGGCAGCCGTGGGGCTTGACCCGGCGCTGGGGCGCCCCGTGCGGACCTACTCGCAAGGCATGCGGCAGCGGCTCTCGCTGGCCCGGGCGCTGCTGCACCAGCCAGAGCTGCTGCTTCTGGATGAACCGTTCTCCAACCTGGACGCGGGCAGCGCGGGCGCCATGCTCGCCCTGCTTGGCCGGGAGCGGGACCGCGGCCGTACGGTTGTGCTGACAACCCACCAGCGCGAATTGGCGCTGCCGCTTGCAGATGCCATCCTGCTGCTGGAGGACGGCGAGCTCCGCCAGATGCCACTCTGAGCGGCAGCCATCGCCGCTGCCGTGGCGGTGCGATAGGCTCATGATGCAGCGGTCGCGGAGAAGGCCCGTGCTGCGGCTTCCGATTGTTTCCGGGGGTGAGCGTGCCAGGGTACGGGGGTGGGCGTGAGCAAGGCAGCCGTGACAAAAACCAACGCCGCCCGGCTCCTTGACTCGCTGGGGATCCGGTATGAACTGCTGCACTACGAGGTCGATCCCGACGACCTGGCCGCCCCAAGCGTCGCGCGCAAGCTGGGGCTGCCCGTCGAGCAGGTGTGGAAGACGCTTGTGTGCATGCTCGCCCCGGGTGGCGAGCATGCCTTTGCCGTGCTGGCCGGAAGCGACGAGCTCGACCTGAAAAAGCTGGCTGCCGCGGCCGGCGCGCGCGCCGCCTCGCTTGCGCCCCTGCGCACGGTGGAGCCGCTGACGGGCTATGTACGCGGAGGCGTGACGGTTCTTGGCGCCCGGAAGCCCTTCCCCGCTTTTGCCGACGAAACCATCGAGCTCCATGAGCGCATCAGCGTTTCGGCTGGGCAACGTGGCTTGCAGCTCTGGCTCGCCCCGGCCGACTATCTCCGCGCCACAGCTGCCGCCCTCGCCGACCTGGCAGGCAGGCGCGTGTGAAAGGGTATGCGCGCGCGGTCTCCGTGCAGCTCGCCAAAGATCTCCGGCTGGAGTGGCGATCCAAGGACGCGCTGAACGCCATGCTTTTTCTGGCCCTGCTGGTGGTGGTGCTCTTTTCGCTTGCCTTCGACCCGACCCGTGCGGAGTCGCGTGAGATAGCGGGCGGTATCCTTTGTGTCGCGATTCTGTTTGCGGCCACCGGTGCGCTGAACCAGGCCTGGGCGCGCGAGCTACAAGGGGGCGTGCTGGACGCGCAGCGGATGAGCCCGGCGCCGCCCTCGGCGTTTTTGCTCGGCAAAACCTTCGCCACGTTCCTGTTTGTTTCGGCCGTGGAGGTCCTGCTCGCGCCTTTGTTCGCGGTCTTCTACAACCTGCAGGTCAAGGGCAGTAGCGCCCTGCTGCTTCTTGTTTTGCCGCTGGGAACCTGGGCGCTGGTCGGGAACGGAGTGTTTTTCGCTGCTTTGTCGCTGCGGACCCGCTCGCGGGAGTTGCTGCTGCCGCTGCTGCTCTTCCCTATCTTTATCCCGGCGCTGCTGGCCATGACTTCGGCGGCGACGGCGATCTTTACCGGCGACGGCGATCCGCTGCTATGGATCCAGCTGCTGACCGGCTACGACATCGTGTTTACAACAGCGGCGATCCTGCTGTTTGGCTTGGTGCTCCATAGCGAGCCATGAACAAAACCCGCATGCTCGCCACAGCGAAGCGCGCCTGCGCACCGGCACGGGAAAGCGTGCTAGCTGTGCTCGCCGGTAACGGTGAAGCTTTGGCGGTGCGCGTGGCCATGGAGCAGAAAGGCCGTGGACGCGATCAGCATCCAGGCGCCGACGATAATGGCAGCCAGCGTAAGCACCAGGCGCGCTCCGGCGCGGTCGCCTGCACTGGCAGCACGCGAGCGGCGCCGGCTCACAGCGACCTGCCCCACGATGCCGATCCCAAAAACGATCGCCCCAATCAACAGAGTCGCAATAGCCATTCGTTCTGCCCCCAGCAGGTATTTGTATCGCCAATGTGATGCGGCAGACCACCTGGCCACCAACTGCGCGAAGTTTAGACTAGTGTGAGGACGCAAACAGGGGGGGAATTTGAAGGTGCTGCGAAATGTCTGGCTCCTGGCAACGCTGCTGATTCTCCTCCATGGGCTGCGGGTCGCGTTTTCTGTTCCCGCTGACGCCGCGCAAGGCGACCTGAGCCGCATCTTCTACTACCACCTGCCCGCCTGGATCGGCACTTCGGTCTTTTTCGCGCTGAACCTTCTCTGCTCGGTCACCTACCTGATCCTGCGCCATCGCAACCCGGCCCGTGCCCTGCAGGCCGATGCGTTCGCGGTCGCTTCCGCAGAGATGGGCGTGGTCTTCTGCACCGTCGGGCTGGTCACCGGCTCGCTGTGGGGCAGGGCGGCCTGGGGCATCTGGTGGACCTGGGACGAGCGGCTCACCTCCACGCTGGTTCTTTGGCTCATCTACCTGGCGTACCTGCTGTTACGGAGCTTTGCGGAAGGCGCCTCCATGCGGACGCTGGCCGCGGTCATGGCGATTTTCGGCTACCTCGACGTGCCGCTCGTGTACATGAGCACCCGCTGGTGGCGCACGCAGCACCCGGGGCCGGTCTTTTTCGGCAGCCCCGGCTCGGGCGTTGACGCAAGCATGTTGCCGGCGCTGCGCTGGAACATCACGGGCTGGCTGATGTGGGGTTTGTTTGTAGCCGGGCTGCGCTACGCTGCTGTGCTGCGCCAGGAGCGCGCAGAGGCTGCCGCGGCGCGTGCGCTGCTCGCCGTACAGCCGGCGCGGGCGGCTCGCACCCCGGGGCTGCCGGAAGGAGACCGGGCATAAGTCACTTTTGGGCCACCTACACCCACGATATGGCGCATCGCCACGTGCTGATCGGCTACGGCTTTGTTTGGCTCGTGCAGCTTGGCTACCTCGGCTTTGTGCTGCGCCGGGCGGCAAGGGGCGCGATACACTAGGTACCACGAGGTACCCCATGCTTGTTGTGATGAAGTCTCACGCGACGGCCGAGCAGATTGCGGCCGTTTGCGCGCAGATTGAACGGCTTGGCCTGCGCCCGCATCCGCTGCCCGGCGCCCAGCGCACTGCCATCGGCATCACCGGCAACCAGGGCGAAATCGACCACTCGAGCCTGTCGGAGCTTTCAGGGGTTACCGATGTGATCCGGGTTTCCAAGCCGTACAAGCTGGTTTCGCGGTATGTCAAGGAAGACGACACGATCATCCACTTCCCGGGAACGGACATCACGGTAGGCGGGCGCGACCTGATGATCATTGCCGGGCCCTGTTCGGTAGAAACACGCGAGCAGGCATACCGTACTGCAGACGCGGTCGCCAGTGCGGGTGCGCAGTTCTTTCGCGGGGGCGCCTACAAACCACGCACCTCGCCCTATGCATTTCAGGGCCTGGGAGAAGAAGCACTCCTGATCCTGTCCGAAATCCGGGAGCGGACCGGCATGCGCATCGTCACCGAAGCCATTGACCAGGACGCGCTCGACCTGGTCGCCGACTACGCGGATGTCATCCAGATCGGCGCGCGCAACATGCAGAACTACTCGCTGCTCCGCGCCGCCGGCCGCAAAAGAAAGCCGGTGCTGCTGAAGCGCGGCATGTCGGCAACGCTCGAAGAGCTGCTCATGGCTGCTGAATACATCATGAGCGAAGGCAACTACGAAGTGATCCTGTGCGAGCGCGGCATCCGGACCTTTGCCGATCACACGCGCAACACGCTTGACCTGAGCGTGGTGCCTGCCGCCCAGCAGCTTTCGCATCTGCCGATCGTTGTGGACCCCAGCCACGGGACGGGAAAGCGCGACAAGGTGCTTTCCATGGCGCGGGCCGCGGTGGCGTGCGGTGCGGATGGATTGATCGTCGAGGTCCATGATCAGCCGGATCGGGCTCTTTCCGATGGCGCGCAGTCGCTCTACCCCGAGCAGTTCGCGCAGTTGATGCGGGAAGCCCGGCAGATCGCCGCCATTGTCGGCCGCAGCCTGCCGGGCAACGCGCGCGGGCAGGTCGCCGCACAGGAAGAGCCGGTGAACGCCTAGGCGGGCCCGGACGGATGCGGAGCGAGGCGGAGTCTTCGATCGCGTGGCGGGCCTGCACTCCCGGCGCGGGCCACGGCAGCGCGAAGCGAGCGCTTGCCTGCTTGGGCTTTCTGGTACTACTTCTGGTCCTGCCCCCGGGCTGCCGTAGCGGCGCTTTCCCCGAGTATGCTTCCGACTATCGCGAGTACGCCTATGTGGCCAATGGCGGGAGCAATACGGTATCGGTCCTGGACCTGGTAAATGTCCGGCCGCAAACCCTGGTCGTGGTCGACGCACATCCGGTGGCACTGGCTGCCAACCCCAGGCGCAACGAAGTGTACGTCGCGAGCCAGGGTCGCCCTTCCGGCAATGGTTCGCTCACCGTCATTGATGCAGTCACAAACCGCGCCGCGGCGACCTTGCCGCTCGGCCGCAACCCCCGTGCGCTCGCGCTCAACAGCATGGGTACCCGCTTGTATGCAGCCAATGCCGGGACCAACAGCGTTTCCGTGTTGGCAGTCACCGAGCGCCGCGTCCTGGGGGTGGTCGGGGTGGGTGAAGGGCCCGAAGCCCTGGCCGTTTCGCCGGATAATACGACGCTCGTGGTCGCGAATCGAGCGAGCGGCAGCGTCAGTCTGCTGGAGCTAGTCCCGGACCGGCTGCCGCGACTGCGCGCCTCGTTTGCCGGCTGCCCGGGCGCCGGAAGCATCGCCATCCTGCCTGACTCGACCAAGACCTTTGTTGCCTGCAGCGACGGGCACCAGGTCATGGCCATTGGTCTGCGCACCGCACCGGCAGCGCGCCTGCGCGGCCGCAACGCACCCGAAGCCGACCGGCTCCTGGCGCTGCTTGACGTGGGCGCCAAACCGGTGCGCCTGGTGATGAAGCCGGATGGAGGTGAAATCTTTGCCGCCAATCAGGCCAGTGACACGGTTTCAGAGATTGCGACCGGCACGGACGAAGTCGGCGGAGCCTCCTTGATCGGCGCGCACCCGGCTTCCGGGGTGGTCAGCGCGGACAACGCACTGCTCTGGGTTTCAAACGAGAACGCCGACACGGTCGCGGTCTACTCGATTGATGACGGCAAGCTTGTCAACACGGTGCACGTCGGCAGCGGCCCCGGGCCACTAACCTTTTCAGCCGACGGTCACCTGCTCCTCGCCGCGGATACACGGTCCGGCGACATCGCGCTTCTACGCACCTTCAGCCGCAACCTGCACCGGGAAGCGGTCTATGGATCCATGTTTACGCTGCTGCCTGCAGGCGGCAGCCCCGACGCCATTGTGGACAAGGCTTTCCGGCTCACGCACTGAGCCTGCCTTCTACTGCCCACCGTGTTCTGTTGTGCGGAGCACAGCGCGCGCGTAGCGGGTTGCCGAAAAGTGCGCGCCCGCCAGCAGCAGCAGTCCGGTGACAAAGGCCCACATCATCAGCCCAACCGAAACCGCAAAGGGCCCGTACACCGCCTGGAGGTCCATCCATCGCAACACATGCACATAGACGACCTTTGCCAGCTCCCACACCAGCCCCGTCACAATGGCGGTCGGCAGCACCGCGGCAACAGGGAGCTTGCGGTTGGGCAGCAGCCAGTAGATGGCCGCAAAGATTGTGATGGTCAGCGCTGCGGCCGTGAGTTGCAGAAACGAGTGGGCCAGCGAGGTGAACAAAAAGTTCCGTGTGTGGCCAAAAAACACCGCCGTCAGGACGCGATGCTGGAGCGCCGTCAACCCCACGCTGGCCAGCGCCAGCAAACCGACGCCGAAGGCAAGCCCCAGCGAAACCACCTGGTTGAGCAGGTAGGGACGGTTGCTTTCGACTCCCCAAACCCGGTTCAAGGCGACCTCGAGCGGCAGAAAGACGCCGGACGAGGAGATCAGCAGCGTCAGCACCGAGAGCACTTGCACACCACCATGGGGATGCACCAGCAGGCTCATGTTCCGCACCACGAAGTCCTGGTTTGCGGGCAGAAAGTAGTGCACCATGTCCCCGATCACGCTGACCATCGCTTGCGAGTGAAAGACCCGGCGAGCGACGGTGAACATCATGACGATGAACGGAAAAAGGGACAGAATGACGTTGGCCGCGACCGAAAACGCATACGTGTGTACCTCGGTCTGCGTGAGATACGCGCCCAGCGCCCACCAGGACTTCCACCCCGACTTCCACGACGATTTCCACCCCGACGCCCACACGCGCCCGGTTCGAGGGGCAGGGCGAGCAGGTGGCGCTGCTGGAGCAGTCTGCATGCGAGGATGGTAGCAGCGACCCCTCTGGTCTCGCGGCTTCGTGGCTTCGCCCGTGGTAGACTCGCGAAATAGTCTTAGCCTCGCGGAGAGTTGGCAGAGCCCGGTTGAATGCACCTGACTCGAAATCAGACATAGTCGCAAGGCTATCGGGGGTTCGAATCCCTCACTCTCCGCCAT
>CALMAN010000044.1:13133-20786 GCA_937859835.1 uncultured Acidipila sp. | reverse complement strand
TGCGGGTGTTTTTGTCGGGGCGTGTGTGAGCTCCTTTTCCGAGATGACCGCCAGCTCCATTCATTCGCTTCTCGAGCTGGAAGCGATGCTGGGCGTGCCGCTGCTCGGCATTTTGCCTGCCATCGAGCCATTCCGGCCCCGACCCTTGAAGCGTTCGGAGGTCCAGCATCAGCTTGCAGCAAACCACGGCAGCGCCCTGCAAACGCCGCCTTTGCGCCGCAACCCCGTGCCCCTTCCCGTGCTCGACCAGCAGCCGTCCATTTTTGGCGAGAGTCTCCGTTCCTTGCGTACCGCGCTGAGCCAGCCGCGCGGCGGCGCAGTGCCCCGCGTCATCCTCGTCACCAGCTGTCTTACTTCCGAAGGCAAGACGACAGTAGCCTTCAACCTGGCGGCGCTGCTTGCGCAGGACGGCTCGCGTGTTCTGCTGGTCGACGCCGACATGCGGCGACCGACCCTCCACTATTACGGCCCAAGGTCCACGCCGGAAGGTTTCGCAATGGCGCTTTCAGGACGGAGATCCGTGCCACCGCTGCAGCCGGTTGCAACGATGCCGAATCTCGAGCTGCTTGCCGGCAGCGAAGTTCCGCCCTTCCCGTCGGAACTTCTCGGTTCCGCACGCATGCCCGAGCTTCTCCATGAGTGGAAGTCGGCCTATGACTTCGTTGTGATCGACTCGCCGCCAGTGCTGCCGGTCACCGACGCTGTACTGCTGGCCCGCCATAGTGACGTCACGCTGCTTGTGGCTCGGCATCAGCGCACTACCAAGCAGGCGCTGCGACGCACGATCGAATCTCTCCAGCAGCAAGGCGATTCGCGAGCGCCGGTCGGGGTTGTGCTCAACGACGTCGCGCGTGACTCAGGCGAGTTCTACCAGTACTTCGGCTACGAAGGAGGGATTTATGCGAATGAAGTTGCGTAGGCTGATGCTTCTTCTCCTGTTCGCAAGCTCGCTTCGAGGTGCAGCCGGGCAGACCAGTTCCGTGATGCCTGAAAGCGTTGTGATCGGCCCGGGGGATCTCCTTGCTGTTCATATCTTCCGGGAAGAGGACCTCGATTCCAAGCTCCGCGTCAAGGATGCCGGAACGGTGACGCTCCCCTTGATCGGCGCTGTGTCTGTAGCAGGCTTGCCGCCCGCTGATGCCGCGCAGGAGATTGCCGCGCGGTACAGCCGGGGCGGCTTCCTGAACCATCCCCAGGTGTCGGTGCTTATTGAGGAGTCTGCACGGCAAAAGGTAGCAGTTCTTGGTGAAGTCGCGCGTCCCGGCACCGTGTCCCTATCCAGCCCCCGCAGTCTGCTCGACGTGCTTGCAGAAGCCGGCGGGCTCCTGAAGACCGCGGACCGGCACGTAACCATCCGGCACAGCGCCGGCCCGCCGAGTACGGTGCTGGTCGCGAACGACGCTTCGGCCCAGCTTGCATCGGCAGACCTTCTTGTTTCGCCAGGCGACACAATCCTGGTGCCGCGCGCCGGCATCGTGTACGTCCTCGGCGATGTGGGCCGCCCCGGCGGCTACCTGATGCAGGACGATGCCCAGCTTTCGCTGCTGCAGGCGCTTGCCCTGGCTGCGGGAGCGACCAAGACCGCGGCCGAGGGGAGTGCCCGGCTGATCCGCAAAGTGAATGGAGTGCCCACGGAGATGCCGCTTCACCTGAAGTCGGTGGAGCACGGGAAGGTACCGGACCTGGCGCTCAAGAACGATGACATCCTTTACGTCCCGTTTTCCTTTGGCAAAAATCTCGCACTTGGCGCTTCCGCCGTCGCCGCGTCTGCGTCTTCGGCGATCATCTACGCGGCCTACTGAGGATGGAGATGCTCAAACGTGTCCGCCTCGACGAGATCGCGATCGTGGCGATCCTGATGTTTTTCGGAGTGTCGGGGGCTATTCCTGGCATTGCACCGAACCAGGCCAACGAGATGACGGGTGCGGCGGCAACCGGGCTGCAGAAGGTGGTGGGCATCGGCTCGCAGGTGTTGGTCAACGGAGCCATCATCGCGCTGCTCTTTCATCGGCGCCAGCTCTTTGCACGCCGGCAGGCGACGCTGCGGTGGGCTTCCGCGCTTGCCGTTTGGGCCCTGATATCGCTGCTTTGGTCGGCGGACCGGCTTTTGACGGCGCGCCGCGTGGTCCCGTTTGCCCTCGCAACCTGCTTTGGCATGCTTCTCGCCTTTGCCATGCCGACCCGGAGACTGATGCTTCTTCTCCAGGTTACCTTTGCGCTGCTGGCCTGCTGGTCCGCGGTCCTCGCACTTGGCTTCCCAGCTGTCGGGCTCGACGCCTCCACCGGACACGGTGGCGATTGGCAGGGGGTGTTCACGCAGAAAAATGCCTGCGGCCGCGCGATGGTGTTTGCACTGGCTTCTGTTCTTGCTTGCGGAAAGCTTTCACCACCCCGCTTGATTCTGGCGCTGCTTTTTTCGGGCGAGCTGGTGCTGAGCGGGTCGCGCGGCGCATGGCTGCTCGGCACTCTCCTGCTTGCCGCAATGATTGTGCTGCGCGCGAGTTGCCGGCTTGACCGCAAAACGCGAACAGCCCTGTATGCCGCGGTCGCCGGCTTTTCCTTGGCGGCGGGAGCTTTGCTTGTTACCCAGTTTGCGACGTTCTCCGCCCTGCTCGGCAGGGATGCCACGCTGACCGGACGGACGGCCATCTGGCACGAGGTTTGGCTCGCGATCTTGCAACGTCCCGCACTCGGCTACGGGTTCTCAGCCTTCTGGCATGGAGCTCAGGGTGTCTCGTGGAACGTCGTGGTCGCGCTCCAGTTTGTTCTTTTTCACGCGCACAATGGGTTTCTTGAAATCTGGCTGGAGCTTGGCGCCACTGGTCTGCTGCTATTCGCTTTCGGGTTTGCGCGAGCCTCGGTACTGCTCTGGCCTGAACTGCGTGCCGGGCACTTTGAAGCAGCTGCTTGGCCATTCGCCATGCTCCTGCTGATCGCGCTGTACGACGTGGATGAAAACACTCTGCTTTCCTTTAATGGATTGTTCTGGGTTTTGTATGCCGGAGCACTGATGCGCATCGAGATGCTGGCCGCGGATCGAAGGATCGTTCGCGAGGCCTTTGCCGAACGATGGGAAGCAAGGCCTACGCCTTTCGACGCAAAACTCGTTCGGCCTTCTGCTTCGCCGCGCTTGCACGCTGCGCTTCCCCCGGCACGCCGCCACGACTCGGAGGCCGCTCCTGCGGCTGCTTTTCTCGCCACAGCTCCAGGAAGCGGGCGAAGTCCATGGCTTTAGCAGCTGCCCTCCCCGCGGGGGAAGTTCGGGAGTGCGCCCGTCCGCTTCCGCAGGCCCCACAGCCCGCGGCCCGGTTCTACCGTCCGGAACTTGACCTGCTGCGCCTGCTTGCTTTCCTGATGGTCTGGACTGCGCACGCCTCGCTCTCCTTTGCTGGCCTGCTGCCGCACCGTGTGCTGCAGGTCGTTGAAGGATCGGGGAGCTGTGGTGTTCCGGTGTTCTTTTTTCTGTCCGCGTTTCTGATCACGGAGCTGTTGCGTCGGGAACAGTGCCTGACGGGCACCGTGGATCTGCCCAGTTTTTATGTCCGACGCATCCTGCGGATCTGGCCGCTGTACCTGGGCGTTCTTGCCGCGTACGGTCTGCTCGGCCTGCGTTTTCACGGATTCCGCATCGAACCCGGGCGCTTGCTCGCGTCCCTTCTGCTGGCCGGCAACTGGTACATCGTGCTCCACCCTGGGATCACCACGCCCATGCGTGCGCTTTGGAGCATTTCGGTGGAAGAGCAGTGGTATCTCGCCTGGCCGGTGCTCGGGCGCATGCTTTCGCGGCGGGGGACGCTCTGGCTTTGCGCGGCGATCGTTGCTGCGGCGCATGGGCTGCTTGTTTGTCTCGCCTACGCCCCGGGTGCGTCCTGGCTCAACATCACGGCCTGGGACAACAGCGGCGTGCAGTTCCAGTACTTCGCCCTGGGCGCGGCTGCGGCAGTTCTCCTTGACGGACGAACCCCTCGTTTTTCCCTGGCCGGGCGCGTGGCGCTTCTGCTTGGAGCCGGTGTGTCCCTGCTCCTGGCGGCGGGCCTTTCCCGCTTCAAAGAGCCGGCCATCACGCATTCCGCCGCATCGCTGGTGTGCGGCTACGGGTTGGCCGGCCTGGGCACGGTGTTTCTGTTTTGCGCGCTCTTTGGCCTCCGTGGTGACCGTTGCCCACGCCTGCTCGTACGCCTGGGCCAGCTTTCGTTTGGCCTCTATGTTTTCCACGAGACCGGCTTTTTCCTGGCCAACGCCCTGACTCGGCTCCTGGGAGTGTTGCCCACGTTGGGTTCCGTCGTACTTGAGAAGATCCTGGCACTGGCTCTCACCGTGGGGCTTGCCTTTGCAAGCTACTACGCCTGGGAGCTGCCCTTTCTGCGACTCAAGCAGCGATGGACGATTGTGCGCACACGAGAAGCTCGATGAGCCGCCGCGTCCTGATCTATCGCAGTGAACTTTTGCCTTCCTCGGAGACGTTTATTGCCGCCCAGGCGGGCTCGCTGCGACGATACTTGCCTGTCTTTGCAGGATGCCGGAGGTCCGAGCCCTCGCTTCCTCTTCCGGCGCCGGTGATCGCCTGCGCTGGTGCAGACTGGTACAGCCGCCTGCTGTACCGGCAAATTGGCTTCGCTCCGGGCTTCTTGCTTCGGGCTCGCAAGCAGGCGCCTGCGCTTGTCCACGCCCACTTCGCACTCGATGCCGCTGAGGCGCTGCCGCTTGTGCGCTCCCTCCGCGTGCCGCTTGTCGTGACCCTCCACGGCTATGACGTGATGTGTGCAGACCAAACCCACCGCGGTTCCCGTCGGGGCCGCGTCTACCTTGCGCGACGCGATGAGCTTTGGTCCAGGGCCGCTCTGTTTGTCTGTGTATCGGAAGCGATCCGGCGCAGCGCGCTTGCTCGAGGTTTCCCGGAGCGGAAGCTGGTCACCCTGCCGATCGGTATCGACACAGCGCTGTTTGCGCCGGCCGGGGAGCTCCCGCAGGCACCGACCGTCCTCTTCATCGGCCGCCTCGTTCCCAAGAAAGGCTGTCACCTCCTTCTGCAGGCGATCGCGCGCGTACAGGAGGTTTTGCCGAACGCGCGTTTGGTCATCGCGGGAGACGGGCCGGAACGAGCGTCGCTAGAGGCCACGGCTGCGCTTCAAACGGTGAGAACGCGCTTCCTGGGGAGGCAAACACCGGAACAGGTGCGCGCGCTGATGCGGTCAGCTCGCTGCCTCGCGGTGCCGTCCATCACAGCCCCAGACGGCGACGCGGAAGGGCTGCCGACCGTACTGTGCGAGGCACTGGCGTTCGGCCTTCCCGGCGCCAGCACCGTCCACTCCGGCATCCCTGAGTTGATCACCCACGGCGAGCACGGGCTACTCGCAGCGGAAGGGGACGTGGAGGCACTCGCGGAGAACCTCCTCACGCTGTGTACACACGACGCGCGTGCCGAACAGTTCCGAGCTGCTGGGCGCGTCCACGTCGAGAGTTGCTTTCATCTCGGAACCCAAACGGCGCAACTGGAACAGCTGTACGACCGGGTCGTCGCGGAGCACGGGCCGGTCGTGACCAGGCCAGGACCAGCGACACAGCCCCGGCCCTCAGCAGGGTGGGCGGCCGAGGATAAGACCGAAGCGGCGGCGGGGGCAGCGACGACCCAGGGCAGCATGGGCTGCCCAAAATCGGAAGAAAAATCGGAAGAAAGCTCGAAAGAGCCGCTCGCACAAGCGTTTTGCGCACCTGTCGCGCCCGAGGCGCTGGCCGCCGGTCTGAATGGAAGGGCACCCGCGGCGATCCCCCCAGCTCCGGCCCAGGCTCCACGTCTGCGCCACCAGGCAGCCTGGCTGCTCTCCGGCAATGGCGCCGCCATGCTGTTTCAGGCGCTCTATTTTCTGCTGATTGGCCGGATGCTCGGCTCGCGCCAGTACGGGGCCCTGATCGGGGCAGTGGCGCTGGTCAATGTGCTTTCGCAGTTTTCCTCACTGGGTATGGAGATGGTGCTTCTGCGCACTGTAGCGCGGGACCGCACGGCTTTTGCACCAACGTGGGCCCGCGCGCTGGTTCTATGCGGCGCCGGCTTTCTTGCCCTCCTGCTCGCGGTCACGGCCTACGGGCACTGGTGTTTGCCACCTGCAATCCGGCCGCTGCTGCCTTACCTGGCCATCTCAGACGCGCTGTTTGGGAAGCTGACCCAGCTGAGCAGCCGCGCCCTGCAGGGTGCGGGCTTTGCCAGCTTCAGCGCGCAACTGCTGGCCGGTACCAATGCCGTGCGCGCTGGGGCGGCCGGCCTGCTCTTTGTCTGGACCGTCCAGACCCATGCGGCGCCATCTGTTCTTGGCTGGGTACAGCTGTATGCGGTGGCCTCGCTTCTGGTTGCCGCAGCTGCCGTCCTGCTGGTTACGCGGCTTCTGGGGCCGCCGCGCTGGATGCCCATCCGGTGCGCGCACCTGTCCGAAGGCCTGTCCTTCTCGTTTTCGAACTCCGCCATTTCGGTCTACAACGACATCGACAAAGCCCTGCTGGTTTCGCATGGCATGCTGGTCGCGGCCGGCATTTATGCAGCGGCTTACCGGGTGGTCGACGTGGTTTCGACGCCCATCTTTAGCCTGTTCGGCGCGGCTTCACCCCGGCTGTTCGCCCAGGGGGCGCGCGACGGACCCCGGGCGGCCATGCGAGGGGCGCACTCGCTTCTGCGCTGGGCCATTCCGTTCGGCTGTGTCGCTGCAGGGCTGCTCGCCCTAAGCGCTCCTGCGCTGCCGCGAGTGTTTGGCGCCTCCTTTGCTGCTTCTGTCAGCGCTCTGCGCCTTCTTTGTGTTCTCCCCTTGTTGCGTGGGCTTCACTATGCCTGGGGAACCGCAATCACGGCCTGCGCCAACCAGTGGTGGCGCACTGCGGCGCAGGCCGGCACTGCGGGGCTAAATCTCGGGCTTAACCTGTGGCTGATCCCTCGCTGGGGCTGGCAGGGCGCAGCCGTGGCCAGCCTGCTGAGCGACGGCGCTCTTGCCGCGCTGAGCTTTGCTGTTTTGCGCGTGCTTGTGCTTCGCGAGAGAGCGCGCGCCCCGGCCGGGCTCAACGATCTGCGCGGCTCTGGCGGCAGGCTCCAGTGCGGCGAGTGAGGAACGAAGGCTCGCTGAACGAGTTCCACGGGGACTGTCAGGGTGCTTGCCCCTCGCGGGCCCGCGCCTTTTGCGCCCGTGCGAAGCATCCCAGGCCTCCGAACCGCGGCGTGGACCACAACCGTGTTTTCCGCTTGCCTGGTGGTGGTGCTGCTTCGGCCCTCCGATCAGCGTCGCGCCGCACCCGTTTGTCCCAGAATCTGCCGCAAGGGGCGACCCCGCGTCCTCTACTCCCATTGAGACATCTGAGATATCGCATGCAGCACGACCTCCGGGTCGCCGCCAACAGCGCAGAACTGGAAGAGATCGTTCCTCGAAGTGCAAAGCGCTAAACCTTGCGCGCGGAAAACGCGCTCCGCATGGCGATCACGGAGGGACCCCAAAAGTCAACCCAGGCCAACGAACCAGACATGCGAAAAGACCTCCGCCGCAACGCCGCCGTCATGGGCGACGCCCTCCGCCGGAAGATCGACCACGAACTCGCGGGCCATGTGGAAACCGTGCGCGCCGCCGGCTGCATGCTGGGCGTTCAGCTCAAGCAGCCAGTGGCGAAGCGGCCTGTGAC
>CALMAN010000044.1:0-13123 GCA_937859835.1 uncultured Acidipila sp. | reverse complement strand
ACCTTGCGCGCGGAAAACGCGCTCCGCATGGCGCTGAGGTATTGAAGCGCATTCGCAAGCAAGGCCATCGAACCAGACGTGCAACAAGGCATCGGCAGCAACGCCGCAAGCTCGCCCCTCAACTGGATTCGAACAGGCCGGGCGGATGCGAGCACCGTCCTCTTTATCCACGCGGTCGGCTTTAACCTGACCTACTGGGACGCCAGATCGAAGCGCTGCTGCCTTCTTACAGCGTCGTCGCCCTGGACCTTCCCGGTCACGGCCGTTCCCCCGGCCAAGCACGCGACCTGAGCTTCCCGAACATAGCGGCCGCCATTGCCGGACTGGTCGAGGAGCTCGGCAATGGCCCCATCCACCTCGTCGGCGTTTCGTTCGGCAGCCTGATCGCGCAGACGATCGTGCTGGCGTACCCTGCGCTTATTCGCTCGCTGACCCTGATCGGCAGCGCTTCCAGCTTTCCAGAGCCGGCTCGCGCGGCTATGCGGGCGCGCGCTGAAACCACCCGCAACGGCGGCATGGAAGCAGTGCTCCAGTCCAGCCTGGAACGCTGGTTTACCCCGGAGACGCGGCGCCGGCGACCGGACCTAGTGGACCGGGTCTCGAAAACGATTTTGGGAGATGACGCAGCGGTCCACGCCGCCATCTGGGAGATCATTGCTGATTTCGACGTACACGCCCGGCTCAGTGAGATCCAGTGCCCGACCCTGGTACTGGTGGGCGAGCGCGACCCTAGTACGCCGCCGGCTGCTGCCGCCGCGCTGGCCGAGGGTATTCGAGGAGCCAAGATGGTTGTCTTCCACCAGACGTCGCACATGGTGCAGCTGGAAGCGCCGGACGCTGTGAATCGCGAGTTGCAACAGTTTCTCTCGGGGCTTTGAACCGCAGCTACACCCTGCGCGTGTGAAGCGCGCTCCGCATGGCAAAAACGCCGGTTCCTCTGACTTGAACGGAGGAATCGTAAGCGAAACCAGGAACACAGCTCCGCCTGGTCACGCATGGGTCCTTGCTGCGGATGCTCCGCCTTGGACGGGATCGAATTCAGGCAGGCGGCTCTGTTCCGGACAGCAGCGCGAAGGCAACCACCGTCTCCCCGTCGCGGCCAGCTTCGGCCAGCTCGCGATCGAGCGAAGCCTCGAGGTCCTCGTGGTCAAGGCGCAGCGCACCGGCCAGGATCTGCTCCTCGCTCGCGCCCACGTAGCAGAGCTCGCAAACACCGAACCCTCCTTCGCCCCGAACCGGCGGCCCAAAGACGCGGCAGGTCATGGGACGAGCGTTATACAGGGTACAGCGGCCACTCTCGGGATCAAGGACAGGGCAAGCCATCTCGGTGGCTGGGAGGTCCGCAAAGGCGTCCCAGGCTTCGTCTTCCGTGGAAAGACGGCCGGTCGCCGCGTCGCCGGGGAAGGCCGGAGCAAGGAGGGCGACGGCGGCGCGCGCCCGCTCGGAAAGCGCCTCTGCACGCTCCGGCTCCGCATCGCGCAAGGACAGCAGCGCGGTGCTGAGCCGCAGCGCATCCAGCGCGGAGATGCGAAACACGCCGTGGCAGCAGGGTGTGCACCCTGGCCGGCATGCCAGCCACCCGGCGCCGCGCGCTGTCGCCCCGGCCAGTGCCTGGTCCACAATCTGTACCAGTTGGGCATCGCGCGCGGGCAGCATGGCTTTATTCTCCATCGGTTAGCATGGGTCAAACAACCGGAGGCCGCGTGCAGGGGGCGAAGACAAAGGTAGCGATCCTGGGCTTTGGTACCGTCGGCTCGTCGGTGGCGCGCATCCTGCTGGAAGGCCCAGCCGCGACGGAGCTCCAGCTGACGCACGTTTTCAATCGGGACGTGGCGCGCAAGCGTGCCTCCTGGGTCGCCCACCCTGCAACGGAGAACCCCCTGGTCTGGACAGAGGACGTGGAGGCGATCCTTTCCTCGGACGTCGATATCGTGGTCGAGCTTGCCGGCGGCCTCGATCCTGCCGGCAGCTGGGTTCGCCGCGCGCTTGAAGCCGGCAAGAGCGTCGTGACAGCGAACAAGAAGTTGATCGCCGTGCACGGGATTGCGCTGCACCGTTTGGCGCGGCAGCACGGGGCTCACCTGTTCTTCGGTGCCGCGGTCGCCGGGGGTATCCCGGTGATCCCAGGCCTGCAGCAGGGGCTTGCCGGCGAGCGGGTGCAGCGCATAGAAGGCATCCTGAACGGCACCTGCAACTACATCCTGAGCGGCATGGAGGCGGGGGGCGAGTACGGTCCTATGCTGGCCGAAGCGCAGGCGCGCGGCTATGCCGAAGCCGATCCGACCGAGGATGTGGGCGGCTTCGATGCTCGCGCCAAGCTGGTGATTTTGTCGCGCCTGGCCTTGCGCGCCAACGTCCCGCTGGATGCGGTGCGCTGCCGTGCGATCACCCGGCTGACCGCGATCGATTTCGACTATGCGCGGCTGCTGGGCTGCACGGTGCGCCAGGTTTCGCGCGCCGAGCTCGGAGCCGCTGGGGAGGTGACGGCCATGGTTGGACCCATGCTGGTCCCCCTGCGCTCGCCGTTGGCCTGGTCGCGCGGAACGGAAAACATGGTGCTGATCGGCGGCGAGTACGGCGGGGATGTGGTCTTCTCGGGCTACGGCGCGGGAGGGCACCCAACCGCGGTGGCGGTCGTTTCGGACCTGCTTGCCATCGCGCACGGCTCCGGGGCGGTTGAGCTGCCCAGCAAGGAAGCCTCCGTTTCAAGCGACCTTCACCTGCGGCATTCCGTCCGCTTTGTGGTCAGCGACCGGCCGGGGATCGTGGCCGGGATTGCGTCTGCGCTGGCGCGTGAAGGGGTCAACATCGACGCGCTGTTGCAAAAGCCCGGTCACGCGAAAAGCAGCCTGCCGTTTGTGGTGACCGTGGAGCCCTGCGCGGGCTCGGCGTTGCGCCGCGCGCTCGCGGAGGTGGAGCAGATGGACTGCCTGCTCGAGCCCCCGCTCGAGATGGAGATCCTCGAAAGCGACTAAAGGCCGGCTATCCCGGTGGGGGCCAGCGCGAGCAGCCAGGCGGGCATCAGTGCACGGTCTTCATCTTGCGCTGCATGTAGTCCATCAGCAGGTACTCGCCCAGGGTGTCGGGAGTCGTGAAATAGGCCTTGCCCCTGCACATCGCCGTCACCTTTTGAACGAACTGCATCAGCCCGTAGTCGGAGGCGAGCATAAAGGTGTTGATCATCACGTTGGAGCGCTTGCAGCGGTTGACCTCTTCCAGCGTCTCGCTCACCACCAGCGGATCGAGCCCAAAAGCGTTCTTGTAGATCCTGCCGTCAGGCAGGGTAAGCGCCGACGGCTTGCCGTCCGTGATCATCACAATCTGCTTCATGTCCTTGCGCTGACGCTCAAGGATGCGCCGGGCCACTCGGAGGCCTTCCCGCGTGTTGGTGTAGTGAGGCCCTACCTTGACGCGTGGCAGCTGCGAAATGGGGAGCTCCTCGGCCGAGTCGTGAAACAGCACCAGCGACAGCGAGTCGGCCGGGTACTGGGTGCGGATCAGATGCGAAAGCGCCATCGCCACGCGCTTGGCCGGTGTGAAGCGGTCCTCGCCATACAGGATCATGGAGTGGGAGCAGTCCAGCATAACGACCGTGGCGCAGGAGCTTTGGTACTCCGACTGGTGCACCTGGAGGTCCGAGTACTCCAGATTGAGCGGCATGTGCACGCCTTCGCGCGCGATGGCTGCCGACAGGGTGGCCGTCGTATCGAGATTGAGCACGTCCCCAAACTCGTACTCCTTGGCGCCTCCGCTGGCCTCGATGCCCGTTGCGTAATGGAGCGTGTCGTGCCGGCCGGCGCTGGCCTTGCCGAGCGAACCGAGTAAATCCCGAAGCGTCTTGAACCCGAGGAAGTCCAGGCTCTTGTCGGTGACTTCAAACCTGGCCTCAGTTTCGGCGCCGGAGGCCTGCCCCTGTCCAGGCTCGGTGGAGGGCTCACCCTTGCTCTGGATGTAGTTTTCCTGCTCCATCCGCTCCATTACCTGGTTGAGGAAGTCCTCGAATTTACCCTCGGCTTGTAACTTTTCTATCTTCTCCCGTGTAACTTCGTCGAACAGATCGCCCGCTTCCATTGCACGTCGCAGCGCTTCCTTGAGGTCCTCCATGGTCTGGTCGAGGTCCTGAAACTGCATCATCGGGTTCTGAAAACCCGAATCGAGCAGGTAGTCCGACAGTGCTTCGAGCAGCTGCTCCATGTCGAGCTCTGCCGCCAGATCCCCGTTGTATTTGGTGTAGCGCACACGCTTCATAGCCCTATTCTCAGCCCTGGCAGCCACCTCGCGCAACCGGCTCATTGCTCTCACGCAAGCGAGGCCGGGCGCGCGCTTTGCGATCCCTTGCCGGCCTTACTATGCCTGCGCTCCCCGAAAGGTGTTATCAAAATTGACGGTACTGTTACCAAAGCCGCATGACCCGCGTTTGTGGGTGGCTAACCCGTACCGTTACTAAAGCCGCACGCATGACAAAAAGGAGTGTCATTAGTTCAAAGCTGATGGGTAATATCTGCAAACGCGAGTAAAGACGGCTAAGTCAAAAAAAGAAGTTATAAATCGCGATTATCCTTTGGAAACTTCGGATACTGTACTCACAGCGAGGAGCAGAGCAGATGAAACACTTCGGTGAAATCTTCAAGAGTGCGGGTCGCACGATGAGAGGTTCGATGTGTGTCGCCGCGTTGGCAGCGTTTTGCCTCGCGGGCTTCGCACAATCGAACCCCGTCGTCGACACAGGCTGGGACTCCGGTACGTCCACTTCCTTGCAAGCAGCCGGTCGCATACTCAATCAGGCCACCTTTGGCCCAGTCATCAACGATGTATTCCATGTAGAAGCCATCGGCATCACTAACTACGTCAACCAGCAGTTAGCGATGCCCGCCTACCAGATACCGCTCGCCAACCCGCTGCCTGTAACCCAAGGGGATTGTGGGTCCTACGAGTGCGACACAGAGTACTACTGGTGGAATGACATACTCTTCGGACCAGACCAACTGCGCCAGCGTGTGGCCTTTGAACTGAGCAAGCTGTTTGTTGTTTCGGTCGATGGCGTCGATCCGCGCTACATGCCCAACTTCCTCAACCTTCTTTCCCGGGATGCCTTTGGCAACTGGTTCACGCTGATGCAGGACGTCGCGCTGTCGCCCGCCATGGGCACCTACCTCAACATGGCGGACAGCTTTGCGCCTGCGGCGGGCCAGCGGGCCAACGAAAACTTCGCACGCGAGTTGATGCAGCTGTTCTCGATCGGCACCGTGGCGCTCAATCAGGATGGTTCGCAGCGGCTGGATGCGAACGGCAATCCCATCCCGAATTACACCGGCGCACAGGTACAGAACTTCGCTTTGGCCTACACCGGCTGGACCTTTGCGAATGCCGATTGCAGCGTTCCTTCGGTTCCCAACTCCTACTGGTTCGAGAACCCTCCGGGCCAGAACTGCCCGATGGTAGCGTTCCCGGGTGCGCACAGCACCGTGCAGAAAACCTTGCTGAACGGGACGGTGCTGCCCGCCGGCCAGAGTGCACAGCAGGACCTGACCGCGGCCTTGCAAAACGTGTTTAATCACCCGTCGCTGCCGCCGTTTGTATGCCGGCGCTTGATCCAAAGCCTGGTGAAGAGTAATCCCTCACCGGCCTACATCAGCCGCGTCGCCGGTGTCTTCATCAACAATGGCGCGGGTGTCCGCGGGGACATGCCTTCCGTGATCCGCGCCATCCTGCTCGATCCGGAAGCGCGCGCGGCAGACGCACCCGGCGCGGCCGACCCAAATGCCGGCCGCCTTCGTGACCCGATCCTGTGGTGGGCATCGGTCATGCGCGCGATGCAGCCCACTTCGAGCGCTACGCTGCCCAACGTCGGCTTCTACAGCCAGGTAGTCGATTTGTGGCTCGGTAACATGGACGAAGTACCCCGGAACGCGACCAGCGTTTTCAGTTTCTACTCTCCAAACTTCACCCTTCCCGCGAGCGGCTTGTATGCTCCGGAGTTCCAGAATGAGAACGTCAGCACGGTTGCCTGGGCGGCCCTACACGTCCAAGACGCCCTGCACAATAACTTCTATCTGCCTGCTTCCAACGTGAACGAGTTCACTCTCAATCTCGGTCCAGGCAGTCTCTGGTACAACTTCGCTTCCCAGAACGGCGCGCCCGGGCTCGTAAAAGTTCTGGATGCACTGCTGATGCACGGTTCCATGACACAGGATATGTACCAGGCCATTGTCACCGCGGTGCAGTATGACGATCCGGCGACCATGGCGAAGATAGCTGTCTATCTCATCGTGAACTCACCACAGTACAAGCTCATGATTTAGGACCTAAGTTACCTAAATACATTCCGGAGAGTAAAAATGCAGCGCAGAAATTTCCTAAAAACCGCGTCGTGGGGAGCTCTCGCTCAATTAGCAGGTGTATCTCCCCTCCGATCCATGGCAGCGTTCGCACAAAGCTCGGCCGCAAACGACTATAAAGCGATCGTTTGTTTGTTTCTAAACGGTGGCAATGATAGTAACAACATGCTGGTGCCGCTTTCTGGTTCCCAGTACACCGCGTACAACCAGGCACGAGGCTCCAACGCCGTGGCGCAGGGCCACTTATTGGCCCTGCCCAACTCCCCATACGGGCTCAATCCCGCGTTCCCCAACCTGAGCAAGGCTTTTGCCTCCGGCAACGCGGCCATGATTGCCAATGTTGGCCCGCTCGTGCAGCCCACCACCGCGGCGCAGTACCAGGCCGCCAGCGTACAAATCCCAGGTTCGCTGATGGCCCATGACGATCAGCAGGAAGTTTGGGAGCTCGGCGGCTACTCGCCGGGCATCGGCGCCAGCTGGTCTGGGCTCACCGCGGATCTGCTTTCCCCTGGCTACAATGCCAACAACATGCCCATGGTGACGCTGCTGGGGAACGCGGTCACCTTTGGCAGGGGAAACAGCACGGTGCCATTTAGTGCCGGCCCGTTTGCGCAGCAGGCCAGCTTCTGGTGCGCCGACGGCATGGCTTGCTACGCTCGGGAAACGGCGGCGCAGCAGCTGCTCACCTTTAAGAATGGAGTGAACCTGCTGCAGGCGGACCAGCAGGTGTACCAGCAAGCCTATAAGTACAACACCTTCTATGACGGCGTGCTGGGAGGCGCGCAGGGCTTCAAGACAAGCTTCCCGTCCAGCAATCCGCTTTCGGGCGCCCTGTACACGGTCGCTACCATGATGCAGCTCCGCAATCAGATCGGTGCTCGCCGGCAGATCTTCTTTATCAACGCCGGGGGCTTTGACACCCATGCCGCCCAAAGCTCGTACCAGGGCCAGCTGTACAGCATGATCGATCAGGCGGTTGGGGTGTTCATCCAGGCGATGCAGGAGCTGGGGATCTACAACGATGTCACCCTGTTCACGGCTTCGGACTTTTCGCGGACCCTTTCCATCAACAGCTCGGGAGGCTCAGACCACGCCTGGGGCGGTCACCATTTCGTTGTGGGCGGCGCCGTCAAGGGTGGAAAGATTTATGGCACCTTCCCGAACCTGCAGCTCGGTGGTCCGGACGACATCGATGGCTCAGGCCGTTTCGTGCCGACCACTGCGCTTTCACAGTACACGGCGACGCTGGCGTCCTGGTTCGGTGTTCCGAACGCGGCACTGGGCGGGATGTTCCCCGGGCTGAATAACTTCGCCACCAGCAATCTTGGCTTTGTGTAAAAAGCAAGGGGTCCTGCGACGAGCGGGACCCCGTGTGTACCTTTCCGGTGCGGCTTAGTTCAGGCCGCCGCGCTTGGATCGCCGTGTCTGCCACGCTTCATAGGCTTGCTCGTCGTTCCCCGGAGTACGTTCCCGGTCTGGCCGGCGGTTCTTTTCTCCAGCCGTGAAACCGCGTTCTTCCGTGCGGCTCAGCCTCCGGTGCGCCACCATGCCCTCCAGGAGGAACTCGGCCGCGCCGACCAGCCGTTCCGGAGCATCGCTGTTGCTTACCCCGAGAGGAGAAAGCTTTTCGAACAAACCCTGGATCTGCTTCATCTCGCCAACAATCGCCAAAGCCGGCTCCGAGTCATCGAGCTTGAGCGAGCCGCCCAGATTGAACCACTGTTCAATCTGCTGGGTGTTGGTTTCAGCAAAGTAGCGGTCGTACACAGAAGCCAGCGCCCCCCGGATCAGCTCCCGCACGACCACGTCAGCGCCGCGCATTTCGCCCTCGTACTCAAGCTCGATCTTTCCGGTGATGCCCGGCATGGCCGTGTAAAGATCGCTGATGCGCGGCAGCACAAGCGCTTCGCCGTGCAACAGCGCACGACGTTCCGCGTTGGAGATGACGAGCTCCATTGTTGAGATCGGCAGCCGCTGCGAAACTCCTGAACGCTTGTCCACGCGCTTGTCCGCACGCGCCGTAAAGGCGACCTGCTCCACAATCTCGCGCATATACTGGGGGATCTCGATGTCGCCCGCGCCCCGCTTGGCCCAGGCTTCCTGCTCCGTGATAGCGATGCCGGCCTCAAGCGTTTCCGGGTAGTGCGTGCGGATCTCCGAGCCGATCCGGTCCTTCAGCGGCGTCACGATCTTGCCGCGCGCGGTGTAGTCCTCGGGGTTGGCGCTGAATACGATCGCGACATCCAGCTTGAGGCGCACCGGGTAGCCTTTGATCTGGACATCGCCTTCCTGCATGATGTTGAACAGCGCGACCTGGATTTTACCGGCGAGGTCCGGGACCTCATTGATGGCGAAGATGCCGCGGTTCGCTCGCGGCAGCAGCCCGTAGTGCATGGTCAGCTCGTTCGACAGATCCTGGCCGCCGCGCGCCGCCTTGATCGGGTCGAGATCGCCCACCAGGTCGGCGACCGTGACGTCCGGCGTTGCCAGCTTTTCCACGTAGCGGTCGTCGCGGCCCATCCACGCAATGGGAGTGTGATCGCCCAGGCTGGCCAGCAGATCGCGCGAATGTTTCGCGAGCGGCTTCCACGGGTTGTCGCGAATCTCTGACCCGGCGACATACGGCATCCACTCATCCAGCAGGTGGGTCAGGGCGCGAAGAATGCGGCTCTTTGCCTGGCCGCGCAGCCCCAGCAGAATGAAGTTGTGCCTGGACAAAACCGCATTCACGATCTGCGGCACCACGGTGTCGTCGTAGCCCACAATACCCGGAAAGATCGGCTCGCCCGCTCCCACACCTTCGCGTAGGCGCCTGACCAGGTTTTCCCGCATTTCGTCCTTGACCGAGCGGTCCCGCAGGCGCGCTTCGCCGTACAGCGGATGATCTCGCAGTTCACCCAGGGTCCCGGGCAGCGTATTGGGTCCGGCGATTGTGACTGAAGCATTCATGTGTGGAAGGGAAGCCATGTAGAGTGAACTCCTGGAAAGCAGACGAAGCGCTCACCGCGCCGGATCGGGGGGATGGCTGACCTTTCGCGAGGCGAAAGGCGGAGAGTGCGGAAGACGGTACAACCAGGGCTGCGCCGTGCAGCCCTATCTAAGGATAAATGACCGCGCCGGTTCCCCGTCGGCGCCCGGGCTAGCCGCCTACATCACTGGACCGTGGCCATTGCGCGAACCGCCGGCGCGAGCCTGTGCACCCAGGCGCAGCTTGGGGAGGATCTCCTGGTAAAACTCGCGTAGCCAGGCGGTGCGCTCGCGATCTGACCGGCTCATCAACAGCTTTTGTTTGAAACCGAGATCCGCCGGCAGCTCCCAGGCAAGCTCAAACGAGAGCATCCGGTCCAGGTCCAGAGCATAGCTTTCGCGTCCGATGCCGGCCAACGTCAGCACCTCCAGATGGAGAGCCACGCACTGTGCGCGTTCTTCGCGCGACGCGAACGGTGAGTCGTCCTCGAAAAAGTCAACCTCTGCCTGGAGATACGCGCAGGAGTTGTCGAGCTGTTCGATCTCGAACCGGCGTCTGCCTTCGCAAAGAATGTCCATCTGTCCATCCGGGTAGCGGCGCAGCACGCGCGAAATGGCCGCCGTGCATCCGGCAACCGCAAGTCCTTCCCGTTGCGCCCGCACCACGCCGAACTCAAGATTGCCCATCAGGCACTCATTGATCATCTCGCGGTATCGCTCTTCGAAGATATGCAAAGGCAGCGGGATGCCGGGAAACAGCACGACATCGAGCGGGAACAGAGCTATCTTCATGAAATACGTGCCTTTCCGGCTAGATCGCCAGAATCCGAACCGTTGCGGGTGGAGCAGGTTGCCACGGGAAGGGCTCTGCAACTTCTTCTGCATTGTCCGAGGGCGTGTCCTACTCTCGCACGGCATCACCGCCCGCGCTAACCGCTTAGTTCCAGCTCATCAAGCATGGCCTGCATCTCGGCTTGCGCATGGTTCTGGCCGGTTTTCGCAGCCTTTTCGACTCCAAGCTCCAGATGGCGCTTTGCCTCTGCCGGGCGTCCGTCGCGAAGCAAAGTTTGTGCAGCCATGAAGTAGCCGGGTACGTAGTCGGGGTGATCCCGCAGCAGGGAAGCGAATTCGGCCAGCGAGGCGCCAAACTCATCCTTTCCCGCGTAGGCCATTGCTAATCCATAGCGTGCAAAGGCATCCTTCGGGTTGGCCTGGAGGATTTCCTGTAGCATCGCGATTTTGTCCATGTGCGTCGACCAGTTGCCTCCAGAAAATGAGCTGCTTCCCAGCGCGTCTGCTTCTTCGGACGCACTGTTGTAGATTCGAGCCTGGCGCTTGGCGGAGCAGACTGCGCAAGAAACACTTGCGACCACTGAAAGTGTTGACTTGATTGTACCCGGCTCTTGTTGGCCGCATGAAAGGACTCCATGGCACAGGGGGGACAGGCAACGCGCGGCGCCTACGCGTCCCAGTCTGAAATGACCGAGCTGATCCTGCCGAATGACGCCAACACCCTGGGCAATCTGCTGGGCGGCCGGCTGATGCACCTGATCGACCTGGTCGCCGCCATGGCGGCCTACCGCCACGCACGGACGCACGTGGTCACCGCCTCGATGGACCACATCGACTTCATCGCGCCTGTTCACGTCGGCGATCTGCTTATCCTCAAGTCGCGTGTCAACCGCGGCTACCGCACTTCCATGGAGGTGGGGGTCAAAGTCTGGGCTGAGAACGCGATCGAAGGAACGCACCGTCACGTCGCCTCGGCGTATCTAACCTTCGTGGCAGTGAACGCTGCCGGCGTGCCGGTACCCATCCCGCAGCTGCTCACCGAAGATGAAGAAGGAGAGCGGCGCTTCCAGGATGCAGGCCGCCGTCGAGAACAGCGCCAGGCCGAGCTGGCGCGCCGGCGAGCAGCGGGCAAACTTTCAACGCAGCCCTAAGCAGTTACTCGCTCCACCGAAAGGAAGTGCACGCGCATGGCCCATGGAAACGCGCCACCCGCTCCAGCCTCGCTGCCCGGCATCCGCCACATTGTTGCGATCGGCTCCGGCAAGGGCGGGGTCGGCAAGACTACGGTGGCCGCCAATCTCGCGATTGCGCTGGCAGCACTGGGCGCGCGCGTGGGGCTCATCGACGCGGACATCTACGGACCAAACGTGCCGCTCATGTTCGGCTCCAACGGCCAGCCGCGGGTGCTCGGCAATAACCAGATCGAACCGAACCTGGCCCACGGGGTCAAGCTGATCTCCGTCGGCCTGATCTCACCCGGAGACAAGCCGATGGTGATGCGCGGCCCGATGCTGCACCAGATCATCCGGCAGTTTCTGCAGCAGGTTGCGTGGGGGGAGCTTGATTTCCTGCTGATTGACCTGCCGCCGGGCACCGGCGATGTGGTGATCTCGCTGGTGCAAACCGTGCCGCTCACGGGCGCCGTGGTTGTGTCCACGCCCTCGGATGTGGCCTTGCAGGACGCACGGAAAGCACTGGAAATGTTTGGCCAGGTGAACGTGGAAGTGCTCGGCATGATCGAGAACATGAGCCATTTCACCTGTCCTCACTGCCACACCGAGATCGACATCTTTGCCAAAGGCGGCGCGGCGCAGACAGCGGAGCGCTTCAAAGTGCCGTTTCTGGGCTCGATTGAACTGGCACCGGCGATCCGGGAAGGCGGCGATGGCGGCCGTCCGGTCGCTGCCCGGGGAGAAAACGCTCCCTTCGCCGGGGAGTTCTTCGCGATTGCGCGCAAACTGGCAGAGCGCGCAGGGCAGCTGGAAGGGCGCGGGGACGATGTGTTCGAAGTCCAGTAAGCGTGGGTGGAACAAGAGAAAGGCCGGAGCAAACCGCTCCGGCCTTTTCTGTTCTTGTTTCCTGCTTCCGTGCTCTGTACGACTGCTCGCCCGCTAGGCTGCAACCGCGGGCGACAAAGCCTTGACGCGGGCGTTGAGCCGGCTCTTGTAGCGGGACGCCGTGTTCTTGTGCAGGATCCCCTTTTGCACGCTCTTGTCCAGGGCCGAAACGGTGATGCGGTACTGTTCAGCTGCGGCGGCCTGGTCGCCCTTTTGAATGGCCTCGCGCATCAAGCGCAGGCTGCCGCGAATGCGGCTCTTGTTGCCGCGATTCACAGCGGTCTTGCGCTTTGTTTGTCGTACGCGCTTCAGCGCGGAAACGTGGTTCGCCATTTTCCTTGATTGCCTTTGGAAGAAGAGTCGCGCGCTCGGCCTTGGATCTACCGAAATGCAGCAACCTCAAGCTTAGGCGAACCAGGCACGCCGGTCAAGCAGGCCCTGCTTGGCCCGAAGCTCGCAGGCCGCGATGCAGAAAGTGGACGAGGCGTCAGCGCCGGCATGACCTTCGTACCTACCGCCCCTCTCCTATTTACTTCCGGTATCTTGCCGGCCCGTTCGCGTCTGTTTACGATCCCGCCATGGCTGGAGGAACCGTGGAAGAATACAAATTCATATTTGTTCGTTGGCCAAGTGGCGCCTGGACCATTGCGCTGGATCGTGAGTATCACGGCAGCGATGTGAAGAAGTTCGAAGAGCCGCCGCCCAAGCCTCGCCACTCCGCGTAACGCCGAGGGCAGGGCGAAGCCAGTCCGCTTCGAGCCGGGAGCTTGCTCCGGGCGTTCCCGGCTTGGAAGGGGATGCCTGGCGAGTTGGAGCCAGGTGGGCCGGCGCAGCATGACTTGTTCCTCACGGCTCATTCTCAGAGGACGGCTTCGCGGGGAAGCTGTCCACGCATCCTGGTACGCGCGCAAACGGTACTCCGACCCGCCGAGAGGTGGAAAGAAGCGCCCGGGGCAAGAGGCTGGGGGA
>CALMAN010000043.1 GCA_937859835.1 uncultured Acidipila sp. | reverse complement strand
GGGGCAGCGGGGTACGGTAGGGGATCGTGGTCATCGCACTGGTTCTGATTTCCTTTTCAGGCCGCGCCCAAACCACAAGCGCCATCGCCGGCACTGTATCGGACCCATCCGGCGCCAGCGTGCCGGGGGCTGTGATCACGGCGACAAACACCGCAACCGGTGTGCAATACCACGGGATCACAGACAGCACCGGGAGCTACCACCTTAGCCAGTTACCTCCGGGTACGTACACGATGGAGGTCATCAGCACTGGGTTTGAAACGCAGGAGCTACAGTCGTTTACCCTCCTGGTGGCGCAGCAGTCTACCCAGAACATCTCCCTGGCCGTGGGCAAGGCCACGCAGACCGTCGCTGTGTCTGCAGCGTCCCTTTTGATTGATACCGAAACACAGACCCAGCAGCAGGTCATCGGGACACAGCAGATTGAAAGTCTCCCGTTGAACGGCCGCGATTACATGCAGCTGGCCCAGCTTTCCGCGGGCGTTACGCCTATTGTCCCCGGCATGTCGTCCCCGGCGTCCCAGTGGAGTACAGCTGGCACCACCGTGGCTGTGTCCATCGCCGGCCTGCGGGAAGACGACGCGAGCTATCTTTACGATGGAATCGAAACGCGCAATGCTTGGTACGGTGCCGAAGGCCTGCTGCCTTCTCTGGATAACATCCAGGAGTTCAACGTCGAGCAGTCAGGAGCGCCTGCTTCTTTCGCTGACGGTGCGGCTTTTATCAATGTCGTGACACGATCCGGAACCAACGAGCTTCACGGCTCCGTGTTTGAATTCCTGCGCAACAACGACTTCGACGCCCGCAACTACTTTGACCAGGGTGGTCCACCGCCTTTCCACCAGAATCAGTTTGGCGCCAGGCTGGGCGGTCCTATCAAGAAGAACAAGATGTTCTTCTTCCTGAACTACGAGGGGTTCCGGCAGATCCAGCCTACGGATGAGTTCTCCCTGGTGCCCACTGCTGCCCAGCGTGCCGGCGATTTCAGTGCCGACCCCACTCAGCTGTATAACCCGTTCACCGGCGCCCCCTATGTGGGAAACCAGATTCCAAGCGCTCAGTTCAATCCCATCGGCCAGAAGATCTTGTCCTACTATCCGGCATCGAATGGTACCTTCTCCGGCGGCACAAGAAACTACCTCACTGTTTCCGACACGACCGACGGCTGGGATCAGGAGAGTGGCCGGTTTGACTACACCATCTCGGCAAAGGACACCATCTTTGCCCGCTTCACAAACCAGTCTCAGACGACCAGTGTCACCGACATCACTCCTTCCCGTGAAATTATTTACCCTTCGAACCCGAAGAATCTGGCAGTCGGCTGGACCCACGTCTTCTCGCCGAACCTGGTCAATAACGTGCGCTACGGCTGGACCCACACGGCCACCGGAGAACAGCGGGCAGATGGGTACACCTCGACCCTTGCCAATCCCCTCGGCTTTATGAACGAGGCGGACCAGCCCGGATCGTATGGACCACCACAGTTCAATGTGACGAACTACGCCAATCCGGGCTCTACGGAGGGAACGGACATCATTCGGGAAGGCCTGAACATGGCTACCGAACAGATCTCTCTGCTGAAGGGCAAGCAGCAACTCACGGCCGGCCTCGATATCCGCTACGAACCGATCTACATGTATGAGGACTGGGCAGCTACGTCGCTTAGCTTCAATGGAAACTACACCGGCGACCCGGTTGCCGATGTGCTGCTGGGAGTCCCTTCCGCAAACACTACCGCGATCGGAGATCCGCTGCTCAATCTCAGGATGTGGTACCAGTCCTACTTCGTGCAAGACAACGTCAAGGTCAACAACAAACTCACCGTAAACGTCGGCTTGAACTATGAGCACCAGCAGCAGCCCGTGGATACCGCGAACCACGTGGGCAGCTTTGATGTTGCCACGGGTCAGGACATATCCTACCCGGCAACCAAGACTCTTGGCCTGGGCAGAAACATGGTCATGCCCAAGTACCTGAACTTCGCGCCGCGACTCGGCTTCAACTACGTTCCGTTCAGCGATGGCGCGACGGACGTCAAGGGTGGCTTCGGCATTTACTACATCCAGCCAAACATCAACCAGTACGAGGTCGAAGTAGACACAACTCAGTACTACCTCATCGAGAGCTATAACAATTTCAGCGCGCCTGCGCAGCCGGGTTACATCCCAAACTCAAAGAACTCCGGCCCCCCTGCCTTTACGCTGAGTCAGCTGTTTAGTACCAGCGTTCCGGGCTCCGGGCCGACTGCCTCCTTTATCCAGCCAAACGGCGCCACTCCCTATACCTATGAGTGGAACCTCACCATCGACCACACCCTGCGCAATTGGTTGTTCGAAGTAGGGTATCTCGGCAGCGCGGCGCATCACTATGAAGAGCGTCCGAACATAGCTCCTCTGCTCAATGCCCAGGGGCAGACGCGTTACACAGGTCCCCAGGGGCAGATTGTGTTCAACGGCGTGCAGGAAAACACAAACTCGGGCAGCTCCTTCTACGATGGCCTCGTGGTTCGCGTAGAACACCGGTACAGCAATGGCTTCTCGGTGCTCGGCAACTACACCTGGTCCAAGTGCCTCGGCTACCCTTGGCAAGATGTATTTACCTGGCACCCTCTCAATCTTGATCAGGATCGCGGCCACTGCCAGGAGGACTTGAATCAAAACCTGGTGGCAAACGCAATCTATGAGCTGCCTTTCGGTCAAGGGAAGAGTTTCCTCAACCGTGGTGGTTTGCTCAACGCAGTGGTAGGTGGCTGGAAGGTCGCTGACATCACTTCGATTCACTCGGGTCCTTGGTCGACCTTGGGAAGCAGCCAGAACCTGGGCATCTTTGTGAACTCACTGCCGAACGTTACTGGAGCCGTCAATAACTCTGCGCTGCATGGAGGGCTAGGGAAGCACGGAAGACTCGGACCCTACTTCAATACGCAAAACGTGGTGCCTGTGAAGACGGAAGCGCAGCAGGGGAACGCTCCCGTGCAGGAACTGCAAAATCCAGGAGCCGCGGATTACGACATCTCCGGCTACAAAACGTGGACCTACGCCGAACGCTATTCGCTTGACTTCAGGGCGGACGTCTTCAACGCCTTCAACCGTCCAAACTTTTACGGCCTGGATACAAACGTGAACGATAGCGACTTCGGCCTGGTTCAGAACGCAGACCCGGCACGTGAAATCCAACTTAGCCTGCGCTTCAGTTTCTAAGCGCATGCCGTCGACCGCTCCCGCGATTGCGGGGAGCTCTTGGATCATCGCGGCTCTTGTTGCTCTTCACTGCTTCTCCGGAGGCAGCACAGCAGCAGGAGCCGCGCTCCATGCACAAGCAACTCCTCCGCCGTCTGCTGCCACCAGTGCCGGCAAGCGCTGTGGTCCGGCCGGGAGCACGGAGGCTGCGCTTGAAAAGGCCAGCAACTTCATGCAGCAGGAGCACTATGGGGAGGCTGCTTCCACGCTGCAACCACTTTCCGGCTGGCGCTGCGATCCGCGGGTCGATCTGCTGCTTGCCGCTGCCTTCGAGGGTGGAGGCGACAGGCCGGGGTCCGAAGAGGTTTTGCGGCAGGCCCACCTGGTCTGGCCCTCCAACAACAGCATTGCTGCTTCTCTCGCCCGGGAGTATCTCAGCACCGGGGAAGCGAAGGAGGCCGCAAAGGCGCTCGACCATTTCCACGCTACCGCAGAAACGCCCTGGCAGGAGATCCAGTTAGTCGTCGTAGTCTGGTTTGCCAATCATCAGCTTGTGGACGCGGAAGCGTTGGCGCGAACGGGGTATCATACGTATCCGTCTGTTCAGTCCCTTCTTCTGCTCGCCAACGCGCTGCAGTTAGAAGGTCGCTACAAGGATGTCATCTCACTGCTTGAAGCGAAGCGAATCACGTACGCGCACTCTCCTCCGTTCCTTGTCACCTTGGCGGAAAGTGAGTACGACGCAAACCTTTTCGATGCAGCCCGTACCGACCTCCAAGCTGCGATCGCCATCGACCCCAAGCTCCCCCAGGCGCACTCACTTCTTGGCAACGTCCTGCTGAAGCAGGGTGATGCTGAGCAGGCAGCGGCTGAGGATCGCCTGGCAATCGACCTGGCCCCCGGCCAACCACGCACGTACTACCAGCTGGCCCTTGCCCTGCGAGCGAAGCAGGATGAAGCTGGCGAGGAAAGCGTGCTGACCAAGGCAATCGCGATCGACAGCCACTATGCTTTAGCACATGCGGAACTGGGACGAATCCTGATGAACCAGGATCGCCTCCCGGAAGCGGTAAGCCAGCTAAGTCTTGCCATTGAAGAGAACCCAACCTTTGAGCAGCCCATGTACCTGCTCGCGAAAGCGTATGACCGGTTAGGCGAGACGGACAAGAGCGATGCCATGGCAAAACGTCTGGCGGCAGTCAGGAGCGCGAAGCATCGAGAAGCAGGCGAGACGAGCAGCTTTGAAGAAAGCCCTGGCCATGATACCCCTTAGCAGCTTCACTTAGCCCAGCCTGCGTTTGGAACCACGCCGATGCCTTCTTTGACGGTAATGAGTCGATTGGCCGCGATGCCCTGCAGCGTTTGCTTCCCGCTGCTTGGCCAGAAGATGTCAACATCCACAAGCGAACAGTCACCGAGGCCGAAGTGGAGCCGGGTGTCGCTGGCCGAGTAGAAGCTGGACTGACTTAGGACCGCTTGCGCCTGTGTCTTCCCGCCATAGTGAACCAGTACGCGTGCTCCAATGGCGCTGCGATTTGAAGTAACTCCCATTAACTTCAGTTTGATCCAGCAGTGTTGCCCTTGTATGTCATTGCGCAAGAGCGAAGGAGCCTCGTTGAGGTTAATGATCAAAACGTCCAGATCGCCATCGTTGTCGAAGTCGCCAAAGGCACATCCTCGGCTTGAGTGGGCTGCCGCCACGCCGGGCCCTGCCTCCTCGATGAGTTCTTCAAAGCTCCCGTCTCCTAGATTTCTGAACACGAGGCGCGGTGTCTTGTAAGGGTAAGCAGCGAACTTGCTCTCCACCTCTGGATACACACTGCCGGTCACGACAAAGACATCCGGGTACCCATTGTTGTCAAGGTCCACGATGCCAACTCCCCATCCCGTGTATCTGGTTTCTACGCCGATCTTTGCGGCAAAGGTCACGTCGGTAAAGCTGCCGCCGCCATCATTGCGGTACAAAACGTTTGTGTCGTCGGAAAAGTGAGTCTTGAAAAGATCAAGGCGGCCGTCCAGGTTGTAGTCGCCCACGCCGATGCCCATGCCCGCTTGTTCCATGCCATCGTCGCTCAAAGCAACTCCACGGGCAACACCTCGTTCTTCGAGCCGCGTCTTGCCGGAGTTGACAAACAGCAGACTGGGGGTTGAGTCGGACGCCAGATAGATAGTCTGCCAGCCGTTTTCAGCCAGGTCCGCAGCAATCGCGGTCATGCCGTAGTTCTCTTTCTGCTCCGCAACGCCGGATACGTCACTTATGTCGGTGAAGGTACCATCCCCGTTGTTGCGGTAGAGTGAGTGCGACCCGGTGGGAAGCCCTCGCGGTCCGCCACTCACAGCAACGCCCTTCCACTGGCAGTTGGCGGCACTGCCTGGACGGGGCACGCGGGCAAAGTCGAAACCGGTGTAGTTGGCAACAAACAGGTCGAGATGCCCGTTGCGATCAAGGTCGACAAAGGTGCAACCCGAACCCCACCGGGCGGGGTTATTGGTTAGTCCCGCTTGTTTCGTGACATCGGTGAACGTACCATCGCCATTGTTGCGGTACAGCCGGTTCTGGCCGTAGTAGGTGCTGAAAAGGTCTTCGTAGCCGTCGTTGTTGTAGTCACCGACGCAGACCGCCGAAGCCCACCCGGTGGCGCCAAGGCCCGCGTCATGGGTTACGTCGGTAAAGGTTCCATCCCGGTTGTTGCGGTACAGCCGATTCATTGCTGTATCGGGCGGCGCGGTGCGCCGCGTTCCGCTGAGCAGAAAGATGTCGAGCCAGCCATCATTGTCGTAGTCAAAAAAGGCGCAGCCGCAGCCCACCGCCTCCACGATGTAATCCTTGTGGTCGACAGGGCCGTAGATTGTAGGCATATGCAGCCCGGCCTGCGGCGCCACGTCCACCAGACGCGAGGAAAACGGCAGCCCAGACCTGGCGCTTCTTGGCTGTGCCTTCACGTGCCGGTCGGTAACGCCTTGAGCAAGGAGGCGCGGGGCCCGGGGTACCAACGCTCCGGCGATAGAGAGCTGCAGAAAGGCTCGGCGGGAAACGGTCATCAGCAACAGCTGCATCCTACACCGCTGCCCCGCACGCTGTACATCGGCGGGAACTGCCTGCTGCCGAGCTGCTCTTGGTTGTAAGTGCCCGGCGGATGAGCTATTCTGAGTGGCCTTGTGAAAAGAGGATGATCCGGTGAGTGTTGGGTTGCATGCAGTCAAGCTGACGGACCAGAACCTGTCTCAGTTAAAGAAGGAGATTCGCGTACCCGGCTACGACCGCGCCGCGCTGCAACAGCACACCGTGCACATCGGCGTAGGCGGCTTTCATCGCGCCCACCAGGCCGTGTACCTCGATGACCTGCTTGGTCGCGAAGACGAGCCCAGATGGGGCGAGTGTGGGATCGGCGTGCTCCCCAGCGATCTCCGGATGCGCGACGCACTGCTCAGCCAGAACTGCCTATACGCCCTTGTAGAAAGAAGCGCAGAGACCCAGGCAGCTCGCGTCATTGGGTCGATTGCTGACTACATCTACGCTCCCGCGGAGCGCGAGCGAGCGATCGAGAAGATGGCTTCTGCCGAGACCAGGATCGTTTCGCTGACCATCACCGAGGGCGGGTACTTCATTGATGAGGGAACCGGCGAGTTCACTCCGGATTTTGCGGAGCTACAGCACGACCTGGCCCATGCCGATGCGCCTGTTACTTCTCTCGGCTACCTCGCTGCGGCTCTGGAGCGGCGGCGCGTCCGGGGTCTGGCTCCTTTCACCCTGATGTCGTGTGACAACCTGCAGGGCAACGGAGGCGTGGCCAGGAGGGTTCTGCTCGCCTTTGCGTCCCTGCACAATCCTGCCCTCGAGAACTGGATACGCGAGCACATGACGTTTCCCAACAGCATGGTGGATCGCATTACGCCGGGCACCACGGACGAGGATCGCGCCTTTGTCGCAGGCCGGTTCGGGATCGAGGATGCATGGCCCGTGATGACGGAACCCTTTCTGCAGTGGGTGATCGAGGATGAGTTTTGCAGTGGGCGGCCTCGCTGGGAGAAAGCAGGCGCGCAGCTGGTCCCGGATGTGGTGCCCTATGAGTTGATGAAGATGCGGCTCCTCAATGGCAGTCATCTCGCCATGGCCTATCTTGGGGCGCTTGCAGGCTACACCTATGTTCATGAAATCCTTGAGGACTCGCTGTTTGTTGCCTTTATCAAGGCATTTATGGACGAAGTCACTCCGGTCGTTCCAAAGATCCCAGGCACTTCCGTGGTCGATTACAAGAGGGTACTGGTTGAACGCTTTGCCAACCCCGCCATTCGCGATCAGGTGACACGCATCTGCTCCGAGGGTTCTGCAAAGATGCCGAAGTGGGTGCTCCCCTCGATTGCTGACCTGCTGGAGCAGGGGTGTTCGGTTACCCTCGCCAGCTTTGTGGTCGCCGCCTGGATCTTCTACCTCAAGCAGGGCACCGATGAGGGAGGCAAACCGCTCGAGATCCTTGATGCCCGCGCGCAGGAGTTGCGAGCGGTCGCGAGCGGGATAGGCACGGATCCAATGCCCATGCTTCAGAACGCGTCGATCTTCGGCCAGGTACTGCCGGCAAGCCGGCTTTTTGTCGACAAGGTTTCAAGAGGCCTGGAGATGTTGTCCCGGCTTGGAGTGGAGGCCAGCATGCGCCAGTGTTTGCCCGGGCAGGAGCGGGGCGCGTGAGCAAGGGCGCAGCGTGGTTTGAAAAGATCGGCATCTACCCGCAGCTTGCGGTCGGCTACCTCGGGCTTCTCCTGTTTATGATCGGCGACGGGGTAGAGTCCGGCTTTCTTTCCCCCATGCTGTTTGACATGCACTTCCCGCAATCCAAGGTCGCGCTTGTTTTTACGCTGTATGGAGCGACGGCAGCGGTGGCTGCGTGGCTCAGCGGAACGCTTTCGGACCTGTTCGGCCCAAAAAAAGTCATGTGGGCGGGCCTGCTGATCTGGGTGGTTTGTGAAATCCCGTTTCTACTCATCGGCGTCGCCCACCATAACTACCCGGTCATCGCGCTAAGTTATATGGTGCGCGGCTTTGGGTATCCGCTCTTTGCGTTCGGGTTTCTGGTCTGGGTCACTGCGGTAACTCCGCGAAGCTACCTGGCGACTGCCGTGGGCTGGTTCTGGGTCGCCAGGACCGGTGGCCTGCCCACCCTGGGCTCGCTGCTGGCAAGCTTTTCAGTCCCGCGGTACGGAGCGTACGAGTCGCTCTGGCTTTCAACCATCTTTGTGCTTGCAGGCGGCCTCCTTGCGCTTTTTGGCGTGCACGAAGAGCGCGGCCTAAGCGGGCTACAGGTCGGCAGGACCGGCCACCCCTTCGCAGTCTTGTTCTCGGGCATCTCGATTGTTTGGAAGAAGCCCAGGGTGGGCCTGGGCGGGTTGGTCGCGATCATCACCACGACCTCTGAGTTTGGCTTTCTGCTTTTTCTGCCCATCTTCTACATCCACACCATCGGCTTTTCGCTGCAACAATGGCTGCAGATTTTAAGTGCGATGTTCGCCACCAACGTCGTGTTCAATCTCATCTGGGGGTACGTTGGAGACCGTATCGGCTGGCGCAGAACCGTCACGGTGGTGGGCGCCTGCGGGTGTGCCCTCGCAACCCTGGGGCTCTTCTACATCCCCGACCACTTCGGCAAGAGCTACGCCCTGGTCATGCTGGCCGGCATGGCCTACGGAGCCACGCTCGCGGGCTTTGTCCCGCTGGGCGCCATCATGGCGACACTCGCTCCGGAGTCGCGCGGTGCCGCCATGTCCATCATGAACCTGGGTTCGGGCACCAGCATCTGGCTGGGCCCCGCCATCGCCGGTATCTTTTTGCCCAGGGTCGGCGTGTCTGGCGTCATCTGGATCTTTGCTCTGCTTTACCTGCTGGCAGCACTGATCGCCATGACCCTCCGGCTCCCATCCGGCCAACCCGCGCCGGATGGGGAGCCGCGCGCCATCGCCGCCTCCTTCGAGGTTTGAGGTGCGGCGCTGTGCTCCGGCTGCATCCCGGGCGGGACCGCGCGGCGCAGCAGAGGTCGCGAGCGCCCCTCCAGGCTGCCTGCCGGCCGCCTAGGCCACGCCCGCTAGTTGCCGAAGCACGTACTGCAGAATGCCGCCGTGCTCGTAGTAGAGGATCTCGCCCGGTGTATCAATGCGGACCCGAACGCGAAAGTTCTTTTCTTCCCCATCCGGCGCCGTGGCACGCACAATCAGTGTGTGTCCGGCCTCCAGCCGCTCATCCAGCAGGATTTTCAAACCCGGAAAGTCAAACACCTCTTCGCCCGTGAGCCCCAGCGAAGCCACCGAGTCGCCTCCCCCAAACTCAAGCGGCAGGATGCCCATGCCGATCAGGTTAGAGCGGTGGATGCGCTCGTAGGTTTCCGCGATCACGGCGCGGACGCCCAGCAGCTTCGGACCCTTGGCAGCCCAGTCCCGCGAAGAGCCGGAGCCGTACTCCTTGCCGGCCAGGATGATCAGCGGTGTGCCCCGCCGCGCGTATTCTGCGGCAGCGTCAAAGATGCTCATCCCGGTTCCTTCCGGAAGCAGGCGAGTCACGCCGCCCTCGGTACCCGGAGCCAGCTTGTTTCTCAGCCGCACATTTGCAAAGGTTCCGCGCACCATGACTTCATGGTTGCCCCGGCGCGAACCGTAGGAGTTGAAGTCAGCCGGTGTGACGCCGTGCTCCCTCAGGTAAAGCCCGGCCGGCGAGCTGGCCTGGATGGAGCCTGCGGGCGAGATATGGTCGGTCGTCACGGAGTCGCCGAGCACGGCGAGCACGCGGGCGCCGTGGATGTCTTCGACCGGTGCCGGGGTTCGGGGCATATCGTCGAAGTACGGCGCCCGGCGAATGTAGGTGGAGTCCGGCTCCCACGCATACACTTCCCCTGCCGCAAAGCGCAGGCGCTGCCAGTGTTCGTCGCCCGCCGTCACGCTGGCGTATTCCTTGCGAAACGATTCGCTGGTGAGCGCGGTACTGGCGACCTCGGCTATCTCGGCCTGCGTCGGCCAGATGTCGCGCAGGTACACATCGCGGCCGTCCCGCCCGCGGCCGAGCGGTTCGGTTTCCAGGTCGCGCAGGATGGTGCCGGCAAGTGCATAGGCAACCACCAGCGGTGGCGACATCAGGTAGTTTGCCCGCACGTCCGAGTTGATCCGGCCTTCAAAGTTTCGATTGCCGCTCAGAACAGAAACGGCGACCAGGCCATGCGCGTCGATCGCCTCGGAAACGTCGGACGGCAGCGCGCCCGAGTTGCCGATGCACGTGGTGCAGCCGTAGCCCACCACATGGAAGCGCAGCCTGTCCAGATACGGAAGCAGGCCCGCCCGCTTGTAGTAATCGGTCACCACGCGGGAGCCGGGCGCTAGCGAGGTTTTGACCCAGGGCGGCACAGACAACCCGCGTTCGACGGCTTTCTTCGCAAGCAGGCCGGCGGCGATCATGACAGAAGGATTGCTGGTGTTGGTGCAGGAGGTGATGGCGGCGATCACAATCGAGCCGTGATCGAGGTAGCGGTCCGGGTCGAGGCCAAAGCGACCCTGCACGGTGTCGACGTATGCGGGAGCAGGAACCCCCAGGATCGCCTGCGGTGCGGCCGACGGAGTGCTCCGCTCGCCAGTATCTGCCGTGGTGCTGTCGGCCGGGTCGAGGGGAGGGTCTTGCTCAGCCGTGACCACCTTGCCGGGCTCCGGTGCGGCTTCGGTGCTCCCTGTATCGCCGTTTGCGGAGGCATGCCCGCCTTCGCCCTCCCACCGCTGCGCCTGGCGCTCGCCGAACACGCCTGCTTTCGGGCCAAACAGCGAAGGGAGCTGCTTCGCGAAGTCTGCCGCTGTCTCGCCCAGGGCGACGCGGTCCTGCGGACGCTTCGGCCCGGCAACGCTCGGGCGCACGGCTCCCAGATCAAGGCTCAGGGTTGACGAGTACTCGGCGTCCTCGGTTTCCGGGCCGTGAAACAGGCCCTGCTCCCGGTAGTAATCCTCGACCAGCGCGACCTGCGCGTCCGTGCGTCCAGTCAGCCGCAGGTAGCGCAGCGTTTCCTCATCCACGGGGAAGATCCCGCAGGTGGCTCCATACTCGGGCGCCATGTTGGCGATGGTGGCGCGGTCAGACAGGGAGAGCTCCGCCAGGCCGGGACCGAAGAACTCGACAAACTTGCCGACCACGCCGTGTTTGCGCAGCTTTTCGGTCACGGTGAGCACCAGGTCGGTAGCCGTCGCGCCCTCCCGCAGCCTGCCCGTGATGCGAAAGCCGACGACCTGCGGCACCAGCATCGAGACCGGCTGCCCCAGCATGGCTGCCTCGGCCTCGATCCCGCCGACGCCCCAGCCCAGCACGCCCAGCCCGTTGATCTTGGTGGTGTGCGAGTCGGTGCCGACCAGCGTATCAGGGTAGGCATGCAGGGCGCCGTCCAGCTCGGTGGTAAACACGCCCCGCGCCAGGTATTCGAGATTAACCTGGTGGCAGATGCCCATGCCCGGCGGCACCGCCGAAAAGTTGCGAAACGCGCTCTGGCCCCACTTCAGAAAGGCGTAGCGTTCGCGATTGCGCTGGACCTCAAGCAGGGAGTTCGCGTTGTACGCGCCAATGGTTCCGTACTCGTCGACCTGCACCGAGTGATCGATGACCAGCTCGGCCGGCTGCAGGGGATTGATCCTTTCCGGGTTGCCGCCCAGCAGCTTCATGGCGTCGCGCATCGCCGCCAGGTCCACGATGGCAGGCACCCCTGTGAAGTCCTGCATAAGCACCCGGGCCGGCATAAAGGCGATCTCCCGCGAGGGCTCGGCGAGCGGGTCCCAGCCGGCCAGGAAACGGATGTCCGCGGCCGTAACGGACACGCCGTCTTCCCGGCGAAGCAGGTTTTCAAGCAGGATGCGCAGGCAAAAGGGCAGTCGCGCCAGGGGAATGCCGCGCTCGGCAAGCGCCGGAAGCCGGAAGCTGGTGTAGCGGCTGGTGCCGGAGCGCAGCGTGGCACGGGTTGCAAACGTGTTGCTGGCCGTTGGAGTCGCGGAAACAAGGGTGCTCATGCCGGAAGATCCTTTTGCGAAAGAAGGGGAACTGGAAACGACGAGGGGGCGCTAGACGGCAGCGCGACCGCGGTCGTGGCGGCCATGGCGAAAGCGCTTGAGCAGCGGAGCCTGGAGTCGCTCGGGCATCATCCGCTGGTATTTTATCGCTCACCGTCCCTGCGTGCGCTAGGGATCGCGGCCAGCTTTTGAGCTCACGCGCATTTGCGGCCCGGGCGTGGCTCCGGACGGCGCTGCGACCCCCGGCTCGCCGTGCGTCCTGACCGCCCCGGCTGGGTCTTGCCGAGAGCGCGGAGATCACTCTCCACGCGGCACGCCCGCCCTGCGGGCCGCACTGAGCGAGCCGGATGCGTCCGCCGCCTGCTTGCGGCCGTCATCCTACGTAAGTATGTCCCGGATCTCCTTGCTCCTTGCTTTCCTTTTCCCCTGCTTTCTCAGCTCCCTCGCCGTTGCCCAAACGCCCGTGATCGTCGGCTACCTGCCGCAGTGGGGCTTGTACGACGACCCGCCCTGGTCGGCCCGGCAGCTGATCACCAGCGGTTCCGCGCCGCTTCTCGGGCAGATCGATTATTCGCAGGCCTTTGTGGTTGACGGCCACTGCGCGGTTGCCGATCCCAACGCTGACATCCAGCATGCGTATACGGCTGAAAGCAGTGTCGACGGCACCCTAGACGCGCCCGACACTCCGGATGGGCCGGTTCTGCGCGGGGAGTTTCACCAGCTCCAGGAGCTGCACCGGATGTACCCCCGGATGCGCCTGCTGATCTCGCTCGAAGGCAAGCCCTCTGCCTTTGCCGATGCCGCGCAGCCTGAAAAGCGGGCGGCCTTTGTTGCCTCCTGCATTGACATGTTTTTGCGCGGCAATCTTGCGCCGGGCCTGTCTGCGCCCGGGCTCTTTACCGGGATCGACGTGGACTGGGAGTACCCAAACGGCCCGGACGATGGAGCGAACTTCAACGCGCTCGTCCTGGAGTTTCGGCGGCAACTCGACGCCTATGCCGCCGGCACGCACGGGCCAAAGCCGCTGCTCACCGTGGCGGCCGCGCCGGGGCTGGGCCGCTACCCGGGGGTGGACTGGAAGCTCGTGGCCGGCTCTGTTGACCAGGTAGGGCTGATGAACTACGACTACAACGGCCCCTGGCAGAAGCTGACCGGTATTCTTGCGCCGCTCTACCCGATCCCCGGCGTGATCCGCGAAAGCGGCAACGTGGATGGAACGGTTGCCGAGTACCAGGCCGCCGGCGTGCCGGCCGCGAAGCTCCTGCTGGGCATCCCTTTCTACGGCTATCACTGGTCCGGCGTTGCCGATGCCGGGACCCAGCACGGCCTCGGCATGCCGGGCCAGGCCGTGCGCGGCGACGCGCCTTTCCACGAGATTGCCGCACTCCCGGGCGCGGCAACCCCCTTTCGCGATGGGCCATCGAGCGCGCCCTGGCTGTATGACGGCAACGTGTTCTGGACCTTTGACGACGCGGTTTCCGCCACCGCCAAGGCCGAGTACGCGCGGGCGCAGGGGCTCGGCGGCATGATGATCTGGGAGCTAAGCGGCGACACGGGCGATGGATCACTGGTCAAGGCCATGCACCGCGGGCTTGCGGGCACGGGGTCCGCGCTGCAAACGCCGGCCGGCCCCTAGTCCCGGCCAAAGACCGCGACCGCTGGAGCGTGCGCCGCGCGGGTTGCGCACGCCCTGCCGGTCGATCCCTAGCTGCGACCGGTGGCAATCTGCCACAGCAGCATGATGTTCAGGCTGACGATCACGCAGGCAATGGCCCAGCCCGCGCGGCGCGTTCCGGCAGTGTTGACAAAGCGGTTCATCACGCTGGACCGGCTGGTGAGCAGAAGCAGGGGAACCAGGGCAAAGGGCAGGGCGAAGGAAAGAACAACCTGCGAGAACACAAGAATCCTGAACGCGTCCAGCCCGCTCGCGATCACAAGCAGAGAAGGGATCAGGGTAAGCAGCCGCCGCAGAAAGACGGAAAAGCGAATCTCGAGAAAGCCTTCCAGCACCACCTGCCCGGCCATGGTGCCGACCGTTGAGGACGAAAGCCCGGAACAAAGCAGCGCGACGGCGAAGATGGTGGCCGACGCCGGGCCAAGCAGCGGGCCAAGCGTCCGGTGCGCGTCTTCGATCGAAATGCCGCTGCCCGCGGCATGGGTGCCCCGAAAGGCCGCAGCCGCCACGATCACCATGGCGGAGTTGACCAGCCAGGCGCCGTTCATGGCAAACAGCACGTCCAGCTTCTCATAGAAGAGCAGCCGCAGCCTGGACAGGTAGGCGTGGTTGGGGACGTGGAGACGCAGCGCCTGCTCCTGCACGCGGGGCTGTACCAGCGCCGAATGGAGATAGATCACATGCGGCATCACCGTCGCGCCCAGCATGCTGACGGCGGCATAGATGCTGTTGCGGCCCACCTGGGGCAGCAGCGTGTGCCGTGCAACACTGCTCCAGACCGGGTGCACCAGGGCCAGCTCCCCTGCGTAGCAAAGCCCGATTACCCCCACAAAGCCGATGATGGCAAGCTCCAGCTTGCGAAAGCCGCGCGTTTCGAGGGCTAGCAGGGCGAAAACAAAGACCGTCGCAATCAGCGCGGCAAAAAACAGCGTTTCCGTGCGGGTCCACCCCCTGGCCAAAAACCATGGCCCAAACAGGAGGTAAAAGCCCAGCGCGGCGCCCAGGAACTCTGCCAGATCAGTCGCCAGCGCCCCGGTCTCCGCCGCCAGCCAAAGAAACAGAGTGGTGGGGCGCGAAAAGTGGGCGCGGCAGTTTTGCGGCAGCGTCAACCCGGTCGCAATGCCCAGTTTGGCCGAAAGATACTGGATGACCATGGCCATCAGGTTGGACCAGAGCAGCACCCACAGCAGCTGGTTGCCGAACTGGGCGCCCGCGGTGAAGTTGGTGGCGAAGTTGCCGGGGTCGATGTACGCGATGCTCGCAACAAAGGCCGGTCCCATATGCAGGGGGAGCCGCCGGATGTGGCGGACTCGCGAGCGGCGATGCGTCCTGGCGGGAAGAAGTGGCGGCTGTGCGACTTCGGGCACGGTCTCAGTATAGGGTGCCCGGGTGCAGGCTCCGCGCCGGGCGCAAGCGTTTACCATGGCAGCTATGGCGGAAACCCGAGAACGTGAAGGCACCCCCGCAGGCGCCCCTGCCGAGGCGCTTGCGGACCAGGCAGTGCTCGAGCGCGCACGGAGGATCAAGGTCTTCCTGATGGACGTCGACGGCACCATCACCGACGGCGGCGTTTGCCTGATCGCCGCGACCGACGAGTCCGGAACCAGCACGGTGACCGAGATGAAGACCTTCGACGCCCAGGATGGGCAGGGGCTGTCCCTGGCGCACACCATGGGCATCCGCACCGGCTTCATCACCGGGCGGCATTCGCCGGCCGTGCTCCGCCGCGCCCAGGAGATGAAGGTGGATTACGTGTACCTGGGCCAGGCAAAAAAGACGCAAGCGTTTGAGGAGATTCTTGCGAAAGCAGGGGTGACCGCGGAAGAGGTTTGCTACATGGGCGACGACCTCCCGGACATTCGGGTGGCCGAGCGTGTCGGGCTGGCCGTGTGTGTTGCCGGTGGGGCGCCGGAGCTCAAAGCCGTGTGCCACTACGTGACCCGGCGCCCCGCCGGCCATGGCTCCGCGCGCGAGATTGTGGAGCTGATCCTCAAGGCGCAGGGTCGCTGGGAAGAAGCCGTACCGCAGGCCCTGGCTTGAGCAAGGAAAAGGTTTTGCTGCTTGGCGGCGGGGGCCGGGAACATGCGCTGGCTTCCGCGCTGCGCCGCTCGGCGCGGGTCGGCGACCTCGTGTGCGCGCCGGGGAACGCCGGGATCGCTCACCTGGCTCGCTGTGTGCCGCTTGACCCGAGCGACCTGGACTCTGCCGTGCAGCTTGCCGCACGCGAGCAACCCGCTTTGACCGTCATTGGACCGGAAGCACCGCTGGCGCTGGGCCTGGTCGATGCACTCGGCAGGCGCGGGCTGCGGGCTTTCGGCCCCACCCAGGCCGCGGCGCAGCTGGAGTGGAGCAAGGCGTTTTCCAAGCGCTTTATGCAGCGCCATCAGATCCCCACCGCCAACTATGCCGTGTGTACCTCCGCGGCCGAAGCCCGGGATGCGCTGGCCCTGTTTAGCGGTACGGTTGTGATCAAGGCCAACGGGCTCCACGCGGGCAAGGGCGTGCTGATCTGCCGGACGCGCGAAGAGGCCGAGGCCGCCATCGCCGGCCTGTTTAGCGGCGCCCTGCTGGGCCGGGCGGAAACCCACGTGCTCCTTGAAGAGTTCTTGGAGGGCGAGGAACTCTCGTTCCTGCTTGTGAGCGACGGGAAGCATGTCGCCCCACTGCTGGCCGCCCAGGATCACAAGCGCATCGGCGAAGGCGACACCGGGCTCAACACGGGAGGCATGGGCGCGTATACAGCGGATACGCTGCTGGCCCCGGGGATGCGCGACTGGATCCTGCACCACATCGCGCAGCCCACGGTGGACGGCATGGCCGCCGAGGGGACGCCGTTTGTGGGCGTCCTGTTTCTTGGGCTCATGATGACCGCGCGCGGGCCAGTCGTGCTTGAATACAACACCCGCTTTGGGGACCCGGAAACGCAGGCCATTTTGCCCCGCCTTGAAAGCGACCTGTACGAGGCGCTCGAGGCCTGTGTGGAAGGACGGCTCAGCGACACCGAGTTCCGCTGGAAAGCGGGCGCGTCGGCGTGCGTTGTGGCCGCTTCCGGTGGGTACCCGGGTGCGTTTCGCACCGGCCTCCCGATCCAGGGACTCCCGGAAGCTGCGTCGGTGCCCGGCGTCGACATCTTTCACGCGGGCACCGCGCAGGTTGGGGACGCGGTGTGCACCGCGGGCGGCCGCGTGCTGGGGGCCAGTGCCTGTGGCGGAACGCTCGCCGGGGCACTGGCGCTTGCCTACAGCGCACTGGGAAAGGTCCAGTTTGCGGGAATGTACTTCCGGCGTGACATTGGGGCAAGAGCTCTGGTCAGGAACGCGCACGGCGGATAGAAAGGCAAGGCAGGGATGATTCTCAAGAGCGATCTGGTGGTGGACGTACCGACGCAGGCCGGACCCATGCGCACCTGCTTTTTCCAGCCTGCATCCGGGGGCAGGTACCCGGGCGTCATCCTGTTTTCCGAGATCTTTCAGATGACCGGGCCGATCCGGCGCTTTGCCAGCTTTGTGGCCGGGCACGGGTACCTGGTCGCGGTGCCGGAGGTGTACCACGAGCTTGAGCCTGCCGGAACGGTACTCGCGTATGACCAGGCCGGGTCAGATCAAGGCAACCGCGATAAGTACAGCAAGGAGCTCAGCTCCTACGACGACGACGCGCGCTCGCTGCTCACCTACATGGCCGGCATGGAGGAGTGTACCGGGCAGCTCGGCGTCATCGGCATCTGCCTGGGCGGCCACCTGGCCTTTCGCGCGGCGATGAACCCGGCGGTCAGTGCGGCCGTGTGCTTTTATGCGACAGATATCCATTCGGGCACCCTGGGCGCCGGCAAGCAGGATGATTCGCTCGCGCGCGCCGGGGAGATCGGGGGCGAGCTCCTGCACGTCTGGGGCCGGCAGGACCCGCATGTGCCGCTCGAAGGCCGCCGCAAGATCCAGGCGCGCCTGGATGCGGTCGAGGCCAACTACCAGTGGCTGGAGGTCAATGGGGCGCACGCCTTTTTGCGCGACGAGGGATACCGCTACGACCCTGCGCTTGAATACCTTCTGAAGGGGGTCATGCTGGAGGTCCTGCACCGCAAACTTGCGCTGGGGCAGTAGCCAGCGGTTCGTTTGATTCGGGTGGGGG
>CALMAN010000042.1 GCA_937859835.1 uncultured Acidipila sp. | reverse complement strand
CGGACCCGGCCGCGGCCGGTCGCCATAGCCGCCGCCACCGCCGAACCCACCGCCACCGCCGTGCAGCAGAGACTCCACGCCCTGGAACGCCAGCGCGCCCGCGGCAACGCCCGCGGCTGTTGTTGCAGCGGAGCGCAAAAAGCTGGGCTGCCCGGCCGGCGCAGGCTGGAACCCGCCACCCGCCACGCCCGGGTTGCCCTGCGCGTACTGCACCGGCTGGAACTGCGCCTGCTGCGGAGGCGCGGGCTGCGGGTCGTGGTGCCCCAGCAGGCTGCCAAGAAAGCTGGTGGTCTTTTGAGGCTGCGGGGCCGCCTGCATGGCCGTCATCTGCCGCTTCGCCTGTTCCAGTGCGATGTTCTGCACCAGCACGGTCTGCGCCAGCATGTAGAGAGCGTCCGGATTGCGGCCTAAACCATTCGTCAGAAACCGTTCCGCGTCCTCATCTTTTTCCTGGAGGCTGGTGCGGTTGATCTTCTCAACCAGGTCGTTCAACATGCTTTGTTCCTGCGGGGTCATGCTTTCTCCTTCGCCGGGCACGAAGCCCCGGCGCTACACCCTGTTAGACGCAAGCCAGCCCGGGGAGTTGGCGCGCCTAGGCCAGGGCGTACGCGCGCACCTCGTCCTTGCGCGCCGTAAGCCGCTCAATCAGGTCTTCGCGGACGTGGAAGCCGCTGCCTGGCCCCGTCGGTACCGTGATCTCCCCGAGCGGCGATACCTCGACCTCCGGCTCGATGATGTCATCGCGCCAGTAGCGCTTCGAAGCCGACACATCGCCAGGAAGCGAAAAGTTCGGCAAGGAGGAGATGGCGATGTTGTGCGAGCGGCCAATGCCGGTTTCGAGCATGCCGCCACACCAGACCGGGATCGCCCGCTCCATGGCAGCGTTGTGGATCCCGATGGCCTCAGAAAATCCGCCGACCCGGCCGACCTTGATGTTGATCACCCGGCACGATCCCATCTCGATCGAGGCCAGCGCATCGCGCCGGTTCCGGATCGACTCATCCAGGCAGATGGGAGTTTCAATCTGGCTCTGCAACATGGAATGGAAGTAAAAGTCGTCGCTCCACAGCGGTTGTTCCAGCATCATCAGGTCGTAGTGATCGAAGCCGGCGAGATGGTCCATGTCCTTGAGCCGGTACGACGCATTGGCATCCGCGGAAAGCCGGATGGAGGGCCAGCGGTCCCGGATCGCCTCGAAGACCCGAAGATCCCAGCCGGGCTTGCACTTGACCTTGATGCGCTGGTAGCCGGCCGCAAGCGAGGTTTCGACGTTGTCAAGCAGCTGCCCGAGCGAGGGCTGGATGCCGAGCGACACGCCGCAGGCGATGGTGTCGCGGGACCCTCCCAGCAGCGACGCCAGGCTTATGCCCTCGCGCTGCGCCTGCAGGTCCCAGACGGCGTTCTCAAAGGCGGCCTTGGCCATGCGATTGCCCCGGACCGGGCGGAAGATGTCGTGGCAGCTGCCGCCATGCTCCGGCTCTGCCTCCAGCAGCAGGGGCGCCAGTTCGTAGCGGCTGATCTGCCAGGCTGTGTCTACGGTCTCCTCCGAGTACCACGGGTGCTCCCCGGCCACACACTCGCCCCAGGCGCGCAGGCCTTCGGCACGCAGCTCCACCAGCAGAACACGCCGGTGCGTGGTTGAGCCGAAGCTGGTTTCAAAGGGCGCGACCAGTTGCAGTTGCACTTCACGAAGCACGATGGAGTCGATCTTCATAGCCGGTATCTCCTGAGCTGGGGTGCGTAGCTTGGTGCGGTTACGGGGTGGTGGAGCGACGCGGGCAAAGCAGGTACTGGCCGCCCTCGCCTCGAGAATCGGGTTCGAAGCCAAGGAGCACCAGTCCACGAAGGAACGCTTCGCGAAACTGCAGCGACAGCCTACTTTGAAGGGCTTCCAGCGCGGCATGGACGCCCTGCACCTTCCATTCCGCAACGGCCGCCGGCAGTAGGATGCGCTCTGTTGATCCAGTCAAGAAATCAGCCTGCCGGGAGCCCGGCTCCCCGTCGAGGCGCCACTCTGCCAGAAGCCGGTCGGTGGGCAAACCGGATGCAAGCAACGAGCCGGTTCTGCCGTAAAAGTCCGGCACATACAGGCAAGCAGTTGCGCCCAAACGCTGAAGATTGAAGTACGCGTTTTTGGCCACGAGTGGGTCAAAGGTCCACCGCATCACCGAGATGCCGCAGGCCAGAGCCTCCTGCCGCTGGGCGAGTTTGAGCGCGAAACCAAGCCCGCAGTCCCGATGCGCCGCAGCCACTGCCAGCATGTGCGAGTGGAGATACGGGATGGGCGCCGGCTCCTGCCGGGCGGGAAGCGCGAGGTTTCCCGGTTCGGGGCGCGGAGGGCTCGGTGCTTCCACCGAAACCATCCAGCGGCGGCGAGCGCCTTCGGGCGGCTCGTGCGCCGGGATCGCCAGCGCAAAGCCGGCCAGGCTGCCCTGCTCGTCCCATGCGCCCAGAACATGACCGCCCAGCGCCTGAGCCAGCACAAACAGGTTGCGCGGCACCAGCTCGATGTCCGGGTAGCCCCAGGTCTGCTGCTCCAGCCGAACGCAGGCATCCAGTTCCTCAAGGCTGGCAGCGCGGCGCAGGGTGAACCCACGACCATCCGGTGCACGGTAAAGGCCGGCCATCTCGACCTCCGTGGACAGGGTGGCGCTCAAGCCTTTGTGGCCTCGTTTGGTTCGGGGCGCCGCTCCAGCTGCTTGGCCTGTTGCCAAAGTGCTTCCAGTTCGTCGAGCGAACGGGCTTCGAGCCGAGCGCCGCCATCCTCGCGTTCTGCCTGCTCCATGGACGCGAAGCGGCGTCGGAACTTCGCGTTTGCGTCCCGAAGAGCTGTTTCCGCATCGATCTGCGCGTGCCGGGCGAGATTGGCGGTGACAAAGAGGAGGTCCCCGATCTCCATCCGAAGCTGCTCGGGGATCGCAGCGGGGCGGCTGAGTTCCGCCTCGACTTCGTCGATCTCTTCGCGAACCTTGGCAAGCAGCCCGGTTGCGTCCGGCCAGTCAAAGCCGCACTTCGCTGCCGCAGCGCCGAGCTTTTCCGCCTCCAGCAGGGCAGGCTGGGCGCGCAGAACCGTGGCGAGGCGCGACGGCTCCTGCTTACCCTCCACATTCGCTTTCCGCTCGAACTGCTTGATTTGAAACCATTTCTGCACCACGTCGTCCGGGGTAAGCTCCCCTCCGGCGGACGAGGGGAGAGCACGGTTGCCGGCCTCCCTCGATGCTTCCGGCCCGAATACATGAGGGTGGCGTCGAACCAGTTTGCGGTTCAGCCCGGCCGCTACATCGCCCATGGAGAACTGCCCGGCTTCGGCTGCCATCTGCGCATAGAAGAGGACCTGGAGCAGGAGATCGCCAAGTTCCTCGCAGAGACCCGGCGCGTCCTTGCGTTCAATCGCGTCAAGGACCTCGTAGGTTTCTTCAACCGTGTACTTGCGGATGGTTTCCGGCGTTTGCGCGCGGTCCCAGGGGCAGCCATCGGGTCCGCGCAGCCGGGCCATGATCCGGACCGACTCACTCAGCAGTTCCCCTACGCTCGCCTGGGCTCCCTCGTGCGCGGCCATGGCCCTACTGTAACCGATACCCTACACTCGGACGCAGTGGTTGCAATTTCTCCATGGCTTGCGGCG
>CALMAN010000041.1 GCA_937859835.1 uncultured Acidipila sp. | reverse complement strand
CCCTTCGCTCACGCTGCCCCCGCCGGTCGCCGTGCCTACCCCGGCCACCGCGAGCGCGACCTTGTCGGTCCGGATGCCGCCCCCGGCTTCGCGCACATCCATGCTCAGCGACTTGATGTTGGTACCCGAGCCGGTCGCCGAACCGATCCTGCCGCCGGTCAGCCGCGACAGCTCGCCCAGCTTCGCCCCCAGGTCAAAGCCCGCGAGCTGCGTGTTTTCCAGCCGAACCGGGCCGCTGATCACCGGGCTCCCCGTGGACCCGGTCACCTCCAGCGCTGTGGTCACCGAGCCGCCCCGCAGCCGCGAGCCCTCGGGCAGGTGCACGCCCAGCGCCGGCAGAAACGCCTCGATCGCGTCGATCGGGATCGCGTTGCCGCCTACCTTCAGATTCAGCGCCGTGGTCGGCCCGCTGGTCTGGTAGGTGCCGCCCACGTTGATCACCGCTTGCCCGATGGTGATGGTGGCGTGCTGGATCTCCCCGGTCAGCGCCCGCTCATTCTGCCCCAGCGCGAACTGGACCCGCACCGGGGTGGCGGAAGGCTGGCCCGCCCTGGCCAGCTTGATCCCGGCCACGTCCGCGGTGCCGGCGGCGTTCAGCAGCTCGCCGTTCGACTGCACCTGCGCTTGGAGGTCCGCAACCCCGCCGATGCCCGCATCGGGCGGCAGCAGGCCGGCGGTGCCCAGGTTGAAGTGCGTCAGCGACACCCTGGCGCTGACCGGGGTGGACGCATTGTTTGCTTGGTTAAAGGGGCCCGCCTGCCCTTGCGCGCTCAGCTTGCCGCCGCCCGGCAGCTCCGCGCTGGCAGTGAAGGGCGAAGCCGTCCTGGGCGTCAGATTCGTGATCTTCGCGTTGAGCTGCTGGTACACGGCCGGCGCTCCCACCTTGCCGGCGGTGGTCAGCGTCAGGGTGCCGTTTGTCACCTCGGCATCGTCCACCGAAAGATCCTCAAGCATGGTCGAGTTCTTCCGTGCTTTCGCCGCATCCGGCGCCGGCTGCTTGGGCTGCTTGGTTTCGACCACCGTCAGCCGCGGGCTCGCCACCAGCAGCTTGGTCACGTGCATCGCTTCCCCGCTCCAGGATGCGTCGAGCTCCAGGCTGTCGATCAGCCCGGAAACCCCCGCGCTTGCGTCCACAAGCCCGGAAGCAAGCGGGTCGATCCGCTGCAGGGTGAGGTGCGCCGTGAAGGGCGTGTCCGCCGTGTCGCGCTCGTTGAACGGGCCCGCCGTCCCTTTCAGGCTGGCGGTGCCGCCGGCCGGCAGCTGCGCTGTCAGCGTAAAGGGAAACGCCTTGTTCAAACCAAAATCCTTTACGTCCAGGTCCACCTGCTGGTAGGTGTGGGCGCTCATGCCCGGGGCGCCGCCCGTAGCCGCCGGGCCTACCGTGATCTGCCCGTGCGTCACCTCGATGTGCCCGGCCGTGATGTCCGGCGCGCCCTGCCCGGCTGTCGCCGGGCGCGGCTTGTTCGCTGTGTTGCCCAGGGTCGAATAGTTCCACTTGCCGTCCGCGGCGCGCAGCAGGGCCACCTTGGGCGTGTCCAGCACGAATCCGCGCACGCGCACTTCCTTGTGCAGCAGCAGCGGCAGCAGCTCCACATGGATCGTTACCGAGTCCACCTGCATCCAGGGCCCGGCGCTGAAGCGAGGGTCGTCGGCAATGACGGTATTGGTCGCGACCAGCCCTCCCGAAAAGATCGACAGGTCCACCTTGGCGATCGTGACCTTGCGGTTGAGCGACTCCGAAAGCGTGTTCTCGATGCGCGCCCGAAAGCTGTCGGCATTGAGAAACAGCGGCAGGGCGGCGGCCGCAACCACAAGGAGAGCGGCAACGGCTGCGAGCGTGAGAAGAAGGAGGCGAACAGGCCTGGTCATCAGGGTACCCTCGGGAAAACGTGCCAATTATAGGCGCTGCGGCAAGAGCCGATCGCGCGCGCCGCAACTCGCGTTTTCCACCGCCCGCGCACGGAGCCCGGGAGCGGCGGGACGGCGGCCACGCCAAAGCCCTTCCCATGTCCGCCCTCCCGGGCCAGGGCGCGCGCTAGCCCACTTCCAGCATCCGGTCCAAAGCCACCTTGGCCCAGTACTTCACGTCCCCGGGAACGGTGATCTGGTTCACCACCCGGCCCTCGATCAGGTTTTCGAGCACCCAGCACAGGTGCTGCGGGCTGATCCGGAACATGGTCGTGCACAGGCAGCCGGTGTCGTCGAGCGTGATGATCTTTTTGCCTTCGGGCGCAAACCGCCGCGCCAGGCGGTTGACCAGGTGGATTTCAGTCCCGATGGCAAAGGTCGACCCCGCGGGCGCCTGCTCCACCAGCGCGATGATGCGTTCGGTCGAGCCCAGGGCGTCCGCCTTCTGGCAAACCTCCCAGCGGCACTCCGGGTGCACCACCACCTGGATGCCCGGGTACTTGGCGCGCACCTGGTCGACGTGACCGGGCAAAAAGCGCTGGTGCACCGAGCAGTGGCCCTTCCACAGGATCACCCTGGCCGCGGCCAGCCGCGCCGGCGTCAGCCCGCCGTTGATCTGGTACGGGTCGTAGACCGCCATCTCGGACAGCGGGATCCCCATGGCATACGCGGTATTGCGGCCCAGGTGCTGATCCGGCAGGAACAGGATCTTTTCCGCGCGCGCAAACGCCCATTCGAAGGCGGCGCGGGCGTTGGACGAGGTACACACGAGCCCGCCCCGCTCGCCGCAAAAGGCCTTGATCGCCGCCGTGGAGTTCATGTAGGTCAGCGGAAGGATGCTGCCCGGCAGCACCGTTTGCCCCCCTTCCCTCAGCCCGGACGCTTCGAGCGCGTCCCAGCAGTCTTCCACCTGCCCGATCTCCGCCATGTCGGCCATGGAGCAGCCGGCGTTCAGGTCCGGCAGGATCACCCGCTGGTCTGCCCGCCCCAGCACATCGGCCGACTCGGCCATGAAGTGCACGCCGCAGAAGACCAGGTACCGCGCCGCGGTTTCGGCCGCAATCTTGGAAAGCTTGTAGCTGTCGCCGGTGTAGTCGGCGAAGCGGATCACCTCGTCGCGCTGGTAGTGGTGGCCAAGCAGGATCGCGGCCGAACCAAGCCGGGCGCGGGCCCGGGCGATGCGATTGTCCATGGAGTGATCAGGGAGGAGGAGGTAGTTCTCCAGCGAGCAGCTTTCGGCTGCTGTTTCCGGAGCAGGGGCAACGTCGACGACTTCTTCAGCCAGTACGCTCACGTCAGTGTTCCGCCTTCAGTCCGCCCTTTTGGTGGGGCAGACGGGGATGTTGAAAGCATGTTTGCCGGTCGCAGTGGCTTCGCGCGATTCCAAGCCACGGGGATGTTGCGACCCTCTTGTACAGATGCAGCAGGGGGCGGCCCGATGCTTCGCCGCCCCTTTCCTGTTACGGGAAGTTTAATACCCCGGGAGCTCTCCCCGGGAGGAAAGCGGCTGTTTGGCCGGGGCAATCGGGTATCATCAGGGGGCATGCATCTGGGCGACTCGATCTTTATCTTTATCCTTGCCCTGGTGCTGCTTGGGCCCAAGAAAACCTCGGAGCTGGCGCGCCAGCTGGGAAAGCTGATGGGCGAGTTCCGCAAGGCTTCGAACGACTTCAAATACCAGTTCAACGAAGAAATGCGGGTCGCCGACCAGCAGGAACAGCAGCGCAAGCAGGAAGCCGAGCGCGCCGCGCTCAGCGCCGGGCAGCCGGTGCCGCCGGCGACGCCCTCCTCCGCCCCGGCAGCGGCTGCCGAAGCCGTGCCCTACGCCGTTTCGGCCACCACCGGCGAGGAGCAGCCGGTTGAGGACCACCCTCTGCTGCGCGTCGACACCATCCCTCCCATGCCTCCTATGAACGGGGCAAACGGCCGCGTCATCCTGATGGAAGAGCTGGAACAAGGGGCAACCAAGGAAGCAGCCACCCCGCTGGCCCGCGAAGAAGAAAAAACTCCGGTGGGCAATGGCTGACCCGCACGACCGCTCCCGGGACGCGCTGGACCGCGCCCGCACCGCCGTGACCGATCGCGCCGAGCTGCCCGGCATGAGCCTGCTTGAGCACCTCGAAGAGCTGCGCAAGCGCTTTATGCATGTCATCGCGGCGCTGGTGGTGGCCTTTTTTCTTGCCTACGGCTTCCACGAGCGCATCTTCGCCTTTATGCAGCGGCCCATCACCTTTGCGCTCGCCAAGCACCATCTCGACACCCGCCTGGTCTACCACAACCCCATCGACGGCTTTAACCTGTACGTCAAGCTCAGCTTCATGGCCGGGGCCATCCTGGCCGCGCCCTATGTGCTCTACCAGCTTTGGCTGTTTATCGCGCCGGGCTTGTACCCGCACGAGAAAAAATACGTGTGGCCCTTTATGTTCGCCACCGTGGCGCTGTTCATGGCCGGGGCGTACTTCGGCTACCGGTGGGTGTTTCCCGGCTCGCTCGACTTCCTGCTTTCCTACAGTGAAAAGTTCCGCCCGCTCATCGAGATCAACGAGTACACAGGGCTGTTTCTGACCGTCATCCTCGGCCTGGGCATCACCTTTGAGCTGCCGATCCTGGTTATGTTTCTTTCGCTGTTCGGCATCGTCAGCCCCCGGTTTTTGTGGAAAAACGTTCGCTATGCCATCCTGATCATCTTTGTCATCGCGGCCATCATCTGCCCGACTCCCGACGTGCTGATGATGTGCGTGTTTGCCTCGCCGATGATGTTTCTGTATCTGCTCAGCATCGGTGTGTCGTTTATGGTGCACCCGGCCCGGCGTCGCCGCGCGCTGGACGCTGCCGCAAAGCCGTGACCGGCCAAAACGGTAGCAGGAACGGTCGCGACAGCGGCGAGAAGAACGGCGGCTACAACAGCGGCAGGGAGAGGGATCCGCGGTGAAGCTTCTGATGGTGTGGGGCCTCCTGGCCTCCTTGCTCGCCCCGGCTGCCTCCAACAGCGCGAACAGCTTCAACGGCGCCCGGGCCCTTGCCTATACACGCGACTTTGTCACCGCAACCGGTCCCCGCTACAACGGCAGCCCGGGGCTTGAAAAAGCGCAAACCCTGCTCAGGAACTTCTTCGCCCACGACCAGCTCCAGGAGGATAGCTTTACCTCGTCCACGCCGGCCGGACCCCAGCGCATGCACAACTTCATCGTCCGCTTCCCCGGCAAACGGGACGGCGTGATCGTGCTCGCGACCCACTACGAAACCAACTACTGGTTGAAAAACATCCGCTTCGTCGGCGCCAACGACGGCGGCGCGACCACGGGGCTGCTGATGCAGATTGCCAATGATCTGCGCGCGCACCCGCCCGAGGGCTATTCGGTGTGGCTGGTCTTTTTTGACGGGGAAGAGTCGGTCGGCCCGCAGTGGACCGACGCCGACTCGCTGTACGGCTCGCGGCACCTGGCCGCCAAGTGGCAGGCCGACGGCACCCTTGCACACATCAAGGCCTTTCTGCTCACCGACATGATCGGCGACCGGGATCTCGACGTCCAGCACGACACCAACTCGTCGCCCGCGCTGGTCGAGGTAGTCCGGCAGGCCGCGGCCGCCGAAGGGGACAGTTCGTTCTTTTTCAAGCAGTCGGAAGCAGTGCTCGACGACCACATGCCGTTTGTCCAGCGGGGCGTTCCCTGCGTCGACATCATCGATCTTGACTACGGCCCCAACGACAGCTACCACCACACCGCCCAGGACACGCTCGACAAGCTGAGCGCCCGGAGCCTGGCCATCTCCGGCTCGGTGATCGAGGAAACCATCCGGCTGCTTAACCGAAACCCGGAGCCCGGCGGACCCAGGTGAGCGGACGGGAGTTCGCCGGCGCTTCGCCCGTCTTCTGGCTCGCCTTTCACGCCGCCGTGGCCGCGCTGCTCCTGGTGGACCTCCTGATCCTGGGCCGCTCCCGAAACGCCCAGGCCGCGGTGCGGCAGGCCTGGGCCTGGACCGCGGTTCTGGCGGCGGCCGCCTTTTGCTTCGCCATCTTTGTTTCGCATGCCCAGGGCCACGGGCGCGCGGTTGAGTTCCTGTCCGGCTACCTGGTCGAGGGCTCGCTTTCGGTCGACAACCTGTTTGTGTTTCTTCTGCTGTTCCGCTCGCTCGGCTTGCCGGTCGATGCGCAGCGCCAGGTGCTGCTTTGGGGGGTACTCGGCGCCGTGGTTCTGCGCGCGCTTTGCATCTTTGCGGGGGTCGCGCTGCTCAGCCATTTCAGCTGGGTCGAGTACGGTTTCGGCGCGGTGCTCTTGTACGCGGGCCTTCGGCTTCTCAAGGGCAAGCACAACGGCGAGAACGAGGGCCGTCAGCCTGCGCCCATCCGCTTTTTGCGGCGCCGCATGGCGGGCAGGGGAGGCGAGCTGGCCGGCTCGGCCTTTCTGCTGATCGTGCTTTCGGTCGAAGCAACAGACCTCTTGTTTGCCCTGGATTCCATCCCGGCCGTGCTTGCCATCACCCGCAACCCGTTTATCGCCTACACCTCCAACATCTTCGCGATCCTGGGGCTGCGCTCCTTGTACTTCGCCCTGGCCGGGCTGCTCGACCGCCTGCGCCTCCTGCACTACGGGCTGGCCGTGATCCTGATCTTTGTCGCGGCCAAAATGCTCACGGCCCGCTGGATCGAGGTGCCGGCCTGGGTTTCGCTGCTCATCATCCTTGGCATCCTGGGCCTGTTCGCCCTGGCTAGCCGCATGCTCCCGGCCCCGCGCACCGCCTGAGCCTTACGGCCCGGGCACCTGCAACAGCAGCGCCGTCCCGGCGCGCAGCTTCCATCCCGGGCTGGTCGTTTGGAGGACCACCGTGCCCGCCCGGCCCGGGTCCAGGGCCAGACCCGGCAGGTCATACAGCCCGGCCGAAGTCGTCGAAAACGGACCCATGGCCCGCTCCAGGCCGCCCGGTGCGGCCGGCGCCGCGTAAACGCCCGTGCCGTCGGCCCGGCCTACGGGCTCGCTGTACTGGTTGTACACCGGCCCCGCCCAGCCGCCGTAGTAGATCTCGTCGCGGCCTACCTGCATGGTCGTCCAGTCTGACGAGCTGCCGTGGCCGCCTGAGCCCCCCAGCGGATCATGGGTGGCAATCACATCGAGCCAGTTGGCCGCCGCCAGGAGCTCCAGCCGCACCGGCTCGGCCGCCTCCCGAAGGCGCAGGGTGGCGAACTGCAGCTCGAGGGTACCCCCATCGCCCCGCAGCACCGTGCCCAGCAGCTCTGCCGATCCCGGCAGGTAATCCCCGTCCGGCAGGGGAACGCGCTGGATCAGGGTTGCCGTCACGGGCGTCCCCGGGCTTGCATGGCGCGCATCCAGCGTTTGCCGGAGCTTGACGGGCAGGGTGATGCCGGGCGGCAAGGGCGCAAGCGCGCGCACCGCGTGGCTGGCCGCCCCTGCCCCCGGCCAGGCAGCGGCCAGCAGAAGGGCGCAGGCGGCCGGGCCCCAGCCAGCCACCCCGCTCCGCGTCGGGCTCACAGCGAGCGAGGGCGAAACTCCACGCCCCCCTCCCCGGCCAGGTGCGACTTCAGGGCGAAGCGCCGGTCGTCGCGGCGGGGAAAGTCGTTGCGGAAGTGCCCCCCGCGGCTTTCCTCGCGGGCCAGGGCAGAGCGAACAATCAGCTGGCTTACATCAAGGAGGTTGCCGAGCTCCACCGCTTCCCGCGTCGCGTTCCCGGCAGCGTTTCCCCCAACGTTCCCCCCGTCGTTCCCGAGGCCGTTCCCCGCAGCCGGGCCCTGGACCCGGTGGCGCACCTCCCGGAGGCACGCCCGCGCCCGGAGCAAACCGCCCGCGTCCCGCAGCAACCCGGCGTCGCGCCACATAATGCTTTGTAGCGCGTGCCGAAGCTCCCGGGCGTCCTCGGCCCCGGTCGCCCTCTGGTCCGCGCGTCTGGTCGCCGTCACCCTAGCCGCCGGTGGCTCGGCAAGCATGGCTTCCGCCGCGCGCGCGCCAAACACCAGCCCTTCCAGCAGCGAGTTGCTGGCCAGCCGGTTGGCCCCGTGCACCCCCGTGCACGCCACCTCGCCGGCCGCGTACAGCCCGGGCAGCGAGGTCCGTCCGTGCCCATCGGTTTCCACCCCGCCCATCAGGTAGTGCGCCGCCGGCCGCACCGGGATCGGATCGCGGCTCAGCAGCAAACCATGCCGGGCCAGAAACGCCGAAATGCCGGGGAAACGCACCGCAAGATCTTGCCCCGGGTGCTCGGCCGCGACGTGCCGCATGTCCAAGTACACCGGCCGCGGCTGGCCTTCGGCCCCCATCCCTTCGCGCGTGATCGCGCGCGCCACCACGTCGCGCGGCGCCAGCTCCAGCAGCGGGTGGTAGCGCTCCATGAAGCGCTCGCCCCCTTCGTTCAAAAGCCATGCGCCCTCACCCCGCAGCGCCTCGGACAGAAGGAAGCGGGCGACGCCGGGGAGCGACAGCGCGGTGGGGTGGAACTGGTAAAACTCCATGTCGGCGATCGCCGCCCCGGCGCGAAACGCCGCGGCAATGCCGTCCCCGGTCGCCACCGCGGGATTGGTGGTGTCGCTATACACCTGCCCCGCGCCCCCGCTCGCCAGCAGCACCGCGCGCGCCCACGCGCGGGTGCGCTGCCTATCTTCGCCGAGCAGTTCCACGCCCGCGACGCGCCCGCCCTCGTCCCGGATCAGGTCCGTGCAGGTGGTCCACTCCAGCAGCTCAATGGCCGGGTGAGTGCGCGCATGGGCCAGCAGCGCCCGGCCAATCTCGGCGCCCGTGGCGTCGCCGTTGGCATGGAGGATGCGGTTGCGGCTGTGCGCGCCTTCGCGCGTCAGCAGGAGCTCGCCCGTGCCCGCGTGCCGGTCAAATCCTGTGCCCCACCGGAGCAGCTCGTCCACGCGCGCCGGCCCTTCGGCAACCAGGATGTGCGCCGCCTCGCGATCCACCAGCCCGTCGCCCGCGGCCAGGGTATCGGCCCAGTGCTGCTCCACGTCGTCCGCGCCGCTCAACGCCACGGCAATGCCGCCCTGGGCGTAGCTGGTGTTCGACTCGCCCAACTGCTCCTTGGTGATGGCGAGCACGCGGCCATGCGCGGCCAGCGTGATCGCGGCGCGCAAGCCGGCGATACCGGCGCCGACGATGATGAAATCCGCACTGCGGGAAAGCTCGGGCATACCTGGTTAGACGGCAAACAGCCGGGTGACGGTGCGGGGTACGATGGGAACAACGTGCGTACCGTTCAAGTAGATACCGCTTCGGCACGGTACCCGGTGCAGGTGGGCGCGGGATTGTTCCCCCTGCTCGCCGGGCACGTGGGGGCTTCTGCCGCCGGGCAAGTCTTTATCCTGAGCTCGCCCCCGGTTTGGGCGCTGTGGGGCGCGGCGCGGGGGGGGCGACGGGCAGAACTGGTTCGTGGCGCTGAAAGCCAAGCTGGGCTGAGGCAGCCGCGGCGCGTTGGACGGCGGCGCTGGGGGACCAGCGCCGCCGTTGGCGTTGGAGGCCGGCGTGTTCTAGGCTAGAACGGCACCGACATCCCGG
>CALMAN010000040.1:32927-39736 GCA_937859835.1 uncultured Acidipila sp. | reverse complement strand
GCACCAGCACGCCCGCGTGCGCCAGCAGCCGGAGCGCAAACTCTTCGTCGGGCACAACCGCCGGGATGCGAAGCACCGCGTACCAGCCCCCCTCCCCCAACAGACGAGAGACCGCCGTGCCTGCGAGCAGCTGGTCGAGCCGAAGGAGGTTCGCGCCGGTTCGCTGACGAATCTGCTTCTGCATGCCGCCGCATTGCGCAAGCCAAGCAGGCAGGGCGTGCTGCACCGGTGCGCTTACCGAAAGAAAGGTGTCGGCGATGATCTCGAGGCGCGCCCGGGCTTCCGCGCGGAGGTGGGCCGGACCGGCAAGCGCCAGCCACCCCAGCTTCATCTGCGGCAGTGCCGCAACCTTGCTCACCCCGCTCAGCACCAGGGTCAGCGCGGGATGCGGGCCGTTCGCGAAACTGCGCGGAGCTTCCACGCCGGGCCACGGGTAGTCGAGGAACACCTCGTCCACCAGCAGCGCCAGGCCGTGCCGCGCGCAGGCGTCCTCCATCATGGCCCGTTCGCTCGCGCTGGCAAAGTGGCCGGTGGGGTTGTTGGGGTGCACCAGCGCGATGGCCCGCGTGCGGGGCCCGATGCGGTTTGCGAGCGCTTCGGGTTGGATCTGCCAGCCGTGCTCGTACACCAGCGGATACGGGATCAGGCGCACATCGTCCAGGGCCGCCAGGTAGTCGAGCAAAGGGTAGCTGGGGGTTGCGATCAGCACCTCGTCCCCGGGGTCGCACAGGAGCCGGAACAGAAAGCTGTAGGCCTCGCTGGTGCTGGTCGTCAGGCATAGGTCCGCCGGATCGACGGTGGCCCCATGCCCGGCGTAGTAGCGCGATACCGCCTCGCGCGCGAGCCGGAGGCCGAAGGGCTCCGGCTCGTAGCGGAGCGCGCCGGCCGAGGACAGCGGCGCGAGCAGCGCTTCCGCGTCCACGGCAAAGCCGCAGCGGGTCGGGTTGGCGGCCGTCAGATCGAGCAGGGGCAGGCCCCGGCGCTCGGCCGCGGCCCGCGCCAGCGCCGTCACTTCCCCATCCCAGCCCGTCCTGCCTGAGAACACCGCGTGCGCCTCGCTTCCCGCATAATAGGTCACATACCTTGGGCAAGCGAGGGGGGCCCCGCATGGCATTGCAGGCAGTGATCTTCGACTACGGCATGGTGTTGAGCACGGCGCAGGAGCCAAGGGCGCACGCCGCGCTGAAGCAGATGACCGGGCTCGACGATGCGCAGTTTGAAACGCACTACTGGCGATACCGGCACGCCTACGACCTGGGCGAGCTGAACGGGGCCAGTTTCTGGCAGAAGATTTCAGACGATGCCGGCCTCGGGCTGACCGCGGCGCAGATCGAGCGGCTGATTGAGAATGACGTGCTGATGTGGAGCACCCTGAATGAAACCATGATCCGCTGGGTTGCCGCCATCCAGGATGCGGGCATGCGCACGGCAATCCTGTCGAACATGGGCGAGGAGCTACTGCGCTACATGCGGCAGGAGTTCGGCTGGCTGGGCCGCTTCGACCACCACACCTGGTCCTGCGAGCTCGGCATCGCCAAGCCCGACCCCGCGATCTACCGCTAAACCATCCCGGCCGCGGACGCCGCCGGCATCCTGGCTATCCAGTTCTCGACCGTGGCGGCGCTCGAAGCGGCGCTCGAGCGCCGGGGGCTGCTGGGGGTGCTGCCGGCGCCGCAGGCAAGTCACGGGGCAAGCGTGTAGGTGATCTCCACTGTTGTTTTCACTTCGACCGGATCGCCGTTCAGGAGAAAAGGCTGGTAGGTCCACTGCCGTACTGCGTCAAGCGCCGAGGGACGCAGCTCGTCCGGCCCTGATGCGACCGTAAGCTTTTCTACAGTCCCATCGGTTCCAATCACGGCGTCCAGCAGAACCGTGCCCTGAATCTTCGCTTTTTTCGCGGCCTCCGGGTATTTGGGAGTGACCTTCGTCAGGATGTGGCCAGCCATGAGGCCGCTCGATACAGCAACCGGCCCGGCGGCTTCCCCTGCCCTGCCCACGTTTTCCGTGGACGCCCAGTTCGAAGGCACGCCAAGCGCCAAGGCTGAACCGCAAACAACCGCACCCAGAAGGATGCAAGCGGCCGCACCGGCTACGCGCCGCGCCCCGCGCAGCTCCTTTTGCTCTTCCGTGAGTCGCATAAGTCTCCTTTCCAACGTGTTGGCATCGAGCAATCCGATGGCGTGAGAGGGTGTGGCTGGCGTTTGCTCCACAAGCAGGGACGCCAGCCGAAGGAGCGAGTGCCGGTAGAGCTGCCGGCCAAGAAAGTCAGCCGCCCTTTGATCGCAGACCATCTCGCGGCTTTCGCTCATCCGGTTCCGGGTAAGCGCGGAAAGCGGGTGGTAGCGCACCGGCAGGGACAGGCACTCATAGAGGAGGTTCTTTGCGAAGTCGTTCCGCTCCATGTGCGCGAACTCGTGCGCGATCGCTGCTTCGGTCGCGGGGGAGTTCGCCGGCATGCCGGGGGGAAGCAGCACCAGCTTCCGGCGCACCCCCAGGGTCACCGGCCCGAAGATCCAGGGCGACCTCGCGACCCTTGCGGTGCGGACCCCAAAGCCCTCCGCGCACCGCGCCCAGTACGCGGCAGCCGGCCCGAACAGCATCAGCGCTTCCGCACCTCTTCGCAGGGCAACCAGCGCCCAACCGCGCCAAGCGAATTGCACAAGGAAGTACGCCGTCGCGGCCGCATAGCCCAGTGCTGCCAGGCGGAGCAGCGCCGTCGGCAGGTGCAGCACCCCGGCCGCCGTGCCCGCACCCATCACGGTGGACACATGCCCTGCGCCGGGCGTCGCCTCACTCCGAACCCACAAGGCAAGCGTACGCAGCCCTGCCGAAGGCAACAGGGAAGCAGCCGGAAGGGTACTTTGCAGCAGGAGCACACATACCCACACCCGGTGTTCTGCCCGCGCCCCCGCCGGGCGAAGCGCCCCTGCCGCCAGCCACCCAGCCAGAAACAGCAGCGGCACCTGCCACAGCGAGTTCAGCCCGTAGGAGCAGAGCAGCACCTCAAGGCTCTTCATGGCCGCCGCTTTCCTCTGCGAAACGCTTTGTCAGCTGAGCCAGGCGCTTTGCATCGATCTGGCGGCTCTTGAGCAGACTCATCACCAGCTCTTCGCTCGAGCCGCCAAACATCCGGTCGACCAGGTCGCGTACCCCCTGACCCAGCGCCTTTGCCTCCGTCACAGCCGCCTTGTACACGTAGGCGCGGCCCTGCAACTCGCGCCGAAGCTTGCCCTTGCGCTCCAGGATGTTGAGCATGGTTTGCACGGTGGTGTAGGCAAGGGGCGGGTCTAGCTGCTCCTGCACGGCGCTGACGGTGCCGCTGCCCCGCCGCCAGATCACCTGCATGATCCGCAGCTCCAACCTGGTCAGGCCGGCTTGCTTCGCGTTTGTCACTGCGGCAACTCCTACGTTGTTAGGACCATAGCCCGAGCCCGCAAAGACTGTCAACTAACATTTAAGGAGGTGGACGCGAACACAGCTCTTGCATGGATGCAGGTGCGTTGCGGGGTTCCATTCCAGACTGGCGGGCGTGCGGCCTGCCCTCAGGTGCGCACCGGGGCCCAGTCCGGAATCGGCACCTGCTCCACGATCTCCACGCCAAAGCCCTGCAGCGCGGGTACGTGGGTGCGCGTGTTCGACAGCAGCCGGATCCGGTGGATTCCGAGGTCGGACAGGATCTGGCCGCCCAGGCCTACCTGACGCAGGATGCGGCTTTGCCGGTCCTCGTGCGGTTCCACGGTGCGCTGCTGATCGCGATGCAGCAGAATGGCCGCCAGCATCCCCGGCACCGGTGCGCTCGACCGGTCGATGTCAAAGCCGCGACCGCCGTTGTGCAGATAGATGAGGGCGCCGCAGCCGGCCGCGGCGATCGCCCGGAGCGAGCGCTCCACAATGCCCCCGCAGTCGCAAAGCATGGAGCCAAACACCTCGCCGGCCAGGCAGTGCGAGTGGACCCGCACCAGCACCGGCGCCCGCTCGCGCGCACCCTGCGCCACTTCGCCGCGCACCAGGGCCAGGTGGCTTTCGCCGCCGTTCACTTCACTCTCATACGCGATCATCTGGAAGTCGCCATAGGCGGTCGGCAGTACGGTCTCGGCGACCCGGACGATGTAACGCTCGTGCTGCAGCCGGTAGCGGATCAGCTCCGCGACAGTCAACATCTTGAGCCCGTGCGTATTGCAGAATGCGATCAGGTCGGGCACCCGCGCCATGGAGCCGTCATCGTTCATGATCTCGCAGATCACGCCCGCGGCCTGGAGCCCGGCCATCCGTGCCAGGTCAACCGAGGCTTCGGTCTGCCCGGCGCGCACCAGCACCCCGCCCTTGCGCGCCCGCAGCGGGAAAACATGGCCAGGCCGGGCCAGGTCGGCCGCCGTGGACTTTGGGTCGAGCGCTACCTGGATGGTTCGCGCCCGATCGGCCGCCGAGATGCCGGTCGTCACCCCTTCGCGCGCCTCGATGCTTTCCGTGAAAGCTGTTCCAAAACGGGACGAATTCGAAGCCGTCATCGGCCCCAGGCGCAGGTAGTCGGCGCGCTCTTCGGTCAGGGTCAGGCAGATGAGCCCGCGGCCGAACCGGGCCATGAAGTTGATCGCTTCCGGGGTCACAAACTCGGCCGCCAGCGTCAGATCCCCTTCATTTTCCCGGTCTTCATCATCCACAACCACGATCATGCGTCCGGCGCGGAAATCCTGGAGGGCGCCTTCGACCGTTGTAAAAGGGTTCTGTTCCGATGCGGGCATGGTAGCCGGGTCCTGTCCCTGTGTGAAAGATGGTGAAACCCTGCCGTGCGGTGCGGGCGAGCATGAAAAAGCCGCCTCAAGGGCGGCTTTTCAAAGAACACCCGGGTTAGAGAGTCGACTCGATCTCGAAACCCCACGCCTCCAGCAGCGCTTCCGGAATGTACTTTGAGTTCCGGTTCCGGCGAGCCCACTCCCGCAGCCGGGTCGAGCGCTCGTATTGATCCGGAGTCAGCTTGAACTCCTTGACGACCTGTTCAAACGAGGTCACTGTAGGAACAACGGGGCCGATCGGCTCCGGCTTGCCCCAGTTTGGATTGCCGCGACGCTTTGCCATGCGTTCTCCATCCCTCACGTGCCCGCGGCCAAGGAGATTGCCTTGCGGCCGCTGTCGCACCAGTCTATTTTACGCGTATTTTCTCCCTCTTTCGAGAGGGGGAGCGGAGTTCAGCGTGCCGCCTGTTCATAGAACCGGCGCAAATCGTCCCGGAGCTGCCGGAGTGCGTCGACGTTGAGGTACACCATGTGCCCGGCCGGGTAGTAGGTGAACCGGACGTTGCGGGCCTGCTCCGGGGTCAGCATCATGTGGTTCAGCTCGTACTCGGTCGCGAAAAACGGGGTCGCGAGATCAAACCAGCCGTTTGCCGAAAGCACCTCGAGCTTTGGGTTCTTGCGCATGGTGTCGCCAAGGTCGCCGGCTACATACGGCAGCTGCTCCGGACGGGCTGCCGGGGCCCCCGCGGGCCGATGGTGCCAGTCCCAGTCGCCGATCGTGTTTGCGCTGAGCTTGTACTCGTCCGTGGACTCGTATTTCAGCTCCCGGCTCATGTAGTCGTGGAGAGCCGCCACGTAGGCGCTGGAGATGCCGGTGTCGGAAGGATCGTAGTCCGGGTTTTCGCCCGCGTTGTCCGGTTCGGTCCCCTCAAAGCGGGCATCGTAGCGCCCCAGGACGTCGCCCTCGTCGCGCAGCAGTTCCCGCCGGAAGCGCGCCGGGTTGATGCGCAGCTTGCTTTGCTTGATGTACTCGACCGGCAGCCCGGTGTAATGATGCAGCTTCGCGGCAATCTCGTCGGCGCGCGCCGGAGCCAGCGTTTCCCCCTCCGCCAGGGCTTCGGCGTAGTCGCCGCGCGCAAAGACCCGCGCTTCCTCGACAAACGCGGTCATGTCTGCCGGCATCTGCGGCAGCTTCTTGTAGTAAAAGGCGATGGCCGCGTACGAAGGAAGGTAGTTGACGTAGGACACTTCCAGCCCGGCGCCGATCGAAGCGTTGTAGTTGAGCACCGAGGAGAGCAGGGTGATTCCGTTCAGCGCGACCCCATCGTCCTGGAGCACCGCCGAGAGCCCCGCCGAGCGCGTCGTGCCATAGGACTCACCAAAAAGAAACTTGGGCGAGTTCCAGCGGCCGTTGACCGTCAGGTAGCGCTCGATGAACTTGGCGAAGGCACGGAGGTCCTGGTCGACCCCGGCGAAATCCTTGCTGGCGCCTTTTTCCACGGCGCGCGAGTAGCCAGTGAGCGGCGCGTCGATAAAGACCAGATCCGACTGGTCAAGCAGTGAGTACTGGTTGGGTACTAACTGGTAGGGTCCGGAGCCGGTGGCCTGCGGCGCACTGGTAATCACGCGCACCGGGGAAACAGAACCCATGTGCAGCCACAAAGAAGCCGAGCCGGGCCCTCCGTTGTACAGAAAGGTTACCGGCCGTGTTTTGGCTTCGGCGCCATCGAGGGTGTACGCCACGTAAAAGATCGAGCCGTAGGGCTTTTCCTCATCATTGCGAATCAGGAGGGTACCGGCGGTCGCGGTGTAGTGGAGCGCTTTGCCGCCCAGGGTGAGCTGGTGCGCGGTCACCGAAGACCGCTCGACGGGCGGCGCTTCTTCGGGCTTGGCCGGGTGTCCACGGTCTTCGGCGTGGGTCGCAGGTTCAGCCGGCGGGTGCTCCTGCGCAGACAGAAAGGGAAGGGAGAGGAAGGCGCTTGCCGCCGCAAGGAGGGTGGCAAGAGGTACGGGGCGGAACCGGCTCAAATCGAAAACTCCTCGCGGGAGATAGCTGCGTGCCGGCGGCGTGCCGGC
>CALMAN010000040.1:5140-32827 GCA_937859835.1 uncultured Acidipila sp. | reverse complement strand
GGCTCAAATCGAAAACTCCTCGCGGGAGATAGCTGCGTGCCGGCGGCGTGCCGGCATTGGTGGCAGGCAGCAGGCACACTCTGGTCGCGAGATCATGATATACAGGGCGCCCAGCAGAACGAGCGCCGCGCTGTGGGCGCGCCCACGCCGGGATGGGCGTCAGCTGCCCGTCCCTTTGACGACGACCTGCGCGGTACGCAACAGGATCTTCAGGTCCAGCCAGAAGCTCCAGTTCTCCACGTACGCCGTGTCGAGCGCGATGTAGCGGGCAAAGGAAGAGTCGTGCCGCGCCTGCACCTGCCAGAGCCCCGTCAGACCGGGCAGAACTTCGAGCCGGCGGAAGTGTTCGAGAGCGTACTTGGCGACTTCGCTCGCGATCGGCGGGCGGGGGCCGACGATGCTCATTTCGCCGCGCAACACGTTGAAGAATTGCGGCAGCTCGTCGAGCGAGTACTTGCGCAGGATGCGGCCAACCCGGGTGACGCGCGGGTCTTTGGTCATCTTGAAGAGGATGCCGTCCCGCTCGTTGTGCTTGGCGAGCTCCCGTTTCTTGGCTTCCGCATCGCGGATCATGGTGCGGAACTTAAAGCACGGAAATACCCTGCCCCGCTTCCCGATCCGCTCGGAAACGTAGAACACGGGACCGCGCGAGTCGACCAGGACGGCGATCGCGATCACCAGCATCAGGGGAAACACAACGATCAGGGCGGCAAGCGAAAGCAGGATATCGACGACCCGCTTGAGAAACAGCGCGGCGAAGCGAGGGTCGCGCCGGTGGAGCGCCACCATCGGGTAGGCACCGAGGTACTCAACCGGCGCATTGTGCGCCAGCTCGCCGTAAAAGCCGGACATGGCCCGGATGTCAATCTCGACATCATGGGCTTCCTCGAGCAGGTGGATCACCGTTTCGATCGGGCAAGGCTGCGCAATCACAAGCTCATCGATAAAGTGCAGGCGGGTCAGCTCCCGGAGGCGATCCATGTTGCCGAGGATGCGGTCGGCCGGGACTTCCCGGGCATCGGTGGTTCCAGGCGCGTGCAGAAACCCGCACAGGCGGTAGCCGAGATAGTAGTCATCCTCGATCTGCTGCCCAATGGCGAAGCTCAGCTGGTTGGTGCCCAGGATGACGACGTTGCGTGTTTCCACGCCTTTTGCGTAGCGCGCAAAACGGACCGTCCGCCACACCGCGCGCCGCACCCCTAAGGCAATGGCCGTGGTCAGGATCAGGGCCACCACCAGAACCCGGGAAACCGCGAGGTTCTGCATCAGGTACAGCCAGCCGCACAAGAGGACGCCAGCCGTTAGGCAGGCCTGCAGGATCAATCGCTGCTCGTGGGCTCCGCTGCGGTTGGGCACTCCGTTGTAAAGCCCGTACCGTCGCAGCACAAACAGCAGCACAAGGAGGAAGCCGAGCAGATAGCCAAGATCCGGGACGCCGGGGAAGAGGTTTGCCGGGGTCCCGCGGAAATTATGCATGTAGCGCAGGGCGATGTAGTGGACCCAGACGGCGAAGATAAAGGCGCCGAGGGTGACCAGCACATCGTAGAACATCATCAGGGCGGCCGCTGCCAGCGCGGGGCTGGCGTGGTTCCTAGGCGCACTCACCGTGCGCACCGGTCCAGCGGGGATGCGTGCGTCCCGGAGCCCGCCGCGTCTGACAAACTCTGAAGTGCCCATTCGTTCGAAACCCTTGGCGTGCAGACCCAGCTGGCTGAGGTGCTTGGTTCAGTGCTGCTTCGCAACCGGCAAACCGAAGACATGGGGGTACATTCAAGGTGTTCCGCCGAAAGCGAAGTACGGGTCAGGCGGCTTAGCCGCTCTGCAACTACACCGACTGTAACCGATGGATCCTTTCGCCGGCTTGAAATCTACGCCAAATCTGTTACCCAAAGTACCCATGTTCCATATTGATCAGCTGTTTATTTCTGTTCCATTGCGGGAATGCTCCGCAAACTTTAGAATCCCCCTAATCTGACCCGTACCTGCCACCCCTTTAAGCAGAAGCCCAAAGGCGCCGGGCTGTTGCCTGCCGCGCAAAGCCTCTCCGGAGCCCTTTTCTGTGGAACTCGAGCAACCCGTAGGCTTTCGCCCACACCTCGATACCCTGCTCCGCAGGCTCGCCCGGCCTCCAGACAAGTACGGGCACCAGCCGCGCCTCTATCTATTAACGCGCTCTGTGGGAGAAGGTTTCGCGTACGACGACGATGTGGTGTACGCGGCTGCATTTCTGCACGACCTGGGTGTGTTTGTCGGGCAACGCCCGGAAGAGCCGGAGCTGCTGGCCGGCTGGGACCACGTGCGGTACGCGGTCGAACAGGCGCCGCGATTGCTGCGCGATGCCGGCTTTCCCGCAGCGAAAATTGCGGCCGTGCTCCGTGCCATCGAAACGCACCAGCCGGCGGATACCCCGGAGAGCATGGAAGCGACCGTGCTCCGCGACGCCGACATTCTTGAGCAGCTTGGCGCCATCGGCATCCTGCGAGCAACGGCAAAGGTAGGCCGCGATACCCGCTACCCCACCTTCACGCCGGTCATTGCCTTTCTCGAGCGGAACCTTCATGAGCTTCCGGGCGCGATCCGGCTCCCCACCACGCGCGCCCTGGCCGCGCCCAGAATCGCACGGCTGCGAGCCTTTCTTGCCGGCGTAGCCGAAGAAGCAGGCCCCGAGCTCTTTTAGGCCCGGCCGGCATCTGCCGCCAGCTGCTCGGCCATACGCACGTACAGGGCCACAGCGTCCCAAAGCTCCTGCTTCCGGATGCGCTCATCGGGCGTATGGGCGACGTGGATGGAGCCGGGCCCCAGCAGCAGCGGCTCGCCCCAGGCAGGCAGAGCCGGCACATCGGTGGTGAAGGCAGCCACCATGGTAGGAAAGCCCGCAAGCGCCCGCAGCCGGATAAACGGGATCTCCAGGGTCCAGTCCACCGTCGCGTGCTCCCCGGCAGCGGCCGCCAGCGCGGCCCGGGTTTCCCCGGAAGCCCCGACAAGCCGCACCAGCAGCTGCGCCGAAGCCCGGTCCGCGATGACATTCGGCGCGCGCCCGCCTTCCAGCAGCCCTATGTTCAAGGTGCTCGGTCCCACGTCGTCGGTTACCGGCAGGGGGACCTCGAGCATCGCCCCAAGCGCGCGCACCAGCTTGTGGATGGCGCTTTCGCCCAGCTCCGGGTAGGCCGAGTGCGCCATGGTACCGGCCGCGGTGACAGCCCCGCGCAGCGCTCCCTTGGAGGCCAGCGCAAGGCGGTTGTCCGTCGGCTCCCCATTAATCAGGTAGCGGCTGCCTTTCGGGCGCTGGTTGGCGACCTTGGCGCCGGCGGAGTCCCGCTCCTCTCCCACAACAAACAGCACGCTGACCGGAATCGCCCGGGCGCGCAGCTGCTCGGCGGCCAGGATCATGGCAACGATGATGCCCTTGGCGTCGCAAGCGCCTCGTCCGTAGACCCACTCGGCGTCCTCGCTGCTGGGGATCCAGGGCGGCACCGTATCCATATGGGTAGACAGCACGATCAGCGGTTCCCCGGGCTGGGCAGCCGCGTAGATATTTGTCCGCTCACCCTGGCTTGTGGAGCCCGGAGGCTGGGGCACCGGCGTGGCCTCGACCGCAAAGCCGCGCCCGCGCAGGTACTGCTCCAGAAATGCTCCGCAGGCTCCCTCGGAAAAGGTGGTTGAGTCGATGTCGATCAGCCGCCGCAAAAGCGTGATCGCGTCTTTCTGCTCGCTGGGCTCCACGCCCCAGCATACCCCACCATGCCAGGGCGTCTCCTGCCGGGCGCGAGCGGCATGGAAGGCACAGGAACCGCGGCCGCGCAGCAAGGAAAGCAGCACGTTGCGGCGACCGGCCGAGGGCTGCGTCTAGGCGCCCATGTGCGCAAGCGCCCGTACGCTTTGGAGGCGCTGCTCGCCGTGCCGCTCAAGCGCTGCGGTTGCAAAGCGGCGCAGGTCGCTGGCGCGGCTGCGCGGCCAGGGTTCAGCGGCAAAGCGCTCCGCCGGGGCGTGGAAGAACTGCTCGGCAAGCGCGCGGGAAGAAGAGGAAAGCGGAAAAGCCCCCAGCTTCTTGTGTTCGGCGCAAAACAGCCCGTCGGTTTGCGGCTGCGAAAAGGCCGGCTCCCCGGGCGCGAAAAGGCGCTGGCAGGCTCCACAGCGCCGCGTTTCCGGCATCCACCCCATCAGCCGCACCATCCACACGGCGAAGTAGGTGACCGGCATCCAGACGCGGCCCACCTGCGTATGCGCCAAAACCTGGAGCAGCAGCCGAAAGGTCGCATCCTGCGCGTCCTGCATGGGCCCGTCGGGCAGCATTTCGTCGAGCACCTCCGTGTAGAAGGCAATCGCTGCGGCGCGCGCGTAGTCGGTCGGCTCGGAAAGGGGCGAGTGCAGGATCTCGAGCGAGTCCAGCCGCACCAGCTCCTGCCGTGGCCGCACCACGTAGTGGGCGCGCACGTGGGTCATCGGCTCCAGCGCGCCGCCAAAACGCCGCCGCGACTTCGCCGCCGCTTTCGCTACACCCTTGAGCTTGCCCCCGTCGCGCGTAAACAGCGAAACGATCAGGTCGGCCTCGTGGATCGGCCACGTGCGCAGCACCACGGCTTCTGACCCGGAAGCATCCACTCAGTCAGCCTATCGCGGTTGCAACGGAGGCAAACGCGATAAACAGCGTTGATGCGCGGCATCACTTTCCCTGATGAACATAGGCAAGAAAAAGGGGCCGAATGTAGGCTGGGGAGACACGGCCGCCGCGCGGCGCCGCAGCAGCGGGGCAGAGCCGACCAAGCCCAGGAGTGCCATGCCGAACGAGCTTCGCAACTTTCTTTCCCTTTCCTACCCAGACCTCGAAAAACTCAACCGCGAAGCGAAAAAAGATCGCCGCAAACGCGTTGCCCCGGAGGAAATCCAGGAGAAGCGTTTGAAGTACCTTGAAGGGGAAGACAGCATCAAGGCCGTCACCGTCTTGTTCAGCGACCTTGAAGGCCGCCTGCACATGCTCGACTACGACAAGAAGTTTCTGGTTTCGAGCTACGACAACCTGACCTTTGACGGCTCCTCGATCCGCGGGTTTACCGCCCAGCGCGAAAGCGATCTGCGCCTCGGCATCGACTGGGCGGCCTTCTACTGGCCACCGGCCGACGTGTTTGGAGCGGGCAAGGTGCTGGTGTTCGGCGAGGTCATCGACAAGAGCGGCAAGCCCTACGCGGGCGACATGCGCGGCATGCTCAAGAGCTTCGCGCAGAAGCAGTTCGACGAGAACGGTTACACGCTGAACGCGGCCAACGAGATTGAGGGCTTTTTGTTTCAGGGCCGCGACGCCGAGCGGCTGTTTCACAAGCACTGCCGCTTCGACTATGTAAACCAGGGCGGCTACTACCATTCGCTGCCCGGCGATCCGCTGCGCGAGTTCATCGACACCGCCGCCGAGGTGCAGCGCGCGATGGGCTTCGAGAACGAAAAGGATCATCCCGAGGTCGCCCCCTCGCAGTTTGAGATCAACTACAGCTACGGCGAGGTGGTCGCGGCCGCCGACCAGATCCAGCTGTACAAACTGATCTGCCGCCAGGTCGCGCAGCAGATGGGCATGACCGCGTCGTTTCTGCCGAAGCCGGTCGTCGGGGTGAACGGCAGCGGCATGCACACCAACGTGTCCATCACCAAGGGCGGCACCAGCCTTTTCTGGGACGCCGAAGGCAACGAAAAACTGTCTCCCATGGCGTGGGACTTTATTGATCGCATCCTCACCTATGGCAACGACCTGTGCCTGCTGCTGAACCCGAGCGTCAACGCGTACCGGCGGCTCGATCCGCACTTTGAAGCGCCCAATCAGATCAAGGCTTCCGCGACCGATCGCGGGTCCATGATCCGGGTGCCGATCGGCAACGAGAAAAGCGCGCGGGTCGAGGTGCGCTCGGTTGCGCCGGACGCGAACCCGTACCTGGTGCTCTACTCGATCTTTCGGACCGGACTTGAAGGCAAAAAGGCCGAGATCGAGAACCTGCGCCAGGCCGAGCGTTACCTGCCGGACAACATCTATACCGCGCTCGAGGATTTTCGCTCCTCCGACTGGATCACCGAGTTGCTCGACGGCGACGTGAAGCAGCGGTATGCCGACCTGAAACAGGGCTCCGCGGATCGCTGCGCCCGCCTGCTGGGAACCTTTGTGAAATCGCCGGAAATCCAGTTCCACCACGAGGTGTACAACCAGTACCTGTGGAACGATTTTTAGCTGCCGGGGCGGGGTGAGTGCCCGGCGGGAAAGATCAGGCGCGCCGGCGAAGTGCCGAACTGCCGGGTCTGGTTCTGCCTCCATCCCGTAAGTGCAGAAAGCCGCGCTCGGGCGAGCGCGGCTTTCGCTTGGAAACCTGCTTTTTTCTATCGCCCGAAGTGCGCCGAGTTCTTTTCGGCGAAGTGCGCCCACTTTTCCGGCAGGTCATCGCCGGCAAAGATCGCCGAAACCGGGCAGACCGGCACGCACGCGCCGCAATCGATGCATTCCACCGGATCGATAAAGAGCTGATCGACTGCGCCAAAGTCGCCCTCGTCCTTTTTGGGGTGAATGCAGTCGACCGGGCAGGCATCGACACAGGCGTGGTCTTTGGTACCGATGCAGGGTTCAGCAATTACATAAGCCATCTGGGAAGTGTCTCCGTTCTCTGATCCAGTCGAAATTGTAGCAGGGCAGCTTTGCCGGTTCGGTGTGCGGGCGGACTGAATCAGAGCTCGTCGCCGCGTCGCTTTCGCTCGGCTGCAAACGCCGCCGGACTTGCCACCGGCGAAAGATTCCGCCCGGCAAACATGTCGGCAAACACCCCCAGCAGCTCGTCCCTGAGCAGCCCATTGGTCGCGAGCACCTCCTGGCTGTCCAGCCGGAAAGGGCTCCCGTCAAAACGCGTCACCGTGCCGCCTGCTTCCCGCACCAGCAGCACGCCGGCCGCCGTATCCCACGGGTTCAGGCGGAACTCCCAGTAGCCGTCCAGCCGTCCCGCGGCCACGTAGGCCAGGTCGAGCGCGGCCGAGCCTGCCCGGCGCAACCCGTGCGAGCGCATCGTCAGCTCATGGTAGAAGTGCACGTTGGGGCTCGCGTGGCGCGAGCGGCTGGGAAAGCCGGTCGCCAGCAGCGACTCGCCCAGCTGCGGAGTTTTCGAAACCCGCAGCGCCCGGCCGTTCAGGTAGGCGCCCCGTCCCTGCTCGGCAACAAACAGCTCATCGCGAAGCGGGTCGTAGAGCACGGCCGCGACCAGCTCGCCCTCCGCATCCTCCGGCAGCCCGGCGGGCCGGTGTTCGAGGCCGAGCGAAACGCAGAACACAGGGAAGCCGTGGGCAAAGTTGGTGGTGCCGTCCAGCGGGTCCACGTACCAGCGGTAGGGCGCCTCCAGCCGCTGCCGTGCCCCTTCCTCGCCAAAAACGCCGTGCTCCGGAAACGCCGCCGACAGCTGCTCCAGCAGCAGCCGCTCGCTGGTCCGGTCGGCCACCGTGACCAGGTCGACCTCGGTCTTGTACTCGGTTTCAACCCCTTCGGCGTAGAAGTTGCGCAGCAGCGCCCCCGCCTGGAGCGCGATCGGCGCCGCGTCCTGCACAAAGCTCCACTTGATGCCTTCCGGCAGCTGGCTCATTTCGCTTTTTCCTCTTTCCCGTCCCCGGCTGCCTTGCGCTCGCCTGCCTTGCGGCGCGCTTCGGCCCGGCGCCCAAGCTCGGTAATGGTGCGGATCTGCTCCTTGTAGATGAACAGGTTGGGCGCGCCTTCCCGCGTCAGCCGGATCATCCGTTCGTCGAAGTACTCGATCCAGCCCGCGACCACTTCGCCATCGCGCAGCTTGACCTGCACCGGCACCTGTTTTTCGCTCAGAAAGCGCAGGTACAAGGCTTCCTGCCCGCTTTCACCGGCAGGCAGAGACTTGGAACGCCGCAATGCGGGGGCGGATCGCGGGGGCATGGCTCTCATTGTAGGGGCTCAGGGCTCGGTCGCGGCACGGTAATAGCCGGCGCGGTAGTGCGGGGTGTCCTGCGTGCCGGCAGGCAGGCCCTGGAGCGCGATGTGGACGGCGCGAAACCCGTTTGCGCCGCTCAGCGGATTCGTTGCCTTCGCGGCCGGTTGCGGGTAGTAGCCGAGCAGGTACTGCGTGCGCAGGTCGTCACTGACCTTGCGAAACGCCGCCGGAAGGCCTCCCTGGTCGACATAGAACGCGCGCCCCCCGGTTTCCTGGCTCAGCGTGATCATGGCGTGCTCGCCCGCGGTGTCGCGGCCGGCGTCCGCCTCGATGGGTGTGTCGATCAGGCTGTAGATGATCACGTCCGAGCGCTGGGCCTCGGCCAGGGCCTGCTCAAAGGAGGTGCCGGCCACCGTGTTGCCGCCGTCCGAAACCACCACCAGCACCTTGCGCCCGCCCCGCGGAGCCAGTGTTTGCGAGCCAAGCAGGATGGCCGCGTAAAAGGCTGTGGCCGGGCCGTGGCTCAGGCTGGCCAGGCCGCTGTCGATCTGCCGCAGATTGTTGGTGAACGGGACCGCCTCACGCACGTCCGAATTGAAGTCAAGCAGCGAAAGCCGGTCGGCCGGGGTCAGCAGCGTGCGCGCAAAGTCGTGGGCGGCATGCTGCTCCAGGTCCAGATCCTTGCGGGTCGAACCGCTGGTATCGACGGCGAGCACAAGCGAAAGCGGGACGTTGGTTTGCTTTTCAAAGATGGAGACCGTTTGCGGCACGCCGTCTTCGGACACGCTGAAATTCGGCTTCAGGAGGTCGGCTACCGGCGCCCCGTGGGCATCGGTCACGTTGACGAACAGGCTTACCAGGCGCACCTGCACGCGCAGGGTTTCGCCCTCCTGCGCGTGGGCCGGGCCAAGGGGCGCAAGCAGGCTCGCCGCGGCGAGCAAGAGCGCCCGGAAGCGGGTCAACCGTGCACCGTGGGCGAGCCTGTTTCGGGGCGCAGGGCATCGGGAAACGGCTCGCCGTCTGCCCACACCGCCCCATCCACGAAGAACTCCTTTTTCCAGATGGGTACGGTCTGCTTCAGCGTGTCGATGACCCAGCGGCAGGCGTCAAAGGCCGCGCCTCGATGCGCCGAGGCTACCGCGATCAGCACACTGGTTTCGCCCACTTCAAGCCGGCCCAGCCGGTGGTGCAGCAGCACCGCGCGCACCGGGAAGCGCCGGCCGGCCTCGGCAGCCAGCTCACGCATCCCGGCCAGCGCCATGGGTCCGTATGCCTCGTACAGGAGGTACTCGGTCCGCCGGCCGCGGGTGTTGTCGCGCACAATGCCGTCAAAAACCACCACCGCGCCGTCGCTTCCGGCTTTCAGCAAGGCTACGGCTTCCGCACTCCGCAGCGGGGCCTCGGTCAGCACCACACGGTCGCTCGCAGGGTCGCCCGTGCCGCCGCTTACCGGCGGCAGCAGGGCCACCTCGTCGTCGCCGGTCACCGGGTCGCCGGCGCGGGCATACTGCTGGTTCACGGCCACGGCCAGCCTGGGCCACAGTGCGCGCAGGGCTGGGTCTGCCCCAGCCTCCAGGTGCCGCAGCAGGGTGCTCACCGAACAGGCTCCATCCGGCAGCTCGACCCACCGTTCGGCCGTACCGAAGCTGTCCCGCAGCACCCCGAATAGAAGCACCCGCACCCGCATTGCTTGAGCATACCCGCTAGCCATGCCGCCCTTGTATAAGCCCGCCCGGCGGCGGATTGTCGCGCACGCCCGGGACGAAATCGCGCCCGGGAAACACCGGCAGGCCCGGGCGCCGGGGAGATTGACAAAGCCCGGGAGCCGCCGCAGAATCGGGTATCGGCGCGGCGGAACCGGGCTCCGGCGCCGTGCGGCAAGAAAGGCTCTCGTTTGCAACCAGTTCTTCAAACCCAGCTGGACGGCATCCCGAGACTCGCAAGCGGCAAGGTACGCGACTTGTACGCGGTGGGCGACGATCTTCTTCTTCTCGCCACCGATCGCATTTCCGCCTTTGACCATGTGCTCGGCAGCGGGATCCCGGGCAAGGGCATCGTGCTCACCCAGCTGTCGCTGTTCTGGTTTGAGTTCCTGGAGCACACCGTACCCAATCACCTCATCCTTACCGAGGTCGACGCGTTTCCCGAAGCCCTGGCCCCCTTTCGCGACCTGCTGCGCCGCCGCTCCATGCTGGTCAAGCAGGCCGCCATGTTTCCGGTCGAGTGCGTGGTGCGGGGCTACCTTTCCGGCTCCGGCTGGAAGGACTACCAGGCGACCGGCTCCCTGTGCGGCATCGCCCTGCCCCCGGGCCTGCGCGAAAGCGACCCGCTGCCCGAACCCCTGTTTACGCCGGCCTCCAAAAGCCAGGGCGGCGAGCACGACGAGAACATCTCTTTCGCCGCCATGTGCGCGCGCATTGGACCCGAAGACGCGGAAACCCTGCGCACGCTGAGCCTGGCCATCTACGGCCGCGCCGCCGAGCATGCCCGGCAGTGCGGGCTGATCCTGGCCGATACCAAGTTCGAGTTCGGGCGCGTGGGCGATGTGATCCTGCTGGCCGACGAGGTTCTGACTCCCGATTCTTCCCGCTACTGGCCCGCCGAAGGCTACAAGCCCGGCGGCGCGCAGCCTTCCTTTGATAAGCAGTTTGTGCGCGACTACCTCGAGCAGGTCCGGTGGAACAAGCAGGCCCCGGCTCCGGCGCTGCCCGCCGCCATCATCGAGAAAACCCAGGCCAACTATCTGGAGGCCTACCGGCTGCTGACCGGTAGGGCGTTGTCGCTTTAGGTGGCTGCCGCAGACTGGGTCATTGTGGCCGTGCTGCTGCTTTCGGTGCTGCAGGCGGCGCGGCGCGGCATTTTTTTGGAAGCCTTTTCGCTGGCCGGCATCGTCCTGGGTGTTGCCCTGGCCAGCTGGAACTACACGCGCCTGCTGCCCTGGTTTGTTCCCTGGCTGCGGACGCCGGCGCTGGCCGATGCCGGCTCGTTTGTGCTCATCGTGCTCGCGGTGGTGATCCTGGCCAACGCGATCGCCCGCGTTCTGCGCTGGTCCATGCACTCGATCGGCCTGGGCTGGGCCGACCGGCTGCTTGGCGCCGGCTTTGGACTGGTCAAGGGAGGGGTGCTGGTGACCCTCGGCGTCATGCTTCTGGTCGCCTTCTGGCCCGGCTCGCCGGCCCTGCGGAACTCAAAGCTGGGGCCCTACTTTGCCGCGGCTGCCCGCGGAACGGCGCTTGGCACCCCGGCCGGGCTGCGCGACCGGGTGCGCTACGGGGCCAGGCTGCTGCGCCAGCATGCCCCGGTAATGCTTCAACTGCAGTGATCGACAGGAAAGAGAGACACCCCGAGTGAGACGCGAACTGGAGTCCCTGGTGGCACAAATGTATGCCGGCGGCATCACCTATGGCGAAGCTGTCCGCGAGTTCAAGAAGCGCTTCCTCCTTGAAGTGCTGATTGCGCACCGCGGCAACCAGTGCAAAGCCGCCAAGGATCTCCAGGTACACCGGAACACGCTCAGCCGCATGGTCGCCGAACTGGAAATCGATCCGGGCGAGGTCCGCGCCGGGCTCAAACGTCCGCCGCGCGCGGAACGCGCGAATGGAGACCGCCCGATCCTGGAGATCAAACGCGCTGGTAACAGTCCACGCTAAGCCGCGGCGCCCGCTTCCTGCCGGTCCTGCTTTACCCTGAAGGCATGACCACTTCTTCAACGCCTGCCGCCGCCGCGCCGCCGGGCCAGGTGTACATCCGGCCGGGCTTTCGCTGGGACGAGCAGGACGCGTACTTGTTTGACATCGACGGCACCCTGCTGCGATCGCGGGACCGCGTGCACTACGACTCGTTCTTCGCAGCCGTGGAGCAGGTGCTGGGCCACCCGCTGGTGCTGGACGGCGTTACCCTGCACGGCAACACCGATCCCGGCATCCTGCGCGACGCCTTTCGTTTGGCGGCCATGGAGGAAGCCGGATGGCGGCCCCACGTGGAGCGGATCTTCGCCCACATGCGCGAGGGCGTGACGGCGCGCCAGGGCGAGATGGACCTCGTGGTCATGCCGGGCGTCCAAGCCGTGCTGGCCCACCTGCGGGGCAAGGGCGCGGCGCTCGGCGTCGCGACCGGCAACATCGAGTCGATCGGCTGGATCAAGGTCGAAGTCGCGGGGCTGCGCCCTTGGTTTACCTTTGGCGGCTTCAGCGATGCATACGAGGTGCGCTCCGACATGATCCGGCACGCGCTGGCCCTGGCGCACAGCGCTGCCGGGCCAGGAGCCACGGTTTGCGTCGTCGGGGACACGGTGCACGACGTGACCGCGGCGCGCGTCCACGGGCTGCCCACGATCGCGGTCGCGACCGGCAACTACAGCTTTGAGCAGCTGATGGAGGCGGAGCCCGAAGTGTGCGCCACGACGCTCCAAGCCCTGCTCGCCCAGCCGGAAGCCGGGGTCCGCTGAAGGTGCGGCGCTGGGCCGGGGGTGCGGTCTGGCTTGGCCTGGCCGCGGGCTCGCTGGGGGCGCAAGGGCCTGCTCACGCGCCGGCCGCGCATGTCAGCAACCACGATCGCGACCGCGCCCAGCGATGCTTTGTGGAGGCCGGAAAGGCTGTGGACAGCAACCGGCTCGACCTCGCCGTTTCGCTTTTCGCCCAGGCCGCCGCGCTTGACCCCGGGGACCGCAACTACGATGCAGCGCTCGCGATCGCGCGGGACAACCTGGCCACCCAGCTGATGCAGGCGGCGCTGAAGGCGCGCATCCTGGGCGACGGCGCGACGGCCCGGGCACGGATGCTCGAGGCCGCGGCCCAGGATAGCCGCAACCCGCTGGTGCTGGAGCACGAGGCCGACTTTGCCGATGACCCGGAGCCGAGCGCCTCCCGGCCTGCTCCCGTGCTCGACGACGCCGGGCCCCCCGTGGCGCTTGCCCCCGACAGCGGCACCCACAGCTTTCACCTCCTCGCCCCCAAGGGCGAGCTCCTGCGGCAGGTGCTCCAGGCCTACGGCATCGCGCCCACGCTCGACAAGTCGGTCGGCGCCGAGCGGGTTCACTTCGACGCCGACGACATCAACTTTGCGGAAGCCGAACAGATGCTTTCGCTCGCGACCGGGACCTTTCTGGTGCCGCTCGATCCCCGGCGCGCCTTGTTGGCGCTCGACACCAAGGAAAACCGCACCCAGTATGAGCGGCTTGCGCTTGAAACCATCTTTCTGCCCGGGCTTACCACCCCCGAGCTGAACGACGTCGGCAATATCGCGCGCAACGTTTTCGAAGCACAGCAGGCGACCGTGCACGAGTCAACCAATACCCTTACCGTGCGCGCACCGGACCTGCGCATGCGCGCCTTCAACTTTGAAGTGAACGAGATGCTCGCCGGCCGCAGCGAGGTCATGCTCGACGTCGACATGTACGAGGTGCAAACCCAGCACATGGTCAACGAGGGCGCGGAGCTGCCGCAATCGAGCACCATCTTCAACGTCACCAGCGAGATCGACAGCCTGGTCAAGAACAACCCGGCGCTGGTCCAGCAGATCATCTCCAGCGGGCTGGCCAGCCCGGGCAACATCGAGGAGATCGCGCTCGCGCTGATCCTGTCCGGCCAGGCCGGGTCCACCATCCTGTCGCAACCCTTTGCCTACTTCGGCGGCGGCATCACCACCACCGGCCTCACGCTCGCCGGGTCCACCGCCAATCTGCAGCTCAACGACTCCGATACCCGCCTGCTCGACAAGCTCGAGCTGCGTTTGCTGGACCAGGAAGAAGGCAGCGTCCGCGTCGGCGAGCGCTACCCGATCGTGACCTCGTCGTACTCAAACCTGGCGACCGGGTCGACCAGCATCGCGGGCATCACCTCGGCGGGGCTTTCAAACACGCTCCAGAACCTCGGCATCAACTTGTCTTCCCTGTCCGCGGCGGCTTCGGCGGCGGTGCCGCAGGTCCAATACCAGGACGTCGGCCTGAAGCTGACCGCAACGCCCCGCGTGGAGCAGGACCGCGACATCACGCTGAAGCTGCAGTTTCAGCTTTCCTCGCTCAGCGGCACCATCGTCAACAGCAACCCGATCATCAACAACCGCCAGCTCACGTCGATCATCACCGTCAAGCCCGGCGAGAAAACCGTGCTGCTGAGCCAGCTTTCGAACCAGGAAAGCTCGGCGCTGATCGGCATCCCGTTTTTGAGCGAGATCCCCGGCTTCGGGTTTGGGACCAACCGCAACCTCAGCAACACGCGCGACAGCCTGGTCATCGTGCTGACGCCGCACATTGTGCGCCTGAGCCACACCAGCCGGCAGGGCGAGATGGTGCTGCTGCCCACGCACTCCTGACCATGCGCGAAGATCAAACCCCTCGCGCCGCTGCTCCCGTCCGCCTCCAGGAAGCAAGGCAGCTTCGGAGTTGCTCGGAGTCGCGGGGAGCCGCGGACAGTCGCCGGGCGCTACACCTGCGCCTTGGCCGCGATGGGAAAGCGCCGGCCCATGCCGAAGGCCTTGGGCGTTACCTTGAGCACGGGCGCCGCCTGCTGGCGCTTGTACTCCGAGCGCTCCACCAGCTTGAGCACGCGCGCCACCTCGTCCGGGCTCAGCGTGGTGTGCGCGGCAATCTCCCCTGCTGTTTCATAGCGCTCGATATAGGCCGAAAGCACCGGGTCCAGCTCCGCGTAGTCGGGCAGCGAGTCGGTATCGAGCTGGCCGGGACGCAGCTCGGCCGAGGGCGGCTTGACCAGAATCGCCTCCGGGATGCGCACCCGGTCGCGGTTGGCGTACTGGCAAAGCCGGTACACTTCCGTCTTCATCACGTCCCCAATCACGGCCAGCGCGCCCACCATGTCCCCGTAGAGCGTGCAATAGCCTGTGGCCATCTCGCTCTTGTTGCCGGTGGTCAGCACCAGCGCGTTCCACTTGTTGGCAAGCGCCATCAGCAGGGTGCCGCGGATGCGGGATTGGAGGTTTTCCTCGGTCAGGTCGCTTTGCGCGCCCGTAAACAGCGGTGCGAGCGCGAGAGTGAACTCCCCAAACATGGGCGCGATCGGCAGGATTTCGAAGCGGATGCCCAGGTTCCGGGCGAGCTCGCGGCTGTCTTCGACCGAGCCGGTCGACGAGTATTCACTGGGCATGCCGACCCCGACCACGTTTTCCGGCCCCAGCGCGTCGACCGCAATCGCAGCCACAAGCGCCGAGTCGATGCCGCCGCTCAGGCCCACCAGCACCCGGCCAAAGCCGCACTTGCGCACATAATCGCGGACGCCCATCGCCAGCGCCCCGTAGCAAAGCGCGTCCTCGTCCGCCCCGCTCGCCCCGGGCGCGGGCCGTATCTCGCCGCACCCGGTTTCCGTGTCAAACAAGACCAGATCTTCCGCGCAGGAAAGCGCGCGCGCCCCCGTCTCGCCGCGGGCGTCCAGCGCAAAACTGGTGCCGTCAAACAGCAGGCTGTCGTTGCCGCCGACCTGGTTCACCAGCACCACCGGAACCCCGTAGCGGCGGGCGATCGCGGCCAACATCTCCCGGCGCGTTTCCCGCTTGCCGCGCCAGTAGGGCGATGCCGAAATATTCACGATGAGCCGGGCCGCCGGGCCCTCGCCGGGGGAGCGGGCGCGCATCAGCTCTTCGATCGGGTCGACCTGGTAGCGGCGCGTTTCCCAAAAGCTCTTGTCGTTCCAGGCGTCCTCGCAGATGGTGATGGCGATGCGCTCGCCCCTGAACTCACAGATCGCCTGCGAAGGGGCAGGCGCGAAGTAGCGCTGCTCATCAAACACGTCATAAAAGGGCAGAAGCCGCTTGCTCTGCACAAACGCGACCCGGCCCCCTGCGAGCAGGGCTGCCGAGTTGTACACGTGCTTGCCCGACTCGGGCGGCGCGGGCGAAGGAAAGCCGCACAGGAGCCCAATGCCGAGCGGCCCGGTACGCTCGGCCAGCTCCCGGACCACTTCCTGCGCGCGATCCACAAAGGCAGGCTTTTCAAGCAGGTCCGCCGGCGGGTAGCCGCACACCGCCAGCTCCGGAAAGATCGCGAGCGCGGCGCCTGCCTCGGCTGCGCGCTCGGCAAAGCGAATCATGGTGTGGAGATTGCCGGAGAAATCACCAACCGTGGGATTGATCTGCGCCAGCGCAAGCTTCACAGGAGCTAGTGTACCAACCGCGAAATCAACGGCGGGATCCGCGGCTCAGCCCGGCAGCACCAGCGCGTCCAGGTCGAGGAACTGGCACAGCACCTCGTCCTTGGAGGCCTTCATCTCGTCGGTGGTCCCGAAGAAGCGCGCCTTGCCCTCGTGAAGAAAGAGCACGCGGGCGGCGAGCCGCTCGGCAAACCGCATGTCGTGCGTCACCACGATGCTGGTCAGCTTGAGCTGGTGCTTCAGCTTCTGGATCAGGTCGCCCATCAGCCGCGCGATCAGGGGGTCAACCATGGTCGTGGGCTCGTCATAAAGAATCGCCTGCGGCTGTGCGGCAAGCGCGCGCGCAATGGCCACCGAGCGCTTCATGCCGGTCGAAAGGGCCGCAGGCAGCTCGTCTCCAGAGCCGGTCACGCCCACCATCTCGAGCAGTCCCGAAACGATCTGCTGGATCTGGTCTTCGGCGAGCTTGTCTTTTTCGCGCAGGGGAAAAGCGACGTTTTCGCGCACGGAAAGCGAATCAAACAGCGCGCCGTTTTGAAAGACCATCGTCACCTTGCGGCGGATGAGCTGCATTTGCTCCTCGTTGAAGTCGGTGATGTCTTCGCCCGCAACCAGGATGCGTCCGCTGTCGGGCTTGTAGAAGCCCATCAGCTGCTGCAGCGACACGGACTTGCCCACGCCCGAGCGGCCCAGAATGCAGAGCGTTTCCCCGGCGTTGACAAAGAAGCTGACGTCCTTGAGCACGTGGAAATCGCCGAACGACTTGCACACGTGTTCAAAAGCGATGTACGGCTGCTGTTCGCCCGCCTGCTCGGTTTCCTGGCGGACCTGCTCGTCGTCCGGAACCGGCTCATCGACCAGGCGCTCAATATAGCGGAAGTCTTCCGGCAGGTTGTCGAGGTCGGGTTTTTGCTCCTGCTCGGCCTGTTGCGGAGCATGTTGCGCGGGATGTTGCGGGAGGTCGGTCTCGTCCGGCATGGTGTGTGCACTTTCCCGGCCGGCGCGATGCCGCGCCCGTGCCGCAGTCGCGGCGCCCTGGCTTCAATGTACGCCCGCCCTGCCGGCGCGCGCAGCCCGCGGCACCGAAGCGTACTCGAGCGGGGTGTTGACATTGAAAAACCAGCCGCGGGTGTCCCACCCGTATAAAGGAGCCAGCGCCTCGATGCGCGGCATGTCGAGCGCCGGACCCGCCAGATCGCACAGGACGCGCAGCACCTTGCGGTCACCCGCTTCCAGGGCGGCGCCGATGCCGGGGGCGAGCGAAGAGTGGTACACGGCGCAGAGCGGCTGCGGCCGCCCTTCAGCCACCGGGATGGTCGCCAAGGCGCCGGTAGCAAGGGACCGCGCAAACAGGCAGCGCAAGGGCGCTTCCGGCAGCAGCGGGAGGTCGACCGGAACGAACAGAACGGGCTGCGGCGGCTCGGCGGCCAGCGAGCCAAGCGCGGCTTCGATCCCGCCCAGGGGTCCCGCCTCCGGGAAGTGGTCCGGAACAACCGGGGCGCCGGCCGGAACGAGCCCGCGCAGACCGGCGACCCCGGGCAGAAACCCGCACCGGCGCAGGGTCGCGAGCGCATGCTCAAGCAGGGTCTGGCCCACGGTCCCGTCGCCGTCCGCCGCCCCCGCGCCGTGCGGGTCTTCAGTTCTGTTTCCGCTCCAGTGTTCCATCCAGGCCAGCTGTGCCTTGTTCCGGCCCATGCGGCGGCTTTGGCCGCCGGCCAGCACAAAGGCGCGGGGCCCGCTCACCCGGCCGCCTCGCCGGTTCGGGCGCCCAGCAGCTCAAAAAAGGTGATCAGCGTTTCAATCCCGCGATGAAAGTTGGCGATTGCAAACTTCTCGTTCGGCGCGTGGAGGTTATCGTCCGGCAGCCCAAAGCCCATCATGACGCTCGGAATCCGGAGGGCGCGCGCAAACTCGCCCACCACCGGGATGGACCCACCGGAGCGCACAAAGACCGGCTCCGTGCCCCACACCTGCCGCAGCGCCTCCACGGCCGAGCGGATATACGGGTTGTCGGTGCCGATCACGGCCGGCTCGCCCGAGTGAATCAGCCGCACCTCGGCGGTAACCCCCTGCTCGAGGAGCGACTCGACGTGCTGCTTGAACTTCCCGAACACCTCGTCGGCGCGCATGCCGGGCACCAGCCGGAGCGAAATCTTGGCCGTCGCCCTGGCCGGGATCACGGTCTTCGCGCCCGCGCCGACAAAGCCTCCGGGCATGCCGTGCACTTCCAGGGTCGGTCGCGCCCAGGTGCGCTCCATCACGGAGTAGCCGGGCTCGCCCACCAGCGCCGGGGCGCCGATCTCTTCCTCGAGGTACCTGGCTTCGTCGAACGGGAGCCGGCGCCAGGCAGCCAGTTCGTCGGCCGTGGGCGCCTCGATCCCGTCATAAATGCCCGGAATGAGGATGCGGCCCTGGGCATCCTTGAGGCCCGCGAGAATGCGCGCCAGCGCCAGAAACGGATTGGGGGCAGCACCCCCGTACATCCCCGAGTGGAGGTCAGTACGGGCTCCGCGCACTTCCACCTCGGTATAGATCATGCCCCGCAATCCCACGCACAGGGTAGGCAGCTCCGGGGCAAACATTTCCGTGTCCGAGATCAGGGCGAAGTCGGCCCGCAGCCTGTCCCCACCCTCCTGCACAAAGATCCCGATCGATTCGCCGCCAACCTCTTCTTCCCCTTCGAGGATTACGCGCACGTTCACGGGCAGCCTGCCCCCGTGCGCGGCAAACAGCGAGGCCAGCGCCTTCAGGTGCATGTACATCTGCCCCTTGTCGTCGACCGCCCCCCGGGCATACAGGTTTCCCTCGCGTTCGGTAGGCTCAAACGGGGGCGTCACCCATTCGTCGAGGGGGTCGGGGGGCTGCACGTCGTAGTGGCCGTAGCAGAGGACGGTCGGCTTGCCCGGCGCGTGGAGCCAGTCGGCCAGCACCAGCGGGTGACCGGATTCCCCCTTGCCGGTGTTCACTTCGAGGAGCTCAACATGTTCCATGCCCATCGCGCGCAGCTCCCGGGCCAGCCATGCCGCCGCCTCCTGGACATCGGCGCGGTGCTCGGGCCGCGTAGAAACGGACGGAATCCGCAGCAGGTGCTTCAGTTCCTCAAGAAAAGCGGCCTGGTGGTCCCGGGCAAACTGGAGTGCCGATAACGTCACGCATGCCTCTACGTTTCTGGTTGAAAGGGCGGCGGGAGGTGCTTAGTACCGGGGAATACGCGGGTCTACCCGCAGCGACCAGGCGTCGATGCCGCCGGCCAGCGATTGCGCCTGCTCGAAACCCTCCTTGCGCAACCAGGCCGCAACATGGAGAGAGCGCACGCCGTGGTGGCACAACGCAATGATGCGCCCATCCGGATCGAACTCCGCGTGCGCCCGGGAAGGCACTTCACCCATGGGCACGCTCACGCTACCATGGATGCGTGCCAGCTGCACTTCCTGTGGCTCACGGACGTCCAAAAGGAGAAAGGGCGGCTCTTCTGCGTTCCCCAGAAGGGTAGAAAGGGCTTCCGGCTCGATCTCGTAGGGCAACATAGCAGCAGCATACATCCGTCCAGCCACCGGCGAAGCACCGGTCGCAAGCCCAGCGTGCGCATTTTTCATGGGCGTTTCAAATTGGTCACACACCATTTGTTGTGCATGCTACAAACAAGGAAGCACTTTACTTCCATGTTCGCTACCGGACAACCCGCGGCTCCCACGCGCCGCAGACAAGGACACGCAGGGCCATGAGCACACCAGAGCGCATCATGATTGTTGAAGACGAGGTGCACGCCCTGCACGGTCTTGCGGAGCTGGTCTCCTCCTGGGGCTATGAGACCGAGATGGCCGGCGACGGGGTGGAAGCGCTCGACAAGCTGAGTTGGCAGCCGGGCATCATTGTGACTGACCTGAAAATGCCCCGGATGAATGGCCTCGAGCTGCTCCAGCAGCTGTCCAAGGTCAAGAACGACTGCACGGTAGTGGTCCTGACCGCGCAAGGCTCCATCGACCTGGCCGTGGAAGCCATGAAGATTGGCGCGTACGACTTCATCCAAAAGCCGGTCGACGCGGTCCGCCTCCGTACCACCCTGTCCAACGCCACCCACAAGCGGCAAACCGAGCGCCACCTGGAGGTGACCCGGCGCAAGCTGCGCGACACCGGCATCCTGGGCCCGCTGGTTGGAAACTCCCGCAAGATGCGCGACATCTACGCGCTCATCGAGCAGGTCGCGCCGTCCAACGTTTCTGTGCTGATCACGGGCGAAAGCGGCACCGGCAAGGAGCTGGTCGCACGTGCGCTGCACGAGCTTAGCCCGCGCAAACCCAAGCCGTTTGTTGCCGTTAACTGCGCCGCCATCCCCGAAACCCTGATCGAAAGCGAGATCTTTGGCCACGAAAAAGGCTCCTTTACCGGGGCGCTGGAGCGCCGGGCCGGCTGCTTTGAGCTGGCTGAGGAAGGGACGCTGCTGCTCGACGAGATCGGCGAAATGCCGGTAGCGACCCAGGCAAAGCTGCTGCGCGTGCTGGAAGACAGAAAGCTGCGCCGGCTCGGCTCCAAGGTGGAGTCGCCGGTGGATGTGCGGGTGCTTGCCGCGACCAACAAAAACCCGGACGCTGCCGTGGACGGGGGGCAGCTGCGCGCCGACCTGTACTACCGCTTGAATGTGTTCAACATCCACATGCCGCCGCTGCGCGAGCATAAGGAAGACATCCCCGCCATTGTGGAAGCCATGGTGCAGGACATGAACGAGAAACACGGCCGGCAGGTGCCGGGCGTAGACCCCGGCATGCTGCAGCGCCTGATGCAGTACGACTGGCCGGGCAACGTGCGCGAGCTCCGCAATACCATCGAACGCGCCGTGATTCTTTGCGGCACCAACCCGGTCGGCATCCACCATCTGCCGCCGGGCTTTGGCACCCGCGGCATCGAAACCGCCGTCGATACCGCGGTCGCCAACACGGTCAAGGTCGAAGTGGGCACCACGGTCGACGAAGCCGAACGGCTCCTGATTGTGAAAACGCTTGCTTCCACAAACAACAACAAGACGCGCGCCGCAGAGATCCTGGGCATCAGCTTGAAAACGCTGCACAACAAGCTGAAGGAGTACGGGCAAAGCCGGCTGCGCAGAGACCAGCCGCGCGTTCCGCTCGGGCGCGAGGATTAGCCAGGATCTGCGCCGTCCACCACCGCGGGCACTTGGTGCGGTACAAGGGCTGCTATGCGCTTGAAGACCAAACTCGTGGCCGCGGTAACCGGGCTGGTATTCCTGCTGGTTTCCGCAACTTCGTGGATCTATCTTTCCCGCTCGCTCAGCCAGTATGTCGACCAAAGCTACTCGTCTACCGACATCATCGCGCACCAGGTGCTGTTCGCGACCCGCGAGGCCATTGAGGAAGGGGTGATTCGGGGCACCATTCACCCCACCCTGCCGCCCGCTTTGTTCCGCGCTGAAGTGGTGCAGGTCCTCCACCAGGACGCTGCCCTCAATGCGCTGATGGACTCGATCATCAGCTACTCGCCCACCATCTTCGACATCACGGTCGCCGACAGCAGCAGTGTCGCGCTGATCAGCACCGATCCTCTCCTGAGCGGGCATCCCCTGCCCTGGCGTTCCGCCTACGCCCAGCTGCGCGACCGCTCGCCGGTCAAAATTCTCCAGGTGGTGTTCGGCAAGCCCCGCGTGTACGACCTGCCGCTGGCGCTGGTCCGCAACGGCCAGTCCTTTGCCACCGTCCACATCGGCATGCGCACCAGCTTTCTGCGGCAGGTCTTCCGCCCCAGCATCCTGCAGGCCTGCGCCTACGCGGCCGGCACGCTGCTCGTGTCCCTGCTGGCCGCCGCTTTTGTCGCCACCCTTGCCCTGGCGCCGCTCGAGCAGATCAGCCGGCGCCTCGATGTCCTCAACGCCGAGGCTGCGGACGTCAGCCATCAGGTTCGCGATCTGTCCCTTGATCACTCGCGCGATACCCTGCTCCGGGTTTCGAGCAGCATCGAGCGCATCGGCGAGCGCATGCGCAACACGGAAGAGGTGTTCTCGGCGCTCAAGGAAAACCTCGACCAGATCCTTTCCAACCTCCAGGACGGCATGATGCTGTTCACCCGCGACTCGCGCGCGGTGCTGGTGTCGAGCTCGGTCGAGCGCTTCCTGGGCCTTGGCCGGGAGCAGATGCTGGGCGCCGAAGCCAGGCAGATCTTTTCTCGCTCGACCAAGCTGGACCGCATGGTGCGCGAGGCCTTTCTGCATCGCACCTCCATTCCCCAGGCCGAGGTGACCACCGAGAACGGGCGCCACGTCGAGGTTTCGCTTGAAATCATTCACGATGGCCGCGAGTACGGCGAGCGCGACAGCCTGGGCGCCCTGCTTACGCTGCACGACCTGGAATCGGTACGCGAAATTGAAAGCGAGTTGGAGCTGTCGCGCCGGCTTTCCGCCATCGGGCGGCTGACCGGCGGCGTCGGCCACGAGGTCAAGAATCCGATCAATGCCATCGTGGTGCACCTGGAACTGCTGCGCAACAAGCTGAGCGGCCCGGACGCGCCGGCCATGCGCCACCTGGACGTGATCCAAAGCGAAATCCAGCGCCTGGACCGGGTCGTGCAGACCCTGATCGACTTTTCCCGCCCCATGGAGCTGCAGCTGGAAGACGAGGACCTGCGCGGCATCACCTCTGCCGTGCTCATGCTGGCCTCGGCCGAAATGGCCACCCACGATGTGCAGCTGGTCACCGAGCTTCCGCAACGGGCCGTCGTCGTCAAGGTCGATGCTGACATGCTGCGGCAGGCCATTCTCAACATTGTTTTGAACGGAACTCAGGCCATGCCGAACGGCGGTACGCTCCGCATCCTGCTGAGCGAGGAGGCCCGCCACGCCGTGCTGCGGGTCAGCGACGATGGCGAGGGGATCGCCGCCGAAGTGCTGCCCAGGATCTTCGACCTGTACTTTACAACCAAGAAGGATGGAAGCGGGATCGGGCTGGCCATGTGCTACCGGATCGTGCAGCTGCATGCCGGGGTACTTGAAGTGGAGTCGGAACCGGGGCGCGGCTCGACTTTCACCATGCGGATCCCGCTTAGCCATGCAAGCGAACGGGAAAAGGCAGCCGCATCGCGAGCTGACGGCGTGCTGAGCGAGGAAAAGCGATGACGCCCCGCCGCCCCCTTTTGGCCGTCGCGTTGCTGCTGCTGGGCACAGTGGTGTCTGGCTGCCGCCACAAAGCGCCCGCGCCTCCGCCGCCGCCCGCGCCGGCCAAGCCGGCGGCCGCGCCGCCCGCGCCCTCCTCAACCATCACGGTCATCACGCCCCTCCCTTCCGTACCGCCCGAAGCGAAGCGGGACGTGCAGCCAGGGCTTCCCCCGGCTGCCGCACCCACGCCCAAAAAGGTAAAGGGTGTCCACAAGGAGCATAGGAAGCCGGCAACGCAAACAGCGAGCACCAGCGCCCCGGGCGCGGCAAACCCGGCGGGAAGCCCGGCGAGCAGCACCGCCAACACGCCCGCCGGGAGCCCGCCCCGCACCGGCTTGCCGGCCGGGACCAGCGCCGGGGCAGAAACACCGCCGGCCCCGGACACTCCCCCATCCACGAGTGGCTCCACAGCCCAGGAAGCAGCGCCCGCTCTCGGGGAGCTGTCAACCGGCGGCGCGATCAGCAGCAGCGAACGAACACGGATGATGAGCCAGATCCAGGTACAGGAGGGCCGCCTGAGCAAGGTCAAGGAGCCCACCACCAGTGACGGCCAGGTCATTGAGCTGCAGGTGCATGCGTTTTTGGCGAAGGCGCGCCAGCTGGTAGCGGAGAACGACCTGGACGGGGCGCAAACCCTCACGGTCAAGGCCCGGGTGCTGATCGACGAGCTTCAAAGCGAGTAGCCTCCGGTCAAGTGCTTGGGACGCACTTGCGCTCGGCATGCCGCAAAGCACTTTCACCACACCGCACGCCCCCTGGTTCAGTCAGGGGGAGCCAGGCGAACGCCAGCCAAGCGCTGGGCTGGCACTTCGTAGACGCTGTGCAATCGGACCGCCCCCCGGGCAGACGGGCGCGCCCGGCGGCACCCTCTGCTGCTCGCAGGCCGTCGACGCCACTTCGCTTCCGGCCCGTCTTACCCGGTCCGCGGCGTGCAAGCTCGCGAAAGCGAATGTGCAGCAGCCAGCGCCGTCCTGCCCCGGACGCCTGCGCAGCAACCGTAGAATCTCCCTCATGCAAACAGGCGTGAGAAGCGCCGTGGCCATTCCGGTACGGGACGAGGCGCAGCGGATTGGCAGGTGTCTTCTGGCGCTGGCGCGGCAGTCGGTACGCGCCGACCACCTCGTGCTGCTGCTAAACAACTGCACCGACAACACCCTGGAACGGGTGGAGGCCGCTCCCCAGGCGGCCGGCACGGTGCACATCGTGGTTTGCTCGCTTGCCCCCGAACAGGCCAGCGCAGGCATCGCCCGCCGGCTCGCCACCAGCCATGCTGCTTCCCTGCTCGACGAAGGGGTCCTGCTGACAACCGATGCCGATGCGGAAGTGCCGGCCGACTGGATTGAAGCCAACCTCCGTGCTGTCGCGCAGGGTTCGGACGCCGTGTGTGGACGCGCCCTCATTGATCCCGTGGATGCGCTCCACATCCCGATGCATCTCCATGAGGACGATGCACGAGAAGTGGCCTTTGCGCAGCTGCTCAACAGGATGCGCGCCATCCTGCTTCCGGACAGGGCTGACCTCTGGCCCCGCCACACGGAAAGCTCCGGCGCCAGCATTGCGATCACCACCTCCATGTTCCGTCGCGTCGGGGGTGTGCCTTCCATCCCCAGCGGAGAAGACCGGGGCTTGATCGAGCGGGTGCGGATGCTGGACGGGCGCGTGCGGCATGACCCTTCCATCTGCGTCACTGTGTCCGGCAGAGTGGAAGGCCGGGCAGCCCGTGGCATGGCCGAAACCATCCGGCGGCGCATGCTCAAGCAGGACGAGTTTGTGGATGAAGCCTATGAGCCGGCCTTCGACGCGCTGCGCCGGCTGCGCTTTGAACAGCGGTATCAGCGGCTGCGGGAGGGAGCACGGTCCGGGCGGTCCCGCGGAGGCGCCCGGACGCTCGCGACAGAGCTCAGGGTTTCGACCGACCTGCTCGCGAACGCACTGCTCTGCCCCTACCGCGGCGCGGGCTGGGCGATGCTCGAGGAAGCGAGCCCGGCTTTGCGACGGAAACGGGTGGCTTTTGCGGAGCTGCCGCGCGAGATCACCATCGCCCGGCAGCTCCTGCGCTCATTCGCCATCCGCCGGGACCCTGCCGCGTCCGGGGCCTCGCTGCTGGTGGCAGAGTGAGTCCCCACACGGGGCTGCCGGTGCCGCTTCAAAAGCAGCTGCAGAACCAGCTGCAGAACCAGCTTCAAGAACGGCTCCAGGAGCTGGCTCCGGCCCTGGAGAGTGAGGCCCGGACCTGCGACGGAACCGGCGAGTTCCCGGCCGCCGGCATGGCCGCGCTGCGGGCAGCCGGTCTGCTCCTGGCGCCCTTGCCGGTTGCCTGCGGCGGCCTGGGGCTGCACGGGGCCGAGGGCGCGCGCGGGCTTTTCGAGCTCCTGCACCGCCTTGGCTCCGTGCATCTGGCTTTGGGTCGCATTTTTGAGGCGCACGTCAACGCGCTTGAACTGGTGCGGCGCTACGGAACTGCCGGCCAGCTGTCTGCCGCGGCGCGGGATGCGGAGGCCGGCGAGCTGTTCGCGCTGTGGGTCACAGACGGGCCGGAAAACCGCCTGCGCCTGGATCGCCACCTCGTGCTCCACGGCGAAAAGTGGTTCTGCTCGGCGGCCGGCTTTGCCGGCCGGGCACTGGTCACGGCGGAAACGGCCGACGGTCCGCAGATGCTGGTCGTCGCGGTCGAGCCTCCGGCGCGGGTCACGCACAAGGGTGTCCGGCTCGCCGGGATGCGCGCGGCCGTGACCGGCAGCGTCGATCTTTCCGGGGTGGAGCTCCGACCGGACGCGCTTCTGGGGCGCGCTGGCGACTACCTGCGCGAGCCCGTCTTTTCAACAGGCGCGTGGCGCAGCTCGGCCGTAGCCCTGGGCGGCGTGGCGGCCCTGATGGGCATCGCGCGGCAGGAACTGCGGCGGCGCGGGCGCGACACGGCGCCCTACCAGCGCATGCGTTTCGGCCAGCTGGCGATCGCCCACGAAACCGGGCGGCTCTGGCTTGCCGAGGCAGCCGTGCGCGCCGAAGGGTCCGAGGCAAGCGAGGCCGTGGCCTACGTCAACCTGGCCCGCACCGCCGTGGAGACCGCATCGCTTTCTGCCGTGCAACTGGTGCAGCGTAGCCTGGGGCTCGCCGCGTTTATGGCCGGCAGTGATGCCGAACGCGTGGCGCGGGACCTGGAAACCTATCTGCGCCAGCCCGCTCCGGACGAAGCCCTGGCCGAAGCGGCAGGCTACTACCTGCGGGAGGGCGAAGCGCCATGACGCCGGGAACGACGCGGGGAACGACGCAGGAAACGGCAACGGCCGGCGAGGTGATCGCGAGCTGGGAGCAGCTTCCTTTTGGCACCCGCGAGCAGATCCTGGGCGGCGCGCGCCCGCTGATCCTCGCCCCGCACCCTGACGATGAAAGCCTGGGCTGCGGCGGGCTGATCGCCGGCTGCTGCGGCCAGGGGAAACCGCCGCTGGTCGTGATCCTGACTGATGGGGCGGCCTCGCACCCAGGCTCGGCGCAGTACCCGCCCGCACGCCTGGCCGCGCTCCGCGCCGCGGAAGCCTATGCGGCGGTCGCGCAACTCGGCCTCGGGCGCGAACACCTCCGCTTTCTCCACCAGCCGGACACCGCGCTCGCGGTCACCGAGGCGGCGGTGGCGCAGCTGGTGGCCTGGGCGCAAGAGGGCAACTGCGGCGTGATCGTCGGGCCCTGGCAGGCGGACCCTCACTGCGATCACGAAGCCGGCGCCCTGCTCGCCCGCTCGGTCGCCTCGCGCACCGGCTGCCGTCTGCTGGCGTACCCGGTGTGGGGATGGTTGCTGGCCGGGGACACCTGGCTGCCGCACCGGGTGTCCGCCGGCTGGCGGCTCCCCATCGCGGAGCATCTCGAAGCCAAGGGGGCCGCCATCCGGGCGCACGCGTCCCAGTATGGGGACCTGGTCCCGGACTCGCCGGAAGGCTTTCGCCTGCCAGAAGCGCTGCTCCGCATCGCCTGCCGCCCCTACGAGGTGTTTCTCGAGCCGTGAGCGCCAAGGGGGGCGGATCCCGTTCGCGAGACCACTTTGAGCGCTTGTATCGGGCCAGCCGCGACCCGTGGAACTTTGTCGCGAGCGCCTACGAGCAGGCCAAGTACGATGCCACGCTGGCGGCGCTGGGCAGCCGCCGTTTCCGCTCGGCGCTCGAAGTGGGCTGCTCCATCGGCGTGCTGACCGAACGGCTCGCTGCCCGCTGCGACCGGCTGCTGGGCATTGACTTTGTGGAAGCGGCAGCCACGGCGGCGCGGGCTCGCTGCGCCGCGCTTCCCGGCGTCAGCATCCGGCAGATGGAAGCTCCGGGGGCGTGGCCCGCCGAGCAGTTCGACCTCGTGGTGTTTTCGGAAGTGCTGTACTTCTTTTCGGAAGCGGATCTGGCCCTGGCCTGCGCCCAAACCCGCGGCACGCTGCTCCCGGGCGGATGGGTCCTGCTGGTCAACTACACCGGGCCGACCGACGATCCGCTGAGCGGCGAGCGCGCGGCTACGCTCTTTCTGGAGGGCACGGCGGAGT